>NZ_JAPEMM010000002.1:1200000-1540307 GCF_026342735.1 Streptomyces sp. NBC_00193
CGTAACTGATGGGCTCGAACTCGGCGCTGTGCGCGCCGAAGTCGAGGAAGAGCGGGACGAAGGCGGTACGGATGCCGTGGCGGGACTTCAGGACGTCCATGACCCCGGTCCACCAGGCGACGCTCTTCTCCTCCGCCTTGAACGGCGAGACGACCAACCGGCCGTCGGGGAGCCGGTGGGCGGCCGGGGCCTTGCCGAGTTCCGCGAGGAGGTCGGCGAGCACGACCGGGTCGTCGGTGCCCAGGGAGGTCATGTCCGGCATCAACATGACCTTGAAGGCCGGATCCACCGAACGGGCGGCTTCCATCAGGAGGTTGGAGCGTTCCCGGTTCTTCCCGGTCAGGGAGAGCAGGTCGAGGGTGAATCCGTCGATGCCGGCGGCGCGGGCCGTACGGACCTCCTGCCGGAGGTTGGCGAGCTCCCAGTCCCCGGCCTTGGGCGGGACGGGCAGCGGGCGGTCGCGGAGCAGGCCGCCGTAGCGCTCGTGCTTGCCGTTCTCGCCGTCCGGCTTCAGGTAGTTGCGGGTGTAGTAGTCGGCGTCGGCGCCGACGTTGTCCAGGGAGAGCGGGTACGGGGTGAAGTAGTGGGCGAAGACCAGCTTCTTGCCGGCTGCGCCGGAGCGCAGGACGGCCGGCTGCGGCATGTCGAAGGGCAGGGCCCCCGTGGGGCGCACCGCGTCGTCCGAGCCGGACCCCTGGGCCTTCGGGTCCGGGGGCTGCACGCCGGGACTCTGCGGGGCGCTCGCACCCGGGCCCGCGGCGACGGGGCCGGTGGCGGTCGGCGCGGGGCCGTCGCCGGGGGTCCCGGGCAGGGCGTCCGCCGGGCCGGGTCCGGAGCGGGCCCGCGCGTCGGCGACGGTGCGCGGCTCCCAGGCGATGCCCGTCGCGGCGCAGACGCCCACGAGGAGGAAGGCGGACAGGAGGAGGCTCAGCAGGGGTCTTCGGCGACGGGAGCCCGCACGGCGCCGGTGCGACGCGGGTCTCGCGCCCCGCCCTGCCCGACGCCGGTCCGCACTCATCCTGACCCCTCCCCCGCGCAAGCCCGTACATCGGGCCGCACACAGAGGCAGTACAGCGGATTCCGGCCCCCCGGACAACCATTCCCCCGGCGGGCCCGGCCGCGGGAATGGACAAACCCGCATCGGGTGTACATCTCCTGCGATCATCGGGCGCCACGGGCGTTTCACCGGAATAGGGAATTCCCCTGGCCATCCGATAGAACTGGCGCATAATCGTCTTCATGCGGCTTGAAACAACCCTCTTGCCGCAGGTCACGCATGCAGGGGGGCATCGTGCCGATGAGGGATTCCAGAGGAGCCGGTACGTTCCCGGTGGCCTCCGCGGAGCTGTCCCGTCTTTTCACCGCCGTGCGGCGGGGCAAAGTACTGACCGTCACCGGACGGTCCCGCGAGCCCCGGAGCCAATTGGTGCGGGAGATAGGGCAACGGCTCTCGTCCAATTTTTACGACGGCGTGGCCGTGGTGTCCATGGACCGCCGGTTCGGGGTCCGCGACCTGACGGCCTCCCTGGGCTGCGTACCGGGCATGCCGTTCCTGCCGTGCGGGACGACGAACGCGGCGTCGTGGCTGGCGGAGCGCGACATGCTGCTCGTCCTCGACGGCTGCGAGCACCTCGCGTCCGAGGCCCTGGAGTGGCTGCGCGAGCTGCTCGCCGTGGCTCCCGGGCTGCGGGTCCTGGCCGCCGGGAGCGACCCGCTGGCCTTCGCTCCGGATCAGGTGCACCGGCTCTGACCGGACGCACGAACGGGTCCGCCCCGGCCGGCGACTGCCGGCCGGGGCGGACCCGTGGAAGCGGTGTACCTCGGTCCTGGGGGGCCTCGGTCCCGAGGGGCCTCAGCCCTGGTGGACCTCAGCCCCGGCGCAGGACCTCAGCCGAGGAGCGCGAGCGCCGCGTTCAGCGTCGCGGACGGCCGCATGATCGCCGAGGCCTTGGCGGCGTCGGGCTGGTAGTAGCCGCCGATGTCCGCCGGGGCGCCCTGGACGGCGATGAGCTCGCCGACGATCTTCTCCTCGGACTCGGCCAGCGTCTTGGCCAGCGGGTCGAAGGCGGCGGCCAGCTTCGGGTCCTCGGTCTGGCGCGACAGCTCCTGCGCCCAGTACAGGGCGAGGTAGAAGTGGCTGCCGCGGTTGTCGATGCCGCCCAGCTTGCGGCTCGGCGACTTGTCCTCGTTGAGGAAGGTGCCGGTCGCGCGGTCCAGCGTGTCGGCCAGCACCTGGGCGCGGGCGTTGCCGGTGGTGGTGGCGAGGTGCTCGAAGGAGACGGCCAGCGCGAGGAACTCACCGAGGGAGTCCCAGCGCAGGTAGTTCTCCTTGACGAGCTGCTGGACGTGCTTCGGGGCGGAGCCGCCGGCGCCGGTCTCGAAGAGGCCGCCGCCGTTCATCAGCGGGACGACCGACAGCATCTTGGCGCTGGTGCCCAGCTCCAGGATCGGGAACAGGTCGGTCAGGTAGTCGCGCAGCACGTTGCCGGTCACCGAGATGGTGTCCTCGCCGCGGCGGATGCGCTCCAGGGAGTACGCGGTGGCCTCGACCGGGGACAGGATCTTGATGGTCAGACCGTCGGTGTCGTGGTCGGCGAGGTACGTCTGCACCTTGGCGATCAGCTGCGCGTCGTGCGCGCGGCCCTCGTCGAGCCAGAAGACGGCCGGGACGCCGGTGGCGCGGGCGCGGGTGACGGCGAGCTTGACCCAGTCCTGGATCGGCGCGTCCTTGGTCTGGCAGGCGCGGAAGATGTCGCCGGCGGCGACCTCCTGCTCCAGGACCGTGGCGCCCGAGGCGTCGACGAGGCGGACGGTGCCGGCGGTGGCCAGCTCGAAGGTCTTGTCGTGGCTGCCGTACTCCTCGGCCTTCTGGGCCATGAGGCCGACGTTCGGCACCGAGCCCATCGTGGACGGGTCGTACGCGCCGTGCGCGCGGCAGTCGTCGATGACGACCTGGTAGACGCCGGCGTAGCTGCTGTCCGGGAGGACGGCGAGCGTGTCGGCCTCGGCGCCGTCCGGGCCCCACATGTGGCCGGAGGTGCGGATCATGGCCGGCATCGAGGCGTCGACGATGACGTCGGACGGGACGTGCAGGTTGGTGATGCCCTTGTCGGAGTCCACCATCGCGAGGGCCGGGCCCTCGGCGATCTCGGCGTCGAAGGAGGCCTTGATCGCGTCGCCGTCGGGCAGCGCGCCCAGGCCGTTCAGGATGGTGCCGAGACCGTCGTTCGGGGACAGGCCGGCGGCCGCCAGGGTCTCGCCGTAGCGGGCGAAGGTCTTCGGGAAGAAGGCGCGGACCACGTGGCCGAAGATGACCGGGTCGGAGACCTTCATCATCGTGGCCTTGAGGTGCACGGAGAACAGGACGCCCTCGGCCTTGGCACGCTCGATCTGGTCGTTGAGGAAGGTGCGCAGCGCGTCGACGTGCAGCACGGACGCGTCCACGACCTCACCGGCGAGCACCGGTACGGAGTCACGCAGCACCGTGACGGCGCCGTCGGCGTCGACGTGCTCGATGCGCAGCGTGCCGGCCTCGGCGATCACGGCGGACTTCTCGGTGGAGCAGAAGTCGTTCTCGCCCATCGTGGCGACGTTCGTCTTCGACTCGGTGGTCCAGGCGCCCATGCGGTGCGGGTGCGCCTTGGCGTAGTTCTTGACCGAGGCGGGGGCGCGGCGGTCGGAGTTGCCCTCGCGCAGGACCGGGTTGACGGCGCTGCCCTTGATCTTGTCGTAACGGGCGCGGTTCTCCCGCTCCTCGTCGCTCTTCGGGTCGTCCGGGTAGTCCGGAAGCGCGTAGCCCTGGCCCTGGAGCTCGGCTACCGCGGCCTTGAGCTGCGGGATCGACGCCGAGACGTTGGGCAGCTTGATGATGTTGGCGCCCGGGGTCTTCGCCAGTTCGCCGAGCTCGGCGAGGGCGTCCGCGATCCGCTGGCCCTCTTCCAGGTACTCGGGGAAGCTGGCGATGATCCGACCTGCCAGGGAGATGTCACGGGTCTCGACATTCACACCGGCCGTCGACGCGTAAGCCTGGATCACAGGCAGGAAGGAATACGTCGCGAGGGCCGGGGCCTCGTCAGTGTGCGTGTAGATGATGGTCGAGTCAGTCACCGGATGCTCCGCTCCACAGTCTGCGTCTCTCGTCTGCAACATTGCTCGACATCAAGATATCTCGTGATCGGGCCGGTCTGGACAGCCCCCCGGCGCAAGCCCGTGCGAGACACACGTCACTCCCTGCTGCCGGGACCCTCCCGGGCCGCCCGCAAACGCCGAGAGCGCCGCCACCGGCTGCTTTCAGCCAGTGACGACGCTCGGGCACTACCGGTTACGGACCTGCTCAGGCGTGGACGGCCTTCGGGCTCGGGCCGTACTGGTTCGGGTTCGGCTCGCCCTCGGTGGCCATCAGGACGATCGCCCAGATCCAGCCGACGAGCGGGATGAAGCCGACGAGGATCCACCAGCCGGACTTGCCCTGGTCGTGCAGGCGGCGGATGCTGACGCCCAGGCTCGGGAGGAACGTGGCCAGCGCGTAGAGCGCGTAGAGCAGCGGCGTGGTGCCGGCGATCGCGTCGATGATGGCCACGATGATCAGGGCCGCGATGTCGAAGAGGACGAACATCCAGTATTCCTGGCGGCGGGCGCGGCCGGAGAAGACGGCGTACTTCTTCAGAACGTCGATGTAGTAGTGCATGAGTCCCCCCAAGAGACGGGTCGTGGGCCGGTCCTGATGGAGCGAGCCGGGGCAGAACTTATGCCCCGCTTACGTCGCGGTCAAGCCAGTTGGCAAGGCACCAAAAGCATTACTTTTCGCCGCCCGGCGGCTCAAACACACCGGTACCGGGCGCAACTTGGGACCCCCTGCCCCCATCCCCTCACCGCCCGTGACGAAATGGGGTGACGGAAGTCTTACGGAGGGGCGTGGGAGCCCCCTCCGCGTCCCGGTAGTCCGTAACGTCCCGGTCATGCGCGTACTCGTCACCGGCGGATCCGGGTTCATTGGCACCCACATCGTTACCACTCTTCGCCTTCGCGGCCACGAGCCCCTCGTCCTGGACCTCGTCCCCCCGGCGGACGGCGCCGAGTTCGTGCGGGCGGACGTCCGCGACCCCGAGGCCGTACGCGGGGCCCTGCGCGGGGTGGACTCCGTCTGCCACCAGGCCGCGATGGTCGGCCTCGGCAAGGACTTCGCGGACGCCCCGGCCTACGTCTGCCACAACGACCTCGGCACGGCGGTGCTGCTCGCCGCGATGGCGGAGGGCGGGGTCCGCGACCTGGTCCTCGCCGGGTCGATGGTGGTCTACGGGGAGGGCCGGTACGAGTGCCCGCGCCACGGGGTCGTACGCCCGGGCCCGCGCCGCGTCGCGGACCTGGCCGCCGGCCGCTTCGAACCGCACTGCCCCGTCTGCGATGCGGAGCTGACGCCCGGGCTGGTGGCCGAGGACGCCCCGACGGATCCGCGCAACGTGTACGCGACAACGAAGCTGGCCCAGGAACACCTGGCGGCCTCCTGGGCGCGCTGCGTGGACGGCCGGGCGGTGTCGCTGCGCTACCACAACGTGTACGGGCCGGGGATGCCGCGCGACACCCCGTACGCGGGCGTGGCCTCCTTCTTCCGCTCCTCGCTGGCGCGGGGCGAGGCCCCGCAGGTGTACGAGGACGGCGGCCAGCGGCGGGACTTCGTCCACGTCGCGGACGTCGCGGAGGCCAACGCCCTGGCCCTGGAGGCCCCGACGCCGCTGGGCGTGTGCACCGCCTACAACACCGGCAGCGGAACCCCGCACACGGTCGGCGACATGGCCACCGCGCTGGCCGCGGCCCACGGCGGCCCCGACCCCGTGGTCACCGGCGCGTTCCGCCTCGGCGACGTCCGCCACATCACGGCCGACTCCCAGCGCCTGCGCACGGAGTTGGGCTGGCGCCCGGGCGTCGACTTCGAGGCGGGCATGAGGGATTTCGCACACGCCGCACAGCGCCCCTCCACCTGACCGGTCGCTCAGGCGCGATCAGCCCCTCCGGCGTTTGAGGAGCGGGGGTCCGGGGGCCGGCCCCCGGCAACGGCGCCGCACCCGGCCCCGGCCCTGGCCAGGCTCAGGCCGGCAGCGGCAAGGTCACCTCGAACCGGCACCCTCCGGGAACGTTCCGCACCGCCGCCCGCCCCTCGTGCGCCTCCACGATGCCCCGTACGATCGCCAGTCCCAGACCCGCTCCCGCCGGAGGCGCCGGCACCGAGGCCACCCCCTCCGGAGGCGTCCCGGACGGAGGCGTCCGCGCCTGGGTGCCCCGCCAGCCCGTGTCGAAGACCCTCGGCAGGTCCTCCGCCGGAATCCCCCCGCAGCCGTCCGTCACGGACACCACCACCGCGTCCCCGGCCGCCCGAACGGACGCCGCGATCGCCACCGTGCCGTCCGCGGGCGTGTGCCGGATCGCGTTGATCAGCAGGTTGGCCAGGACCCGCGTCATCTCCTTGCCGTCCACCTCCACCGGCACCCGGTCCACCGCTCCGCCGTCGAGCCGCACCCCGCGCTCCCGCGCCAGCGGATGCACCCCGGACAGCGCGTCGCCGACCAGGTCGTACACGGACATCCGGCTCGGGGTCAGCGTCAGCGCCCCCGCGTGGATGCGGGACAGTTCGAAGAGGTCCCCGACCATGGAGTTCAGCCGGTCCACCTCGGTGCGGATCTGCCGGTGGTAGCGCGCCGGATCCTCCGCCATGCCGTCCTCCAGCGCCTCGGACATCGCCCGCAGACCCGCCAGCGGGGTCCGCAGATCGTGCGAGATCCAGGCCACCAGCTCCCGCCGCGAGGTCTCAAGGGCCCGCTCCCGTTCCCGGGACACCGCCAGCTTCTCGCTGGTCGCCGCCAACTCCCGCGACAGCGAAGCCAGTTCCGCAGTCGCCAGCCCCGGCGGCGCCGCGAAACTGCCGCCGTCGCCGAAGTCCCGTGCGGCCAGCGACAGTTCACGGCTGCGGGCCACCACCCACCGCCCCAGCAGCAGGGCCACGGCCAGGGAGACCACCGCCGCCATCGCCACGACCAGGGTGACCACCCCGAGGTCGTGCCGGGAGAGGAACATCGCCTGGGCCACCGCGAGCGTCCCGGCCAGCATCGCGGTGACCGTCACGGCGGCGATCACCGTCAGGGACACCGCGACCGACCGGTGCCGCACCAGCCGCAGCACGAGCGCGCCGAGCGCCCCCGCGCACACGGCCCCGCCGAACGCGAACAGCGCGATGAGCAGGAGGTCCTTCATGCCGCAGTCACCCCGCCCGGTTCGAAGCGGTAGCCGACGCCCCAGACCGTCTGGATCAGCTTCGGCCGCCCGGGGTCCTCCTCGACCTTGGCGCGCAGGCGGCGTACGTGCACGGTCACCGTCGACAGGTCGCCGAAGTCCCAGCCCCACACCTCGCGCATCAGCTCCTCCCGCCCGTGCGCCTGCCCGGGGTGCCGGAGGAAGTGCGCGAGCAGGTCGAACTCCCGGACGGTGAGCGCCAGTTCGCGCCCGTCCTTCGCGGCCCGGTGGGTGGACGGATCGAGTGTGATCCCGGCGGCCGTGAGCCGGGCCCCTCCCCCGCCGGGCCCCGGGGCCGTCGCGGCTCCGGCCGCCGCCGCGCGCCGCAGCACGGAGGAGACCCGCAGGACCAGCTCGCGCGGGCTGAACGGTTTGGTGACGTAGTCGTCGGCGCCCCGTTCCAGTCCCGCGATCCGGTCGTCCTCGTCGCCCCGCGCGGTCAGCATGATCACGGGCACCGGGCCTGCCGCACGGAGCCTGCGGCACACCTCCAGCCCGTCCAGACCCGGCAGCATGAGGTCCAGTACGACCAGGTCCGGCCGGAACGCGGCGGCCCGGGTGAGCGCCGCCGGGCCGTCCGCGACGCTCTCCACCGCGTATCCGGCGCGCCTCAGGTAGCCGGTGACGACCTCCGACACCGTCGGGTCGTCGTCGACGACCAGGATCCGCGCGGGCACCGGCTCCGCACCGCCACCGCCACTGCTGCTGCCGCTCACGCCGTCACCGCTCATACCGTCCAGCCTCCCACCCACGGACCCGGGCGCGGACCCCGGAGCGCGTCCACGGGGGCGACGTCCGCGTTTCGTAAGGAGTCCACGGCCCTTTTGCGGGGCCGCGGTTCCTACGGTGACACCGTGAGCGAAACCGTGACGGTAGACGTCGTACTCCCCTGTCTCAACGAGGCCGAGGCCCTGCCCTGGGTCCTCGCGCGCATCCCGGACGGCTGGCGGGCCCTGGTCGTGGACAACGGTTCCACCGACGGCTCCGCCGAGCTCGCGCGGGCCCTCGGCGCGACCGTGGTCACCGAGTCCCGGCGCGGTTTCGGCGCCGCCTGCCACGCCGGGCTGCTCGCCGCCGAGGCGGACCTCGTCTGCTTCTGCGACTGCGACGCCTCGCTGGACCCCGGGCTGCTGACCGGTTTCGTGGCGGCCGTCGCCGCGGGCGAGGCCGATCTGGTGCTCGGCCGGCGCCGTCCGCAGGGCCGCGGCGCCTGGCCCGCGCACGCCCGGGCCGGGAACCTGGCGCTGGCCCGGCTGCTGCGCAGGCGGACCGGACTGCGGCTGCGCGATCTGGGCCCGATGCGGGCCGCGCGCCGGGAGGCCCTGCTCGGGCTGGACCTGTCGGACCGGCGCTCCGGCTACCCGCTGCAGATGGTGGTCCGGGCCGCGGACGCGGGCTGGCGGATCCGGGAGGTGGACGTGCCGTACCTGCCGCGCGCGGGGAAGTCGAAGGTGACGGGCACCTGGCGGGGCACCTGGCAGGCGGTCCGCGACATGAGCCGGGTCCTGGCGCAGCCGGCCGCTGCCCCGGCCGCCGGCCGGGCCGGTGCGGGCGCCACCTCCGGCGGTGCGGGCACGCCCTCCGGCGGTGGGCGATGAGCACGACCACCCTGCTGGTGATCGCGAAGGAGCCGGTCCCGGGCCGGGTCAAGACCCGGCTCACCCCGCCGTTCACCCCGGCCGAGGCGGCCGCGCTGGCCGAGGCCGCGCTCGCCGACACCCTCGCCGCCGTGGCCGCGGCCCCCGCCCGGCGCCGGGTCCTGGTCCTGGAGGGCCGGCCCGGCCCGTGGCTGCCGCCCGGCTTCGAGGTGCTCCCGCAGTGCGCCGGGAGCCTGGACCTGCGGCTCGCCGCCGCGTTCGGGGCCTGCAGCGGGCCCGCCCTGCTGATCGGCATGGACACCCCGCAGGTCACGCCGGAGCTGCTGGACGTCGACTGGTCGGCGTACGGGGCCTGGTTCGGGCCCGCCGTCGACGGCGGGTTCTGGGCGCTCGGACTGGCCGTCCCGGACCCCGCACTGCTGCGCGGAGTACCGATGTCGGTCCCCGAGACGGGCGCGGTCCAGTACGAACGGCTGCGTGCGGCCGGGCTGCGCACCGGCCGGCTGCCCGTCCTGCGGGACGTCGACACCGCCGGGGACGCCCGCCTGGTCGCCGCCGAGGCCCCTGCGGGCGCCTTCGCCGCGCGGCTGGCGGACCTCACCCGGCCGGTCCTGCGATGACCACGCTCACCTCGGGCGGGGCGCGGGCCGGCGGTCCGGTCACCGCCTGGTCGGCCGATCCGTACACGGTGGCCCTGCGCCGCGGCCGGGGGCCGCTCTACCTGCGGCGGGGCGACGGGTGGCTGCTCCCGCTGGACGTGGAGCGCTGGTGCGAGGCGCCGGACGGCGCCGACCGGACGGTGCTGGACCGCTGCCGGGGCGCCGTCCTCGACATCGGCTGCGGCCCCGGCCGGCTGGTCTCCGCGCTCGCCGCCCGTGGACACCGGGCCCTGGGCATCGACGTCAGCCCGGAGGCGGTGGCCCGGACCGCCCGCTCGGGCGCCGCCGCCCTGCACCGGTCGGTCTTCGACACCCTTCCCGGCGAAGGCCGTTGGGACACGGCGCTGCTCATCGACGGGAACATCGGCATCGGCGGCGACCCCGCCGCGCTGCTGCGCCGGACGGCCGAGGTGCTCGCGGTGACCGGCTCGCTGATCGTGGAGTGCGCGCAGGCGGAGGGCGGGGCCGACGTGGACGAACGCTGCGAGGTCCGGGTGGCCGACGGCCGCGGCGGCCTCGGGGCGCCGTTCGCCTGGGCCCGCGTGGGCCCGGCGGCCCTGGCCCGGCACGCGGCGGCCGCGGACTGGGCACCGGCGGGCCGGTGGACGGCGGCGGGCCGGGCCTTCACCCTGCTGACGCGCGGGGCCGCAGCCCCTTAGGCCGCGGTCGGTGCGGTCCGCCGTCAACGCTGTCCGCTGCCCGTACGGTCAGCCGTCAGTGCAGTCCGCCGTACGCGGCCATGACGATCTCCATGCCGCGGTCGTCCTGCTGCCGCTCCCGGTCGATCATCTGGTTCATGACGTAGGCCACCGTCATCCGTGCCTCGGGATCGCTCACGACGAGCGAACCTCCCCAGCCGCCCCAGCCGAAGGTGTTGCCGAACTTCCCGAAGCCCGCCGTCCAGGCCATCGGCGTCCCCAGCACGCGGTCCGCACCGCTGAACACCTCCTGCCAGGCGGGCTCGCACCCCCGCGCAGACAGCAGCCTCACCCCACCGGCCGTTCCCCGGTTCGCCAGGACCGACTGGACCAGGGCGACGGAGCGGGCGTTGCCGTAGCCGTTGACCGCGGGGATCTGCGCACGGCGCCAGGCCGGCGCGTTGACGTCCCGGACCCGGACGGCGACACCGGTGGTCTCCCGGGGTGCGCCGTCCGGTCCGGGCGGCGCGCTGGCGGCGTACGCGTCGGTCAGCGACGGCGGCGGGATCAGCGGTGCGACGCGGTGGTCGTGCTCCGCGGGGAGCCCGATGTGGAAATCCGCGCCCAGCGGCCCGGCCACTTCCTCCGCGAAGAACGCACCGACACCGCGCCCGGTGATGCGCCGGACGATCTCGCCCACGAGGAACCCGAAGGTGAGCGCGTGATAGCCGGCGGCCGTTCCCGGTTCCCATGCGGGCGCCTGCGCGGCCAGCCCCGCCGTCACGGCCTCCCAGTCGTACAGCTCCGCGACCGACCCCAGCCCGGGCAGGTCCGGCAGCCCCGCGGTGTGCGACAGCACGTGCCGTACCAGCACGCCCTCCTTGCCCGCCGCGGCGAACTCGGGCCAGTAGGCGGCGACCGGCGCGGACAGGTCGAGCAGGCCACGGTCGGCCAGGATCAGCGCGCACAGGGCCGTCATGTTCTTGGTCGTCGAGTTCACGCAGGCGAGGGTGGAGCCCTCCCAGCCGACGGAACGGTCCGCATCGGCGTACCCGCCCCAGAGGTCGACCACCGGCTCGCCGTCGAGGTAGACGGCCGCCGAGGCGCCCACGTCCTCCTTGGCGAGCAGCCCCGCAAGTGCCTCGTGGACCGCGCCGAACCGCGGCTCGCAATATCCCTTAATGTCGTTCATGGGGTAAGCCTCGGGCAGCGCCGCATCGCGCGGCCCGACAATTCCCGCACGGGATGTGTCGGGTGGGAACGGAAGGACGGACAGCGTGCTGGAGCGGCTGAACCAGGCGTTGGAGCACCTGGAGTCCCGCCTCGACCAGGACATCGACATGGCCGAGGTGGCCCGGATCGCCGCCGTGTCGGAGTACCACTTCCGCCGGCTGTTCTCCGCGCTCGCCGGGATGCCGCTCCCGGTCTACGTACGGCGCCGGCGGATGACGCTCGCCGGGGCCGAGGTGCTGGCCGGGGAGCTGACGCTGCTCGACGTCGCGGTGCGGTACGGGTACGGCTCGGGCGAGGCGTTCGCCCGGGCGTTCCGATCGGTGCACGGCATCGGGCCGGGCGAGGCCCGGCGCACGGGCGCGGTGCTCACGGCGCAGCCGCGCATGTCCTTCCGCGTCGTCGTCGAAGGAAGCACGACCATGCGGTACCGGATCGTGGAGAAGGAGCCGTTCCGGGTCCTCGGCAGGAAGGCCCGGGTGCCCCTCGTGCACGACGGGACCAACGCGGCCGCCACGGCCCATGTGGAGAGCCTGGACGAGCGGGCGGTCCTCCGGATGAAGGAGCTGGCCGGCCTGGAGCCGGAGGGGGTCCTGTCGGCGGTGGTGCACCTGACCGACAGCCGGGAGGAGGGCGCCGAGGTGGACTACTGGGTCGGTGTGGTGACCGGCCCCGGCACGAGCGCCGAGGAGCTCGACGCCCTCGACGTGCCGGCCGGGACCTGGGCGGTCTTCGACAACCACGGGCCCTACCCGAGCGCCCTCCAGGATCTGTGGCGCGACGTGTTCACCCAGTGGTTCCCCTCGAACCCGTACACGAGCCGGCCGGGTCCGGAGCTCCTGCTGACGCGGCCGGTGGAGATCGGCGCGGAGACCGGCTCCCAGCTGTGGATCCCGGTCGAGCGGGGCAGCGCCTGACGCCACCCGGGTCGCCCGTCACTGCGCCGGCCTGTCCTCCCGCGCGGCCGCGCCGGAGGTTCGGGACCGTGGGCGCCGCCACCGGCCGGCGACCGCCATCACCCCGGCGGCCACCGCCACCGCGGCGAGCACCAGGAGCAGGTTCCGCCCGTACGGCAGCGGCAGGGCCGACGGGTTCGGCGGCGTCCCCGGTCGCAGCAGCAGGGGCAGGGTGACCAGGACGAGCGCGCCCGCCGTCAGCAGGGCTCCCCGTACGAGGCCCCGCGCGGGCACGGCGGCGACCGCGAGGCCGGCCGCCAGGACGAGGGGCGCGATGATCCCGTCGTGCAGGACGAGCGCCCCGCCCATCCACACCAGTACGTCGAGGGGGTCGGGCAGGTCCGCCAGCAGCCGTCCGCCGATCGCGATCAGCAACAGCCCGGCGCCGCCCAGGAGCAGGCGCACGCCCTTCACAGCACCTCCAGGAGGGTGACCCATTTGGTCTGCAGGACTCCGGGCCGGTTCGGCGCGATGACGCGCGCCGGGTAGCCGTGGTCGGCGGTCAGGACCTGGCCGTTCAGTTCCAGTGCGAGCAGGGTCAGCGGGTCCTCGGCGTAGTCCCGGCCCATGTCCATCACCCGGTACGCGCCGCCCGATTCCAGCGAGGTGACCCTCAGCCCGGCCCCGGCCGGGGCGCCCGCCCGCGCCATCAGGTCGCGGATCCGCACTCCGCTCCAGTGTGCTTCCACGCTCCAGCCCTCCACGCACGCGATGGGCAGCCGCGCCTGCGCCCGGGGCAGGGCGCGGAGTTGATCGAGCGTCAGCGTGAAGGGGGTGGGGCCCCGCACCTCCAGCCGCCAGTCCCGTACCGCCCGTTCGGTGACGCCGGCCGCCGCGGCCGTGCGGTTGACCGGGAGCCCCTGTGGTCCGTGGTCGGGGTGCCGGGGTGCGAGCAGGTCGAGCCGCTTCAGCGGGGTGAAGGACTGCCCGACGGTGGTGAGGGTGACGGCTCCGACGGCCGCGCCGACGCCGAGCATCAGGGAGCGCCGGTCCGGGCCGTCCTGGGAGGGCAGTTGGAGTGTTCCGGGGGAACGGCGGCTCCAATGGGCCCTGATCTCAGGGGCCTTGACTGCGATGTGGAGGAGCAGCGACCCGGTCACCACCCAGGCGAGGGCGAAGTGCGTCTGGATGAAGCCGAACGGCCAGGGGTACCACTCGGCGATGTTGAGGAGTCCGGTGAAGACCTGGAGGACGGCGGAGGCCACGAGCACCGCCACCGACAGGCGTTCCAGCCCGTGCCGGACACCGCGCACCGGGGGCCACACGAACAGCCTCGGGTACACCGTCCACAGTTTCGCCAGGAGCAGCACGATCGCCGCGAGCCCGGTGGCGATGTGCAGGCCCTGGCTGAGCCGGTAGCCCCAGACCGGGCGGCTGGGCAGCGAGTCCGCGGCCCAGCCGGGCGGGTGCTGGAGGTAGTGGCTGATCAGGCCGGTCAGGAAGCAGACGGCGAAGGCCGCGCCGAGCCAGCGGCCGAGGGAGGTGGCGGTGCGGGCGTCGTGCAGGCGGCCGCCGAAGGAAGGCGGCCGGAAGGGGAAGCGGGAGGCGGGTTCCGGCGGAGCGGGCGGCGGTGGCGGTGGCGGTGGTGGTGGCGACACCGGCGGAGGCGGCGGCGCGGCCGGCGGCGTGGGTGGAGGTGCGGGCGGAGGCGGGGGCGGAGTCATGCCCTCCATGAGAGCGCCGCCGGGCCCCGCGCGGGCGGCCCGACACCTTACGAAACGCGGACGCCGGGCCGGGTCGCCCGCCCGGCGGCGCCCCGCGCTGCCAGGCTGGCCCGTATGGACCACCCCCGCGCCCGGACCCTCCTCACCGTGCTGCTGCTCGCCGCGCTGACCGCCGTTCTCGTGCCCGCCGTGCGCGAGGAGGGCTACTTCGCCGACCCGGCGCGGCTCACCTGGTGGTACGCGGCCGCCTGGACGCTGTTCGGCACGGCCGCCTGGTCGCTGCGGCGGGTGCCGGAGCGGTACGTGGTCCCGCTCGTGCTGGCGGGTGCGCTGGCCGTCTGCGCGGCGGGGCTCGCCGGGCCGCCGCTGACCAGCACCGATTCCTTCCGCTACGCCTGGGACGGGCGGGTGCAGGCCGCCGGGATCTCCCCGTACGACCACACCCCCGCCGATCCGGCGCTGCGCACCCTGCGCGACGACTGGCTGTTCCCGCGCGGCGCGGCCGCCTGCGCAGGGCCCGACCGGGTGGGCATCGAGCCGGGGGTGTGCACCCGCATCAACCGGCCCGCCGTCCACACCGTCTACCCGCCCGTCGCGGAGGGGTGGTTCGGGCTGGTCCACGCCCTGTCCCCGGCGGGCGTGCGGCACAAGGCCCTGCAGACCGGAGGGGCCCTGCTGGCGCTCGCCGTCACCGGGGCGCTGCTGCTGGTCCAGCGCCGCCGGGGCGCGCGGCCGCGTACCGCCGCGTACTGGGCCTGGTGTCCGGCGGTGGCGGTGGAGGCGGTGAACAACGCGCACGTGGACGTGCTCGCCGTCCTGCTGTCGGTGGCGGCACTGGGGGTGGTGGTGCGCCGACGCGCGCCCGGCGGCGCCCTGTTCGGGCTGGCGATCGCGGCGAAGCTGCTGCCCGCCGTGCTGCTGCCGGGCGCGCTGGCCGGCGTACGGCGGTGGCGGGACGCGGCGGCGCTGCTGCTGCCCGCGGCCGCGGTGGTGGGCCTGGCCTACCTGCCGTACGTGCTGGCCTCGCGCGCATCGGTCTTCGGCTACCTGGGCGGCTACGCCGAGGAGGAGGGGTACGAGGACCCGGGCGCGGGCGGCCGCTACGCGCTGCTGCGCCTCGTGCTCCCGGACTCCTGGTCGGTGCCCGCGGTCGCGGTCGGGATGCTGGCGGTGACGGCGTACGTCTGGCGGCGCGGGGATCCGCGGCAGCCGTGGAGCGCGGCGCTGCTGGTGACGGGCACGGCGTTCCTGCTGATGACCCCGGGGTACTCCTGGTACGCGCTGCTGCTGATCGCGCTGGTGGCGCTGGACGGCCGCGCCGAGTGGCTGGGGGTGGCGGTCGCGGGGGCGGCGGCGTACGTCTCGGTGCGCGCGCTGGGCGGGGCGACGATCCCGGTGGCGTACGGGCTGGCGGGCGCGGCCGTGCTCGTGGGGTGGGTGCTGCGGCGGCGGGCGGCGGCCCGGGGAGGGAGGGGAGTTGCCCCCGGGCCGCCGCCTCATGCTCCTCGGAGCGGTCAGCCGATGTGGAACGGGTCCCCGTAGACCTTCCAGTCCAGGGGGGTGTTGAGGTTGAGGTTGCCCTTCTTGAGCCACACCCGCTGGGCCGTGTCGACGCGGCTGGTGTCGCTGTGCGCCTCCTCCTGCTTCATCGCCCAGACCCGGGCGTCGAGGAAGGCGTTGAGCCAGGTGGTCTCGTTGCCGCCCTGGGCCGGGGGCTTGGCCTTGGTCAGGGCGCGCTTGCGGATGTTGCGGAAGCTGGTGGAGTCGTCGCCGTTGCCGTGCATGACGATGGCGTCGTAGTAGGTGAACTGCCCGAGCACGCCGACCCCGTCGGCCTTGCCCTGCTTCACGGCCGGGTTGAAGTAGACCCGGTCGCGCTCGTGGTTCTGGGCCTTCTTGAAGTCGGAGTCGGAGGCCGCCTTCACCCAGTCCTTGGTGAAGTTGGGGTCGAGGCCGGCGTGCGAATCGCTGCCGTCGACCTTCCGCAGGGCGGGGAGGTACTTGGCGAGGACGTTGCCCGGCTTGATCTGCGTGTAGTACTCGACGAGTTCGAGCATGTCGTGGGTGCCGGAACAGAAGCCGATGATGCCGGCCGTGTAGCCGCGGCCGTCGTCTATGTCCTCGATGTACTTGTACTGCGCCTTCCAGTTCAGCGAGGAGTTCTCGGCGCTGGAGACGATCTGCATGGCGATGTCCTTCTTCGCCGGGTCGTCGAGTCCGACGGCGGCGGCCGACACCTCCGCGGAGGCGGGTGCCGCGGTGGGGGCGGCGGCCGTCGCGTGGGCGGTGACGGGCACGGCGAGAAGGGCGGCGCCGAGCAAGGTACTGACGGCCAGTCGCTTGCGGTGGGGGGTGAACACAGTGCCTCCATGAGGGAGTTGATGCTCGGGCGACTTCGTTAGGAAACTTTACTACCAGAAGTCCCGCCACCTCAAGGGCCCGGCACGACCCACCCGCACCGGATGGAGTGCGATACACCCGCCCCTGGCACATGAGAGGCTGCCCGGGGCATGATTACGCAGATGCGGCCTATTTTGGCCATTGAAAGCTCAGATACGTGATCAACGGCGCGAGCACGACGCAGGAGAGGGAGGCACCGATGGCCGTCCTCGTCATCGGAGACGCACCGACCGCCGCCATCGAGGCGGCCGGGCTGCGGATCCACCCGTGCCGGCCCGGCGCCGACGCCCCCTGCCGGCCACCCTCACCGGGATCGACGCGCTGGTCCTCTCCCCCGGCGCCACCCCCGCCGCCCTCCCCCTCGTCGGGCCGGCACTGGCCGCCGAAGTGCCCGTCCTCGCCCTGGGCGAGGGAGCCCGGCTGCTCACCGAGGCGGCGGGCACGGACGGCACCGGCGGCGGCAGCGCCGATCCGCTGCTCGGCGACGGCTCCGCGCCGCACGGGTTCCGGGTGGGCGCCAGCGCCTGGGGGCTCCCCGTCCCCGACGAGGCCGACTGCGAACTGCTGCGCCGCTTCGCCGAGTTGGTCGCCGAGCGGGCCGAAACCACCGCCACCCGCGCCTTCTTCACGCCCCGGGCCGCCGCCTGGGAGGAGCGGTTCGCCCACCAGACACCGGCGTACGAGGCCGCCGTCGCCCGGATGCGGCTGCGCCCCGGGCAGCGCGCGCTGCTCTTCCACCCCTCCGGGCGGGCGGAGCGCGCGGCCCGCCACGGGCGCGCCGTCAGCCCCGACGACCCGCTGGCCGAGCCGAACCTCCGCCCGGCCCTCGAAGCGGCGGGCTGGCACGTGGCCACGTACGAGGACGCCCCCAGCCACTTCCTGACCCGCGCCACCCGCTGACGGCGAATTCCAGGGGTCGTTGCAACACAAGTGGTCAACTGGCTGTGGCCAGGAGCTTAGCGAGGCGCTCGGCCGGGGTTTCCCAGCCGAGCGTTTTGCGTGGGCGGCCGTTGAGTTCGGCGGCAACGGTGTCCAGATGGTTGCGGGGGTGGACCGCGAGGTCGGTGCCTTTGGGGAAGTACTGGCGCAGCAGGCCATTCGTGTTCTCGTTCGACCCGCGCTGCCAGGGACTGGCCGGGTCACAGAAGTAGACCGGGACGTCGGTGGCTAGGGTGAACGCCTTGTGCGAGGCCATCTCCGAGCCCTGGTCCCAGGTTAGGGATCGTTTCAGGTGCGGCGGAAGCGACGATATGGCCTCGACCAGCGCGTTCTTCGTGCTGCCCGCAGTGTGGTCGTGGGGCAGTGGGGCGAGCATCACGTAGCGGGTGCTGCGCTCGACGAGCGTGGCGATCGCGGACTTGCCGTCCTTGCCGATGATCAGATCGCCCTCCCAATGGCCGGGAACGGCCCGGTCAGCGACCTCGGCCGGACGCTCACTGATCATCACCATGCCCGTGATCGCACGGGGCTGGCGCTTGTGGGACTGCCGGTGCGGCCGGCGCATGGCCCGCCCGGTCCGCAGGGCCCGGGTGAGTTCCCGACGGAGTTCTCCGCGGCCCTGGACGTAGAGGGCCTGGTAGATCGTCTCGTGGACCACGTGCATCTCCGGCTGGTCGGGGAAGACGGCCCGTAGAGCGTGACAGATCTGTTCTGGGCTCCAGCGCAGTTCAAGGCGCTGCTGGATGAACTCGCGCAGGTCGGGGTTCTGGCCGAGCTTGCCGGGCTTCGGACGAGGCCTGCGCTGTTCGGCCCGACGGTGGGCGGCATGTGGCCGGTAGACCCACTGGCCGTTTGACCACAAGGCGCTGTTGCGGCGTATCTCGCGGCTCACTGTCGAGGGGCTGCGGCCCAGCTCGGCGGCTATCTGCCGGATCGACGCCTTCTCCCGTAGCCGGTCGGCGATGTGGATGCGGTCCGTCTCCCGGAGATACCGCGACGGGCCGGGAGCCGAAGCCTCCACGGTGATCGGAGGCTTCGGCTTCCCCCACGGCGGCGAGTGCCAGCCGTTGCGCCAGCGCTTGCCGGTCCGCACGTTGATCCCGACGATCCGGCACGCTTCCGTGTTGCTGTGTCCCTGGCGCATGAGCTGGAGATATACCTCCCGCTCACGCATCAGAGGGCCACCGCCCCCAGGCCCCCGGTTCTCTCTGATCTTGAAGTCCATCGCACCCCTTGAACTGGGGTGTTGCGACGACCACTAGAACTCAAGGACCGGGCGGGGCTTCGGTCGGGATTCGGTCGGGCTTCGGTCAGGCTCCGGAGCGGCCGGCGGGGTGGGCCGCCAGGCGGGCCTGCAGGCCCCGCTTCGCTTCCGGCCACTCGGGGCGCGTCAGCGAGTACACCGCCGTATCGCGGATCCAGCCGTCCCGCATGACCATGTGGTGCCGCAGTACGCCCTCGTGCTGCGCGCCCAGCCGGGTGATCGCGGCCCGCGACTTCGCGTTCCGCACGTCCGTGAGCAGCTCGACCCGGTTCATGCCCATGACCTCGAAGGCGTGCGTCAGCATCAGGAGCTTCGCCTCCGCGTTCGCTCCGCTGCGCTGCCGGGACGCGGCCAGGAAGGTCCAGCCGATCTCCAGCCGCCGGTTCGCGGTGTTGATCACCATCAGCCGGGTGGACCCGATGACCCGCCCCGTCTCCGCGTCCACCGTCGCGTACGGGATCTGCGTGCCCGCCGCCCGCGCCGCGACCGCGTCCTCGATGAAGCCCCGGACGTCGTCGGGGTGCGGGACGATCGTCACCGCGAGCTCCCAGAGGCTGCCGTCGCGGACCGCCTCGCACAGCCCGTCGTGGTGCCGCAGTTCGAGCGGCTCCAGCCGCACCCGCTCTCCGGCCAGTACCGCCGTCGCCACCGCGCCGTCCACCGCCGCCTGATCCATCCCGACCTGCCGTTTCTCGTGTTGCGCGCCGCCCCGAGGACCCTACCGGGCACTACCGGTCGTCCTCGAAGGGGTTTTCTGCCGGCCCGGTCAGAGCCAGCCGTTGCGCCGGAAGCCCCGGTGGATGACGAAGCACGCGACGGCCATCACCCCGAGCACGAGGGGATATCCGTAGGTCCAGTGCAGTTCGGGCATGTGCTCGAAGTTCATGCCGTAGACCCCGCAGACCATCGTCGGAACGGCGACGATGGCCGCCCACGCGGTGATCTTGCGCATGTCCTCGTTCTGGGCGACGGTCACCTGCGCGAGATGGGCCTGCAGTATCGAGTCCAGGAGGGCGTCGTACGCGGCGATCTGGTCGGTGGCACGGGTCAGATGGTCGGCGACGTCCCGGAAGTACGTGCGCATCTCCGGCGGGATGACCGGGATCGGCTGCGTGCTCAGCTGCTGGAGCGGGCGGCTCAGCGGGGCCACCGCCCTGCGCAGTTCCAGCAGTTCGCGCTTGAGCTGGTAGATCCGGCCGGCGTCCCCGCGGCCGCCGTGCTCGCTGAAGACCATGGTCTCGACATCGTCTATGTCGTTCTGCACCGCGTCCGTGACGGCCACGTACTCGTCGACCACGTGGTCGGCCAGCGCGTGCAGGACGGCGACCGGCCCCTTGGCCACGTGCTCGGGGAGCGCCTCCAGCTCCTCGCGGACCGACCCCAGGGTGCCGCGGCCGCCGTGCCGGATGGTGATGACGAAGTCGGCGCCGGCGAAGGCCATGAGCTCGCCGGTCTCCACCACCTCGCTGGTCGCGGTCAGTTCCTCGTGCTCCACGTACCGCACGGTCTTGAACACGGCGAAGAGGGTGTCGTCGTAGCGCTCGATCTTGGGCCGCTGGTGGGCCTGGACCGCGTCCCCGACGGCGAGCGGGTGCAGGCCGAGCAGCTCGGCGAGCCCGGCGAACTCCTCCTGCGAGGGCTCGTGCAGCCCGATCCAGACGAAGCCCTCGCCCGTCTTGCGGACCCGGCGCAGCGCCTCGCCCACATCGGCGTGGCCGTGGCCGTCCTGGCGCACGCCCTCCCGGTAGACGATGCAGTTGACGACGGCGCTGCCGAGCGGGGAGCGGGCCGGGTGACTGAGGTCGACGGTCCGCCGGTAGGTACGGCGCACGGCCCGGCGCAGGTTGCTGAACATGGACAACGGACGTACTCCCCTTCGGCGGATCAGCGGCCAGTGTGCCACCGGCACGCGGACGCCACGAACGCCCTACGCTCGGGCCTTCGCTCCCGGGGCCCGTCCTCGGGCCCCGGCTTCAGGGCCCCGGCCTCGCGGTCCCGCCCTCAGGCCCCCGACCTCAGGCCCCGGCTTCAGGGCCCGCGCCCGCGAGCCCTCCCGCCTCAGGCCCGGTCGATGAAGACGCTCGTGGACTTCACCCGTGCCGTCGCCCTCGCTCCGACCTCCAGGCCGAGTTCCTCCACGGCCTCCCGGGTCAGCAGCGACACGACGCGGTGCGGTCCGGCCTGGATCTCCACCTGCGCGTCGACCGTGCCCAGTTTCACGCCCGTCACGATGCCGGGGAAGGCGTTGCGCGCCGAGGTGTACGGTGCCCCGTCGCCGTCGCCGCCCTCCTGCGCGACCTCCACGCAGAACGCGGCGAGGTCCGGCCCGTCGACCATCCGCCGGGTACCGTCCCGATGCGTCGGGAACCTTTCCGCGTCGGCCCACCGTCGGGCCGTGTCTACGCTGACGCCGAGCAGCCGCGCCGCCTGGCCGATGGTGTAGGACTCCATGCCCGCAGCCTAAGCCCTCCCCCGGCCGGTCCTCGCAGGCCAAGGCGCCCGTCCGGCCCGCGCGCGGTTCCCGGGTCCGCTCAGAAGGACCCGTCCTGGCCGAGCGCCTGCGCGGCCGCCCGCGTGACCGCCTCCGCCACCATCGACAGCGCGGGCGAGTCCAGCTTCCACTGCTGCCAGTACAGCGGGATCTCCAGGCTCCGCCCGGGCGCGATCACCACCAGCTCCCCCGCCTCCAGCAACGGGTCGGCCTGCACCATCGGCAGCATCGCCCAGCCCAGTCCGGCGGTCGCCGCGTCGCAGAACCCCTCCGACGTCGGCACGTAGTGACGTACGGCGGACGCCCTGGCCGCCGCGTCCCCCGTCAGGACCCGCACGAACTCGTCCTGGAGCAGGTCCAGCCGGTCGAACACGACGACCGGAGCCTTCCGCAGGTCCCGCTCCACCGCGTCGCGCAGGTGCCGCGCCGCGAACTCCGGGCTCGCCACCGGCAGGTACCGCACGAGCCCCAGCCTGCGCACCGTGCACCCCGCCACGGGCACCGGCTGCGAGGTGACCGCGGCCATCACGCGCCCGTCCCGCAGCAGTTCGGTCGCGTGCGCCTCGTCCTCCCGGTGCAGTTCGAAGCAGACCGGCGGATCCTGCGGCACCCCCGTCAGCGCGGGCAGGAACCACGTGGCCAGCGAGTCCGCGTTGACCGCGATCGGCAGCCGCACCGGTCCCAGGCCCTCGGCCATGCCCAGCTCGGCCCGCGCGTCGCGCTCCAGCCGGACGAGCTGCCGCGCGAAGCGGACGAGGACCTCCCCCGATTCGGTCGCCTGCACGGGCTTGGTCCGCATCAGCAGTACCCGCCCGGTCCGCTGTTCCAACGCCTTGACGCGTTGACTGACGGCGGAGGGGGTCACGTGCAGGGCGGCGGCCGCCGCGTCGAAGGTGCCCTCGTCGATCACCGCGAGCAGGGTCCGCACCTGGTCCACAGGCAGCTCATCCATCACAGCGGCTAATGGTAGGTAAGAATCTTTAGCTGTACTCCTCGCCGCGCCGCTGCCTACGGTCGAAGACATGACACACGGCATCATCCCGGCGGGCCTCGCGGGCTTCGGCACCGGCCTTTCGCTCATCGTCGCCATCGGCGCCCAGAACGCCTTCGTCCTGCGCCAGGGCGTACGCCGCCAGTCGGTCCTCGCCGTGGTCGCCATCTGCGCCCTCTCCGACGCGGCCCTGATCGCCCTCGGCGTGGCCGGCGTGGGCGCGTTCGTCACCGCCTGGCCGCCCGCCCTCACCCTCGTCGGACTCGTCGGCGGCACCTTCCTGATCGGCTACGGAGCCCTGGCCGCCCGCCGGGTGCTGCGCCCCGACCCGGGCGCCGCCCTCACCGCGGACGCCACCGGCAGGGCCGCCGGCTCGGCCGCCACCCGCCGCGCCGTGCTGACCTGCCTGGCCATGACCTGGCTCAACCCGCACGTGTACCTCGACACCGTGCTGCTGCTCGGATCCATCGCCGCCGGCCGCGGCGACCTGCGCTGGGCCTTCGGCGCCGGGGCCGTCCTGGCGAGCCTCACCTGGTTCGGCGCGCTCGGCTACGGCGCCCGGCTGCTCAGCGGCCCGCTCGGCAAGCCCGCGGCCTGGCGCGCCCTGGACGGGCTCGTCGCCGCGACCATGGTCACGATGGGCGGCCTGCTCCTCGCCCGGGCCTGAACCCCGCCGGGCGGCGAGGCTGCCGAGGGTCCGTCCCATGGACAGGCCCCGAGTGGGTACGGATCATGTGCCCGCAGCCTCGTACGGCCACCCGCGCCACCTCGTACGGCATTCCCCCGCACCACCAGGAGCCCCCGTGCCGGATCAGCCCCCGACCCCGCCGCCCTCCGCGTCCCCGTACACCGACGCGGTCCGCGCCTACTACGCCGCCCAGCCCTCGCCCCTCGTCGCCGCCACCGGGATCGTGCTGGATCCGCGCGGGCGGGTCCTCGTCCTCACCACCTCGTACAAGGCGGAGCCGGAACTCCCGGGCGGGAGCGTGGAGGACACGGAGACCCCGGAAACGGGGCTGGCCCGCGAGCTCAAGGAGGAGCTGGACCTGAGCGCGCCGGTCGGGCGGCTGCTCGCCGTGGACTCCCGCCCGTCGGGGCCCCTCGGCCGCTCCCTCGTCGTCCACGTCCACCTCGTCGGCCCGCTCACACCCGAGGAGACCTCCGCCATCTCCTTCCCGGACGGGGAGGTCACCGAGGCGCGCTGGCTCACCCCGGAGGAGGCCTACGAGGCCCTGGGCACCCGGAAGGGATCCCGCTTGCGCGCCGCCCTGGCCGCCCTGCACTCCGGCTCCCTGGCGCACCTGATCGACGGGGTGCCGCAGCCCGGCTCCCCGGCCGGCTTCGACCCCGTGCGCCGGGCGGAGCTGGAGCACACGGGCTCCTACGACACCGCCGGCCACCGCGCCGCCCGCCCCAAGGCCCTGACGGCCGCGAGCGTGCTGTTCACCGACTCCGCGGGCGGGGTCCTGCTCGTGCGGCCCGCGTACGGCGATCCGGACCACTGGAACCTGCCCGGCGGCGGCATCGACAGCGACCTCGGCGAGATCCCGCGCACCGCGGCCCGCCGGGAGGTCCTCGAAGAGCTCGGCCTCGACCTGGTCCCGGGCCCGCTGCTCGCCGTCAACTGGTCCCACCGCTCCGGCTATCCGGCCCGCGTCCGCTTCCTCTACGACGGCGGCACCCTCGACGCCCCCACCCTGGCCCGGATCCGCCTGCCCCGGACGGAACTCCTCGAATGGCGCACGGTCCCCCCGGCGGAACTGCGCCGGTTCGCGAAACCGGCCCTCCGCCGCCAGATCGAGTCCTGCCTCGCGGCCCGCACCACACCGGGCGGCCCCTTGGAACTCCACCACGGCCGGCTCGTGGACGGGGCCTAGAGGTCGGCGGACTTCGGCTGCGTGGCGATCTGGATCAGGTTGCCGCAGGTGTCGTCGAAGACGGCGGTGGTGACGGGGCCCGTCTCCAGCGGTTCCTGCGTGAAGCGGACGCCGAGGCCGCGCAGGCGCTCGTACTCCGCCGTGACGTCGTCGACGGCGAACTGGGCGAGCGGGATGCCGTCCTCGACGAGGGCGTCCCGGTAGGTCTTGGCGGCCGGGTGGGCGGCGGGCTCCAGGAGGAGTTCGGTGCCGCCGGGCTCGGCGGGCGAGACCACGGTCAGCCACCGGTGCTCCCCGCCCAGCGGGACGTCGTACTTCTTCACGAAGCCGAGGATCTCGGTGTAGAAGTGCAGGGCCTTTGCCTGGTCGTCGACGAAGACGCTGGTCAGGTGGATCTTCATGGGGTGCTCTCTTCCGGTCCGGGCGGGTCGGGCATGCGCCACCGCTCGGCGATCTGCCGCAGCGGGGCCGTGTTCAGGTCGTGGAACTTGTACCGGCCCTCCCGCCTGGTCTCGACGAGTCCGGCGGCCTCCAGCACGGCGAGGTGCTGGGAGACGCCCTGGCGCGAGATGCCCAGCCGGTGCTTCATCGTCAGCCGCGAGCAGATCTCGAACAGCGTCTGCCCGGACTTCTCCGCGAGCTCGTCGAGGATGGTGCGGCGGGTCGGGTCGGCCAAGGCTCTGAAGAGTTCGTCGGCCACACCCACAGGATAGGCAAGCAACCACTTGCCTATCAACCGGAGAAGCCGCCGTCATTCCGGAATGGGCGCGAAGTCCCAGTACGGACGGCTCCGCTGTCTCGCCGCTACGGTCTGGACGTGCTGGACGCCCAAGGTGCTCGCAAGGCCCCTGATCCCCGCGTCCTCGTACTTGTCCGCCTCCTCGCGCGCGCGTACGACGCGGAGGTCCGCGGCGAGGGCGATCTGCGCGGCGAACGTCATGGGGTGCGTCGGACCGAACGCCTGTTCCGCGCCCCGCAGGGTCTCCCGGCTCAGGGAGAGCGCCTCCTCCACGTGCCCCCTGACCTGGCGGTGCGCGGTGACGTTCAGGGCGCAGCCCAGCGTCCACGGGTGCCGCGTGCCGAGCGCGCCCCGCATTCCGGCCAGCCCCTGCTCCGCCAGCGACAGCGCTTCCTCGCGCTCGCCCTGTGCCCGCAGGACCAGGGCGAGGTTGCCCATCGCACCGATGGCGTACGGATGGGCCCGGCCCAGCTGCCTCTCGTACGCACGGAGCACGTCCTCGGACAGCCCGCGCGCCTCGTCGATGTCCCCGTGCTCACGGAGGTACGCGGCGTGGTCGCAGGCCACGGCCAACGCCCCCGGGGAGTCGGCTCCGAAGAGGCGCGCAGCCCGCTCCCGCACGGTCCGCAGCAGCTGGCCCGCGCCGGGGAGGTCTCCGTCACCGCGCAGGCACATCGCGAGGTTGTGCTCGGCGCTCAGGGCCAGCGGGTGGGAGGGGCCCAGCATCTGCCTGACGCGTCTGACGCCCTGTTCCTGCAGGGCCCGCGCCTCCCGGTAGTGCCCCAGCAACCGCAGGTCCACGGCGTGGGCGAGGACGGAGGAGAGGGTGGAGGGGTGCCGGGCCCGCAGCATGCGCTCGCGGCGGAGCAGGGTCTCCTGGTCGAGGTCGTGGGCCTCTTGGTAGCGGCCCAGCAGCCGGTAGGCGGTGGCCAGATCGTGCCGGGCCTGCAAGGTGGTGGAGTCGTCCCGGCCGAGCAGCTCCCGCGTGGCGTGCACCAGCGGCTCGATCCACTCACGGGCCTCCTCGTACCGGCCGAGGGCGAGCAGGAGCAGACCGCGAGCGCGCTCCTCCCGCAGGTCCTGCCGGCTGCGGCCGCGTCCCGGCCCGGCGCCGGGGAGGAGCTCGCGGAATGCCTCCTCGGCCTGGCCCGGTCGGCCGAGGAGGCGCAGCACCGTGATGTGCAGGGAGGCGAGCTCGCGCAGGGTGGGGTGGTCCGCGCCGAGTACGGACCGCCAGGAGCGGCCGATGTCCTCGCACAGGCGCAGGCAGGCGGGGTACTCGCCTGCGAGTACCAGGTAGCGCACGCAGTCCAGGAGGAAGGTCCGGGTGCTCGGGTCGCTGCTCGTGAGGGCGCCGGAGGGTCCCAGGTGCGGGACGAGTTCGGCGTACCGGGGCCAGAGCCGCGAGTCGGTGGGCCGGCCGGGGGCGGCCTCGACGAGCACTCGCTGAACGGCGCGGGCCAGCGGTTCGGCCTCCTCCTCGGAGAGGTTCTCGCGGACGACACGGTGCACCGTGCGCTGAATCTGTGCGGTGCCCGTCCCGCCGCTGCCTTCTCCCACGGGCCCGTCCGAGTGCTCCAGGTGTACGACGGAGAACTGGACCAGCTTGTTGAGGGCCTCGTTCCACCGGACGGGGTCGCCGAGCATCCCGGCTACCCGTTCCGGTACCTCCCTCGCGGGGAAATCACGCAGCAGCCACAGCGGGACCGGGCCGGGGGCGAAGAAGACGAACAGCCGCAGCAGGGTGAGGGCGTCGGGAAAGTTGACCCGGATGTTGTTGAGGAGGATGGCCAGCGCGGTCTGGAAGGGCAGCGGGTAGTCCTCCGAGAGGGTGAGGGGCTCGCGGGAGTCCACGCCCTCCAGCAGGGCGACGTACTCCCCCACGCCGAGCGGGGAGTCGGCGAGCCAGCCGGCGGCCTGGTCGAGCGCGAGCGGGTAGTCCCCCAGTGCCTCGGCGAGCCGGTCGGCCTCGGCAGCGGTGAGGCGCACCGCCCGGCGGCGGACGAAGGCAACGGACTCGGAGCGGTCGTAGAGCGGGACTTCCACGATGCTGGTGTGCCGGGAGGCCCACTCGCGGTTGCGCGAGGTGATGATGATGTCGCCGGGGCCGGAGGGCAGCAGGTCGGTGAGGTCGTCCGGGTTGTCGCAGCCGTCGAAGACGATCAGCCACCGGTCGTGGGGAGTTCCCCGCCTCAGCGCTTCGAGCACGGCCCGGATCTGGTCGCCGTGGCTGCCCGCGCCGCGCGGCAGGCCGAGGGCGGGGGCCAGTTCGACGAGACGCTCGCGCGCGGTGGCCCGGTCCTCGGCGGGGACCCACCACACCGCGTCGTACTCGGCGGCGAAGCGGTGGGCGTACTCGACGGCGATCTGGGTCTTGCCGATGCCGGATAGCCCGAGGAGGGTGACGGCCGAGCCACTGCGCGGGGCTTCGGACAGGGTCGTGTGCAGGCGGGCCATGAGGTCGTCGCGACCGGTGAAGCGGGTGTTGCGGCGCGGGACCCGGCCCCAGATCTCGGGCGGGTCGTTCGGGAAGCGGGGGCCGCGCCGGCCGGTCTCGGCGCGGATCCGTTCGGTGGGCATCCGCAGGCGGCGCAGCACCCGGTACTCCGCCTCGTACGCGTCCACACCCCACAGGGTCACGGGCTCCAGCGGCGTCGCGGGCAGCCTCGCCTCGGTCAGGGCGACCGCGGCGAACCGGTCCAGCTCCGACGGGGCGAGGGAGCTCCACGCGGTGTTCCACTCCCGGTCGGTCCGGTCTCCCGTGGCGAAGAAGTTTTCGCTGAGCACCATCAGCACCGAGCCCCGGCGCGGCAGCAGCCGGCGCAGCTCGTCCTCCAGCCGCTGCCCGGGGGCCGGGTCCCAGCGGCTCAGTGCGGCGCCCAGTCCGTGGGCCTCCAGCCGGTGGGCCAGCCAGACCGCCCACGGCCTGTTGGAACCGCTGTAGACCAGGACGACGTTCCCGACGCGGCCGCTCTCCTCGGGGTGCGTCGGCGCCTCGGCGCGTGCCCGCTCCTGCTCCCGCGCCGCTGCCCGCTCGCGCTCCTCGGCCCGTACCCGCTCCTCGGCCCGTACCCGCTCCTCGGCGATCCGCACCTCCTCCTCGGCCCGGGCGCGCTCCTCCGCTTCCCTCTCCCGCACCGCACCCCGGCCGGCTGCGGCCTGTGCGTAGCGCCGGACCACCAGCGCGGAGACGTCGGCGAAGGCCTGCGGGGTGAGCAGCTCGCCGTTCCCGTCGGAGTGCTCCTCGCCGGTGAGGCAGGCACGGGCGAGGGCCGGGAAGTTGTGGGCGCGCCGCCCGAAGTGGCGTTCCACGTACTCCCCGCAGTACTTGAGTACGAGGAGGGCTTCACCCAGGGGCAACGCCCGCAGCAGCGCCTCGCGCACGCCGGGCACGAACTCGTACCACCCGTCGGTCTCGGCCCGCCGCAGGAGCCCGCTGAGCAGGACCTCCGCGAGGACGGACGGTCCCGTACCGGGGGCCGTACTGCGCTGTACCAGCTGCATCACGGGGAGGCTGAGGGGGACGGCCGAGAGCGCCACGGCCAGTTGCAGGGCGGGGCGCGAGGCGGTCCGGCGGAACGACCCGATCAGCTCGGCGGGGGGCGGCGTACGGTCCGTGCCGACGGGGAGGGCCGGCGCGTGGTCGGGGCCCACCCAGCCGGCCGCCGCCGGCAGCGCGAGGCCGGTCGACGTCGACAGGAGGCGCGCCCATGCTCCCAGCCCCGCGCCGGTCGGCGCGAGCACGGGCACGGGGACCGGCCCTGCCGCGGTACCGCCTTCGAGCGGGACGAACGCGAGCCGGCCCGCCAGCCCCTCGGGGCGCCTCAGGGTTCCCGGCAGCGCGGGCAGATGGGTGCGCCGCCACATGCGCTGGGGCAGCGGCTGGACCAGGGCGACGGGCGCCACCGCGCTCCAGCGGTGGATCAGCCGCTGCATCCGTCCCGCACGCCACAGCGGTCCGGCGCAGTCGCTGAGCACCAGCGTCAGCTGCCGGCCGGAGGGGTCCCTCAGCTGCTCCGCTCCCCAGAACGGGCGGCTCCCGTCCCGGGCGGGACCGATCAGCAGCCGTCCGTCCCCGGCCTCGCGGACGTGGTGGACCAGGATCTCGCGGAAGGCTCCGGTCCCGGCGAGGATCTCGCTCAGTTCCCCCAGGGTCCGCTGCCACACCGGGGTCGAGGTCGACACGTCCATGACGAGACGGATCCGGGCCTCGCGCCGGGTGGAGGACCGGCTGACGGGCAGCAACAGACCCGTCAGCGCCGCCCGTTCCGCCGTGGCCTGTTCGTCGAGCTGGTCCTCCACCCGGCGCACGGGGGCCCGGTACCGCTGGAGCGGGCGCAGGGCCCGCACCAGTGCCAGGGGCTGCGGCAGGGCGGTGGCCATGGGGACCCGGACCCGTTCGAGGCCCTCGGCCGTGCCCGGGCCCCGGCCGCGGTGGCGGGGGTGGTCCGCGTACAGCCGGGTGCGCTCGGTGCGCTCCGGGGGTCCGTCCGTACCGCCGCCGCCGCCTGCCGGGCCCGGCGCGTCCCCGGCCGGGCCCCGCGCATCCCCGGCCGGCACACCGGCGACGGGCTGCTCGGCCGGTGCCCGGAGCGAGGGCGCGGCCGGATCCACGTGCCGGGCCAGCCAGAGCGCCTCGGCGAGCTCGCGGGCCGTCGGTTCCGCGCCCGCGGACACCAGTCTGCGCACCAGCTCCGGGAGCGGATCGGGCCGGGACTCGCGAGGCTCGGGGGACCCGGGGGGCTCGGGGGACCCGGGGGGCTCGGGGGACCCGGGGGACTCGGCGGCCATCAGCTCGGCCCGGGTTCACCGTGGTCGAGGGGGCGCATCAGCAGCTCGGCCAGCCGCTGCCGGTCGGACTCGTCGCCGCGCACCGTCTCCTGCGTCAGGTAGATGGCGTTGAGGAGCTGGTCCGCCGTGCGCAGGGCGCCGGGCCTGCTCGTGAGGAACTGCCGGATCAGGGCGTCGTTGGTTTCGGCGTCGTCCTCGCCGAAGTGGGCGCGGACCATGGACCGGAGGCGGCCGTTGCCCCATTCGTCGTCCTTGGGCGACGACAGTTCCAGGCGGAGGCAGCGGCGCAGCAGCGGGACGGGGAAGTCCCGTTCGCCGTTGCTGGTCATCACGACCACGGGGAAGGCCCGGCAGCGGATCTTGCCCTTCGTGACCTCGGCCCGGGTGTCGTCGTCGGTGTCGACCTCGACGGCCTCCTGGACCGCCTGGAGGCGCTGGAGTTCGGGGATGGTGAACTCCCCTTCCTCCAGTGCGTTCAGCAGGTCGTTGGGCAGGTCGATGTCGCTCTTGTCGAGTTCGTCGACGAGGAGCACGCGGGGTTTCTCGTACGGCAGCAGCGCGGTGCCGAGCGGGCCGAGGCGGAGGTAGCGGCCGATGTCCCGCGTGTGGTCCTCGCCCCCCTCGCGGGCCAGCTGCATGTCCTGGAGCCGGGCGATGGCGTCGTACGAGTACAGCCCCTCGCGCAGCGTCGTACGGCTGACGACCGGCCAGTGCAGGACGCGGCCGAGCCCCAGTTCGTGGGCGAGGGCGTGCGCGAGCGTCGACTTCCCCGAGCCCGGCTCCCCCGTCACGAGCAGGGGGCGCCGCAGGTACAGGGCGGCGTTGATCATCTCCAGTTCGGCCGGGCGCCAGGCGAGGCCCGCGGATCCCATGGCCGCGTCGGAGCCCAGCCGCCGGGTCGACTCCGCGCCCAGGTCCGGGGGCCCGGAGACCACCGGCGAACCGTCGAAGTCGCGCCAGGGGGGCGGGTCCGGCAGGCGGTCGACACCGTCGTGCGGTTCGCCGGTGCCCCGGAAGACGAACCAGTCGGGGGTGGTCATGACGTACTCCTCGGGTAACGATCGCGGCGGGGCCGGCGGCCGGCGGGGTCAGGGCGAGTTCAGCAGGCCTGCCGGCTCGGGGAGCGGACGGTCCGGGTCGTCGTAGAGCAGGGCCAGCGGTTCGGCCCAGTCCGCATCGGCGTCGGCCCTGCTGATGCGCTCGCGCAGCATCCGCAGTTCCTCGGGCAGCGCGCCGGCCCGCCGGGCCCGGCGCAGCAGCCGTGCCACCCGGTCCTCCAGGTCCCCGCAGGGCGTGCCGCAGCCCGCCTGGTGCGGGTCGCCCCGGCGCCACAGGGCGACGGCGTATCCCGCTCTGATCACCTCGCGCAGCGGTTCGGCCCCGTCGCCCGCCGTTCTGCAGACCAGCGGTACGGCGCCGGCCGGCGCCGCCTCCAGCACCTCGCTCCCCGCTTCGGGCCATCTGAGGGGCAGCGTTTCCAGGGCCCCCTCGGCCACCCCGAGCCAGCGCTCCCTGTGCAGCTCCCGGGGGGTCGCCTCCCTTTCCAGCGGGCGCAGCACCACTTGCCGGTGGACGCCGAAGGGCCGGTCGGCGGGGTCCGGGCGCATGGTCCGCGCGACGAGCCGGGAGCGCCACAGGTGCACGTTCTCGTCGAAGCACTCGACGGGCAGCACGAATTCGAGCCGTGCGGGCCCGTCCTCGGTGTCGGTCCGGCCGAAGATCTCGTGCAGCGGCTCGCTCAGGAGGTACGGCAGTTCGGCGAGCGAGGCGCCCTCCGGCTCGTCCCCCTCGTCCCAGGCCCGGAAGCAGCCCGCTTCCTCGGCCCAGGTCCAGATCCGCCAGTGGAAACGGTCCTGCGGCCGGTAGGCGTCCGGGCGGAGCTCGACCGCGACCACCGGGCCGCCCGCCTCCGCCCCGGCGGCCCGCTCGGCGACCCAGGCGGCGATCCTGGGCGCCTTCAGCAGCGCCCGGTAGTAGACGGGCAGCTGTCCGGCGCGCTGCAGCGCCCAGCGCTCCAGTGCGGCGGCCGGCCCGGGCCGTTCCGCGGCGCAGGTCCTGGCCACGAGCAGGAGGTAGTGCAGGAAGGCGATGTCGTCGCCGTCGGCCGTCTCGTAGAGCCAGCCGTGTCCGTCGCGCCAGTCGCGCGCCGCGACCGCCCCCGGCCACAGGGGCTCCTCGCCCACCGCCACTTCGATGAGCGATTCGAGTTCCCGCGTGGAGACGGGCGGAGGCAGTTCGGCCAGCAGGGCGGACGCCGCGGCGCTGTCCCTCGGGGTCCAGACCCGCTCGCCCGAGGGGACGATCCCTTCCTGCGCGGCCACCCAGGACTTCGCCTCCGAGCCGGGCTCCTCCCGCATGCGGTGGTGCCACTGGTCGTGGGCGCGGATGAGCTCCCGGTACGGTTCGCGCCCCAGCCCCTGCTCACCGCCGACGGGCACCGCCCGCGCGAACCCGCGCAGCGCCGTGGCGGCGATGGCCAGCCCGCCGTCCTTGCCGCGCCTGCGCGCCTTGACCACACCGAGGACGACGCCGCGGTCCCGGTCCAGCACCGGGCCGCCCGAGGCTCCGTGGGGGATCTCGGTCTCGGGGCCGAGGGTGAGCCCGCTCGATCCGTCGCTGCCGTTGATGACGCAGTGCCCGCTCCACGTCTGGGGCTTGCAGCCCTCGGCCGCGCGCCACCCGTAGACCGTCACCCGCGAGGGTGCGTCGCTCCGGTCGCCGAGCCGTACGCACGTGTGCCGGACCGAGTCGTCCGCCAGCCGGATCAGCACGAGGTCCTGTTCGGGGTCGAACCCCCCGCCCAGCCAGTACCCGAGCCGGGCCGGCGTACTGCCGTGCCGTCCGTGCACCAGGAAGGTGCCCACCGCCTCCGGCCGCTCCACTCCGGGAATCACGTGGGCGCAGCTGAGCACCCAGCCGGGTGCGACGAAGAACCCGGTGCCCCAGAGCCTGTCCGGGTCCCCCTGGGGCCCGATCCGCACCGTGGCGCGGCGTGTGAGCTCCTCGAGTTTCGCCGCCGTCATCCGCTTGCGTCGTCCGGGCCCGGGCCCACCCTGCCTTCGGCTTCTCGGCGGCTCCAGGTGAGGGTGACCGAGATCGCGGCCTTGGCCTCGCCGTCCGCCAGCATGGCGACGGCCTTGCCCGGCTTCACCGCCAGCTCGATCCCGAAGGTGGCGCTGACCTCATCGGGGCGGGCGGCCCGCGCGGATTCGAGTACGGCGGAACCGATGCCGCTGACCAGCTCGTTCAGCTGATCCACCCGGGCGGTCAGGTGGTCGAACGCGCCCACGTCGTCGTAGGCGAACTCGTCCGATCCGCGGGGAGCGTCCTCGGGGCGCATCACGCTGACGCGTGCCAGTACGGTCTCCCCGTTGGGCAGTTCGATCTCCTGGATCTGCCGTTCCATGGCCTCTCCCCCAGCCGCCGGACAACTGGGCCTCATCCGAGCCCCGTTGACCTTGCCGGAGGCCATTGTGCAGGCTCGTGTCCGGATCGTGCAGGGAGTTGGCGCGACTCGGAACCTTCGGCTGAATCCTTTTCGGGCGTCCCCGCCTCTTGTCCGTGTACCGGCCGAAGGGGCCGGCGGAGCCAGGAGGAAGAACCATGATGATCACCGGTCTCGTAGTGATCGGAGCCCTGCTCGTGGGCGCGTGCAGCCGGCACCTGATCCGGCGGTACAAGAGCCGAGCCTGACCAGACCCTGCAGACCCTGCACGCCCTGCCGTAGGACACCTTCCGGAATGAGCAGCACATGAACCCACGTTTCCCCTGGCCGGACGAGCGGCTGATCAAGGCCGCTCAGGACGGCGACGTCACCTCGCTCACCACCGTCGTCATGGAATCGCAGCCTCATGTGCGCAGGTTCGCCCTCTCGCTCTGCTCCTCGCCCCAGGACGCCGAGGACGCGGCGCAGGAAGCGCTGATCATCCTCTACCGGAAGATCGGCACCCTGCGGGCCACCGGCGCCCTCGCCTCGTGGATGTTCCGGATCGTGCGCAACGAGTGCCTGCGGCAGGTACGGCTGCTCCTCGCGCGGAGCGACGAAGCACCGGCCCACCCGGAGTCGGCGGACCCGTCCGCGGAGGACGCCGTGCTGCGCGGGCTGGAGGCGGAGCGGATCGCGGCCGCGGTCAGCGCCCTTCCCCGTGACCAGCGCCAGGTCCTGATCCTGCGGGACGTCCAGGGCCTGTCGGGCAAGGCCGTCGCCGATGCGCTCGGCCTGAGCACCGCCGCGATGAAATCGCGGCTGCACCGGGCCCGCGCGGCACTGCGCCACACCTTGACGGCGATCGACCCGCCAGTAGTCGAAGGAGACACCCGACGGTGAACACCGTGAAGAACATGAACACCATGAAGCCCGTGGAGCACGCGAAGCCCGTGCAGCACGTGGAGCACGCGAAGCCCGTACGCTCCTCCGCACCCGGGCCGGACTTCGCCAGCGCGTCCGTCCCGCGCCATCTGGCGCGCGGCGCCCTGGGTTTCGGGCTGATCATCGGCTCGATCGCCCTCGTGCCCGTCGTCGGCCCGGTCGCCCTGCTCGCGGCCCCCTTGGCCCTCGTCGCCTTCCGTGGCTGCCCGACGTGCTGGATGGTCGGCCTGGCGCAGACCATCTCGCGCGGCCGCCTGGAGCGCAGCTGCACGGACGGCGTCTGCACCCTCACCCCGTCAGCGGGCCGGACGCCTCCCCCGGCCGTTCCAGGCGCGGGCGGTCAGCGCGATCGACCCGTCGGCCTCGACGGGTAGGCGAGCGCGCAAGTGCTCGCGCAAGGCATCGTGCCGCTTCGGCGGCAGTGAGGCGAGGTACGACGGCGCAGGCCCTTGGCCACCCAGGAAGGGGGCCCAGTAGTCGTCGAAATCCCTGAAGCGGGTGGGGATCCTGATCTCGTCGACCTCCACGTCCGTGATTCCTGCCGACCGCAGCAGCTCCTCCAGCGGCCCGGGCGCGCACCACGGGAAGCGGACGGCCTCGTCGAGCTCCCGGCTGCCCGCGTCCAGGGAGACGGCGGCCTCCCAGAAGTGGCGGATGAGTTCCATGCCTCCCCGGGTGTAGTCCCAGAGGTACGCGGCGACCGTGCCGCCGGGGCGCACGATGCGGGCCATCTCGGCGAGGGCCCGCTCGGGGACGGGGACGAAGTTGAGGACCAGGCCGCTGACCGCCGCCGACGCCCGGCCGTCCGGGAACGGCAGTGCCATCGCGTCGGCGCGTACGAACCGGGCCCGGGCATCCGTGACGTGCAGCCGGGCGTACCGGACGTAGCCGTCCGACGGGTCGGCTCCCACCACCCGCTCGGGGTCCGCCACGTCCAGGACGCCCTGCGTGACGGCGCCCGTGCCACAGCCGATGTCCCGCCAGTCACCGCCCGGCGCCACGTCCAGCCGCCGGACGCACTCCGCCGCCACGTGCCGGCTCCACCGCCCGATGTACGGCTCGTAGGCTTCGCCCTCGCCCCACACCGTGGCGCCCACCGCCACCGCCACCGCTCCGCTACGGCTTGATGTTCTGGTTCAGGTGGAAGAGGTTGCCCGGGTCGTACGTGCCCTTGACCTGGACCAAGCGGTCGTAGTTGCCCTTGTAGTTGGCGCGGATGCGCTCCTGGTCGTCGTCCGCCATGAAGTTGACGTAGCCGCCCTCCTCCGAGTGCGGGGCCGTGGCCTCGTAGTAGTCGCGGACCCAGGCGGTGTTGGCCTCGTTGTCGGCGGGGTCCGGCCACATGCCCGCGATGACGGTGGCGAAGGAGGCGTCCCGGTAGGCGAAGGCCGTGGCGTCCGGGGCGACGCGGTGGCAGGCACCGTTGATCGGGTAGATGTGGACCGTCGAGTTGACGGCGGGCACGCGGGCACCGTGCACCAGGTGCGCCTCGATCGCGTCGTCGGTCAGCTCCGTCACGAAGTTGGCCTTCCAGTAGTGCTGGAGGCCGGGCGGCACCAGTGCGTCGAAGGCGCTGTTCAGCGCGGGATACGGCATGACGCCGACGTGCTCCGCGACCACCGGGGCGAAGTCGTGGAAGGGCTGGAGGGCGCGCTCGCCCTCCTCCGTCGGGCCCGCCCAGCACGACACGATCAGGACGAAGGTGTCGCCGTGCCGGTCCTCCGGGATGAACGGCAGCGGCGGGGCGATCTGGAAGGCCGGGAACCCGCCGAGCTGCTCCGGCGCGTCGGCGATGAAGTCCCGGAAGGCGCGCAGCACGGTGCCGGCGCTGTCCAGCTCGTAGAGGATCGGCCCGCCGTAGATGTCCTTGACGGGACTGAGCCGGAATTCGAGGGAGGTCACCGCGCCGAAATTGCCACCACCGCCGCGCAGCGCCCAGAAGAGGTCCTCGTGCTCCTGCTCGCTCGCCACGACGAGCTGTCCGTCCGCCGTCACCACATCGGCCGAGATCAGGTTGTCGCAGCTCAGGCCCAGTCCGCGGTCGAGGTAGCCGATGCCTCCGCCCAGGGTGAGGCCGCCGACGCCGGTGGTGGAGATGATCCCGCCGGTCGTCGCCAGGCCGAAGGCGTGGGTGGCCGCGTTGAAGTCGCCCCAGGTCGCGCCGCCCTCGGCGCGCGCCGTCCGCCGTACGGGGTCGACGCGGACGCCGCGCATCGCGGACAGGTCGGCGACCACGCCGTCGTCGCAGGTGCCGAAGCCGGGCACGCTGTGCCCGCCGCCCCGGACCGCCAGGTCGAGCCCGTTCTCCCGGGCGTAGTCGACGGCCGCCATGACGTCGCCCGCGTTGGCGCAGCGCACGACGACGGCCGGCCGTCTGTCGATCATGGCGTTGTAGACCTTGCGGGCTTCGTCGTACTCCTCGTCCCCCGGAGTGACGACGGTGCCGCGCACCCGTTGACTCAGCTGGTCCACAGTGAGGTTGCCCATGGCCATCGCTCCTCTTGCCCCGGCCCGGGGCGGAGTGACCTCCGGCGCGCCCGGGACTGTCCGCCAGTGGATAGGCCCTCAATTCACGCTACGCCGAATGGGTGGAGCGGCAATCCGAACGCTCAGGCCTTCTCCGTGGCGCTCCAGCTCGCTCGCCGAAGGACCTCGGCCAGCTCCTCGGGGTCGGGGGCGGCGTCCGCGGGATCGTCGGGCCACTGCTCGACGATGGCGGTCGCCCACTCGGCCCAGGTGGCGACGAGCCGGTAGTAGTCGGTGAGGAAGCGGCCGACGAGCAGCGTCTGGGCGGCCCGTTCCGGGAACGGGGCCTCGCCGGCGAGATGGGCGCGCGCGGTCGCGGCGTTGTCCTGGTTGCGCTCTTCGGCCCAGGCCCGGGCACCGCGGAGGGTGGCCAAGGTGTCGGCGCTGGTACCGGAGTCCGCGAAGAACACCTTCAGGAGCTGTTCGGACTCCAGGACCGGCCCGGCGCTCGGCTCGGGCAGCCAGTCGGCCAGCGCGCGCCGCCCCTCGGCGGTGATGCGGTAGACGGTGCGCGGCCGCCGCCCGACCGCTTCTCGCGTCGCCTCGGCCAGGCCGTGGCGGACGAGCTTCTTCGGCTCCTCGTACAGCTTGCTCTGGGCCCGGGGCCAGATGCGGCCGAGGCTCCGGTCCATCTGCTGTGCGAGCTCGTAGGTGCTCCAGGGCCGGACCGAGAGCAGGCCGAGGATCGCGTACGACGTGGTGGTGAGCGCCGGGCCCATTGACATCGCCACCCTTGAGGCGTATTCCGGAAATAGTCCCTTTGGGACTATTTTGCCAGCATAGGCGGTGGTGGTCATGGTCAGCACGCTTCGGGTCGGTCCCGGGGTGGATCCCGGGGTCGATCCCGCCAACGCCGAACAGGCCCGTGCCTGGGACGGTCACGAGGGCGCGTACTGGGCGGAGCACGCCGATCGGTACGACCGGGCGATACGCGCCCACCACCCGCACCTCCTCGCCGCGGCCGGCATATCCGCCGCCGACCGGGTGCTGGACATCGGCTGCGGCACGGGTGAGACCACCCGCGACGCCGCGCGACGGGCGAGCGGCGGCCGGGCCCTGGGCGTGGACCTGTCGGCGGAGATGCTGCGGGTGGCGCGGGAGCGTACGGCGGCCGAAGGACTGCGCAACGCCGACTTCGTCCGGGCCGACGCCCAGGTCCACCCCTTCCCCTCCGCGGCGTTCGACGTGGCCGTCAGCCGCAGCGGGACGATGTTCTTCGCCGACCCGGTCGCCGCCTTCCGCAACATCGCCGGCGCGCTGCGACCCGGCGGCCGCCTCGTCCAACTGGTCTGGCAGGCCGCGGCGGACAACGAGTGGTTCCTCTCGTTCACCCGGGCCCTGGCCGCAGGACGCCCGCCGCCCGCGCCCGCACCCGACGCTCCCGGACCGTTCGCGCTCGCGGACCCGGAGCGGGTCCGCACCGTCCTGGAGGCCGCCGGTCTCACCGGCATCCGGCTGGAACCCCACAGCGAGACGATGTGGTTCGGCGAGGACTCCGCCGACGCGGAGCGCTTCCTCCTCGGCATGCTCGGCTGGATGCTCGAGGGACTCGACGAGGAGGGCCGGCGGCGCGCCGTCGACGACCTGCGCGCCTCCCTCACGGCGCACGAGACCGCCGACGGCGTCCACTACGCCTCGGCGACCTGGATCATCCGAGCGATCCGGCCGCCGATCCGGCCGCCGGTTACCGGCTGAGCGACTTGAGCGCCGCCGCGTCGTACGGCTTCAGCTCGTCGAAGCGGTTGCCGAGGACCTTCGCCGCCCACTGCGGGTCCTGGAGCAGCGCCCGGCCGACGGCGACCATGTCGAACTCGTCCCGTTCCATGCGGTCCAGGAGGTTGTCGATGTCGCCGAGCGCCGCGCCTTCGCCGGCGAACGCGCGGAGGAAGTCGCCGTCGAGGCCGACCGAGCCCACGGTGATGGTCGGCCGGCCGGTGAGCTTCTTGGTCCAGCCCGCGAGGTTCAGGTCCGAGCCCTCGAACTCCGGGAGCCAGTAGCGCCGGGTGGAGGCGTGGAACGCGTCGACACCTGCCGCCGCCAGCGGGGCCAGGATGGCCTCCAGCTCCTCCGGGGTGTGCGCGAGCCGCCCGTCGTAGGCCTCCTGCTTCCACTGGGAGTAGCGGAAGATCACCGGGAAGTCGGCCGCGACGCGCTCGCGGACCGCGGCCACGATCTCCTCGGCGAACTTCGTACGGGCCACCGCGTCGCCGCCGTAGGCGTCGGTGCGGCGGTTGGTCCGCTCCCACAGGAACTGGTCGATCAGGTAGCCGTGGGCGCCGTGCAGTTCGACACCGTCGAATCCGATCCGCTCGGCCTCCGCCGCGGCGTCGGCGAACGCGCCGATGACGTCGTCGAGGTCGGCGCGGGTCATCGCCTCGCCCGCCCCCTCGGTGCCGTCGACGCGGATGCCGGAGGGACCCATGGCCGGGGCGTCGGGGTACGGCGCCTCGCCCTGCTTGCGCACCATGCCTATGTGCCACAGCTGGGGGACGATCGTGCCGCCCGACTCGTGCACGGCCGCGGCGACCTTCGCCCACCCCGCCAGCTGCTCCTCGCCGTGGAACCGCGGCACCCGGTCGCTCTGCCCGGCGGAGTCGTGACCGACGTAGGTGCCCTCGGTGACGATCAGGCCCACGCCCGCGGCGGCCCGGCTGGCGTAGTACGCCAGCACGTCCTCGCCGGGCACGCCGCCGGGGGAGAACTGCCGCGTCATCGGCGCCATCGCGATGCGGTTCGGGACGGTCAGGCCGTTCAGCCGGACGGGCCGGGAAAGGATCTCGGCCGCGCGGGAGGCGGTGGACGTGGTCACGGTCATGCGGGTCCTCCGGGTTGAGCTGTGGCTCGCCGGGTGACGACGAGAAGTGCATAGTACACAAGCTATGTATCATGCACATTGCACGGCACGTTGCGGGGCCGCCGGTCCCCCGGTTCACCGGTCCGCGACAATGGGACGTCCGAAGGAGCGGGGAGGCGCAGTGCTGGAAAAACTGGAGCGGGAGCTGATGCTCCTCTCGCGACACCAGGTGCTGGCCCGGCGCGAGCGCGACCCCGAGCGCCTGGAGCGGTCGGCGTACGTACTGCTCAGCCGGATCGACACGCAAGGCCCCATGTCCATCGGGCAGTTGTCGGAGGCGTTCGGACTCGACACCTCGACCGTGAACCGCCAGACCGCCGCACTGCTGCGCTGCGGACTGGCCGAGCGCGTCGCGGACCCGGACGGCGGCATGGCCCGCAAGCTGCGCATCACGGAGGAAGGCGGACGCCGGCTCGCCGAGGACCGCGGGGTCAACCAATCCTGCCTGGCCCGGGTGGTCGCCGACTGGTCCCCCGAGCAAGTCCAGCAGCTCGAGGACGCCCTGGTCCGCCTCAACCGCAGCGCCGAGGCCCTGGAAGGACGACACTGGCCGCGCACGGAGGAACCCGGCACCCCCCACCCGCCGACTCCCGCACCGTAAGAACACCCACGGCCCCGGACGCACGAAAGGTCGCCTTCTCATTTCTGAGAAGACGACCTCCGACCTGCATGAAGCAAAGTCGGGACGACAGGATTTGAACCTGCGACCCCTTGACCCCCAGTCAAGTGCGCTACCAAGCTGCGCCACGTCCCGATGCTCGTTGACCTGGGGTTTCCCCTGGTTGAACGCGCAGGAGAACGATACCGCACTTCCGGCGGTGCTCGCGCGCACCTTTCTTCTCCGTGGCGGAGCGAGGCCGGTGCGAGGGGGTGGCGGAGGACGGGCCGGTGGTGGTTGACCTCAAGTGGGCTTGAGGTTGCACGATCGGTGCATGACACGGACAGCAGCCGCGGATGCCAGGTTCCGCCACGAAGACCTGGGCGGGCTCATGGCCCTCATGACCGGGGCCGAGAAGCACGGCCCCGCCGCCACCTCCACGCTCGACGCGCTGTGGGTGCTCTACGACCGGGTCCTGCGGGTCGGGCCCGCCAGTGCCGGGGACCCGGGACGGGACCGGTTCCTGCTGTCGAAGGGGCACGGGCCAATGGCGTACTACGCCGTCCTCGCCGCCAAGGGGTTCTTCCCGGTCGGCTGGCTCAGCGGGTTCGGCGCGTACGACTCGCCCCTCGGGCACCACCCGGACCGGACCTTGATCCCCGGAGTGGAGATCGGCAGCGGTTCGCTCGGGCACGGGCTGCCGCTCGCCGTCGGGAGCGCCCTCGGGCTGCGGGCCCAGGGGCTCACCGACCCGGCCGTGTGGGTGCTGATCGGGGACGCCGAGCTGGACGAGGGGAGCAACCACGAGGCGATCGCGTACGCCGGCTCGGCCGGTCTGGAGCGGCTGCACACGATCGTGATCGACAACGACTCCGCGACCCACGGCTGGCGGGGCGGCATCGCCTCCCGTTTCGAGGCCGCCGGGTGGTCGGCGGTCACCGTGGACGGCCGGGACCACGCGGCGCTGCACAGGGCGTACACCGCACCTCATCCGGGCCGACCGCACGCCGTGGTCGCCCGGGTCGAGAAGAAGCACTGAGGGGGAGACATGGACACCATGCGCGAACGGTTCATCTCGGTCACATCGCGTGCGCTCGACGAGGATCCCCGGCTGGCCGTCGTGCTGGCCGAGATCACCATGGACGGCTTCCGGCCCGCCCAGGACCGCCATCCCGACCGGGTGATCAACGTGGGCATCCGCGAGCAGCTGCTGGTCGGCGTGGGCGGCGGCCTGGCCCTCACGGGGCTGCGTCCCGTGGTGCACACCTTCGCCAGCTTCCTCGTGGAGCGGCCCTTCGAGCAGGTCAAGCTCGACTTCGGGCACCAGGGCACGGGCGGGGTGCTCGTCAGCGCGAGCGCGAGCTACGACTGGCCGGCCGGCGGGTTCACCCACATGGCGCCGGGCGACGTGGCCCTGCTGGACACCCTGGACGGCTGGACCGTGCACGTCCCGGGCCACCCGGACGAGGCCGAGGCGCTGCTGCGCCACGCCTACGCCGCCGGGGAGGACAAGGTCTACGTCCGGCTCTCCGCGCAGTCGAACACGGCGGCCCGCCCCGTGGCGGGCCTGGGCTTCCAGACCGTACGGGAGGGCCGTGCAGGCGTCGTCGTCGCCGTCGGGCCCCTGCTCGACAACGTCCTCGCCGCGACCGAGGGCACGGACCTGAGCGTGCTGTACGCGCCGACCGTACGGCCCTTCGACGACGCGGCGCTGCGTGCCGCCGTCGGGCACGGCCCGGCCGACGTGGTGCTGGTCGAGCCCTATCTCGCCGGGACCTCCACGGCTGCCGCGACCCAGGCGCTCGAAGCGGTCCCCCACCGGGTGCTCGGCCTCGGGGTCGGCCGGGCCGAGCTGCGCCGCTACGGCACGATCGACGAGCACACGGCGGCCCACGGCCTCGACCCCGCCGCGCTGCGCGCGCGGATCGATGCCTTCACCCGGCGGTGACGGGCCCCTTCGGCCCGGGGCGGTCCAGTTCCGGATGGGCCGCCGCCAGGCGCTTGGGGGCGGCCTGGCGCCAGGAGTCGGTCAGGATCGAGCGCAGCTCCGCCGCGTCCTCCACCGCTGCCAGCCGGACCCGGAGCCACGCGTAGTTGTCGTCGTGGCCGGGCCGTATGAAGAACTTCTCCGGCTCCGCCGCGATCAGCTCCTCGCGGTCCTCCCGGGGGCACTTCACCCCGATCGAGGTGTCGTCGTCGGCAAGTGCGGCGAAGATCTTCCCGCCCTTGCCGTCGGCTCCGCCCACCCTGAAGGTGGGCATGCCCCAGGCGAGCTTCTCGCTGCTGCCCGGGAGCGACAGCGCGATCTTCCGGACGTCCTCCGCCGTCATGGCCATCCCCCGACTCCTCTCCGGTCCGTTCCGTTCCGGTGCAGTCCTGCGTCTCCGACCGTAGACCCGGGCACTGACATTCACCCCCGGGCCGCGAGGTCCTCCCGGTCGTGCACCAGCTCCACCAGCTCCGCCGCCAGCGCCTTCACCGCAGCGAGCCCCGCCAGTCCCCACCGCCTCGGCACCACGTCCACCGCGCACACCGTCCCCAGCACGATCCCGCGCCGGTCGGTCAGCGGCGCGCCCGCGTAGGACCGCACCCCGCTCTCGTCCACGACGGCGTTGCCCGCGAAGCGCGCGAAGTCCCGTACGTCCTCCAGCACCAGCGCGCGCCGCCGGACCACCACGTGGGGGCAGTAGCCGTGGTCCCGGGGAAGCGTCCGCGCCGGATAGCCGCTCGCCGGTGCGTCGGGCGCATGGTGCAGGCCGGCGAAGAACTGCCGTTCCTCGCTGATGAAATTGATGCCGGCGTACGGCGCCCCGAGCTCGTCCGAGACCCGCCGCGCGAACGCGTCCAGCTCCCCGTCCACCCGCTCCCCCAGGCCCAGTTCACGCAGCCTCAGCACACGTGCGGGCGCCTCCCGGTCCACCGGTGTGAGCAGCAGGTGTCCGGTCGATTCGTAGTACGTCATGGTGTCTCCCCCACATCACGTCACTCCGCGCGCCGCGCGGACCTCATGGACGGCATCGACTTCGGATGGATCAAGTGCTGGACCAGGGATGCCAGCACCCCCGTTCCGGAACTCGGCAGGCGTGCGTCGCAGCGCACGACGGGCACCTCCGGGCCGAGCCCCATGGCGTCCCGGACCTCGTCGGGGGCGTAGCGGTGCCCGCCGGCGAACTCGTTGACGGCGACGACGAAGCCGATCCCCCGCCGCTCGAAGAAGTCCACGGCGGGGAAGCAGTCGGCGAGGCGGCGCGTGTCGGCGAGCACCACCGCCCCCAGCGCGCCCGCGCACAGCTCCTCCCAGAGGAACCAGAAGCGCTGCTGGCCGGGGGTGCCGAAGAGGTAGAGCACGTGCCGCTCGTCCAGGGTGATCCGGCCGAAGTCCAGCGCCACGGTCGTGGTCGTCTTCGCCTCTACCCCGTCGAGCGGGTCGGCGGCCTCGCTCAGCCCGCTCAGCAGCTCCTCAGTGCTCAGCGGCTCGATCTCGCTCACCGCGCCCACGAAGGTGGTCTTGCCCGCCCCGAACCCGCCCGCGACCAGGACCTTCAAGGTCGCGGAGGATCCGCGGACGGCCGGCTCAGAGCCGTTTGCGCAGGCCATCGAGCACCGCCCGGAGCAGGGACTGGTCGTCGTCGGCGAAGGAGCCGCCGGTGGGGAAGCACGGCGCCCGCACCGTCACGGCCCCGTGTTCCATCAGGTCGCCGAGGACCACCTTGACCACCACCGCCGGCAGCCTCAGGTGTCCCGCCACCTCGGCGACGGTGACCCCGGCCGAGCCCGCGCACAGCCGGAGCGCGAGGGCGTGCTCGGCTCCGAGCGGCGCGCGCGGGCGCACTCCGGTGGCCGTCACCAGCGACAGCAGGTCGAGGGCGACGGACGGCCGGGTCCGCCCGCCGCTCGCGGTGTACGGGCGGATGACCCGGCCCGCCGAATCGTCCAGCCACGGCGCATCGCGCGGTCCCCCCGGTGCCGTTGCCCCCCTGGCACGGGCCCTCATCGCTCCACGTCGGCGGCGGGCCGCCGCGGCGGGGCCGCCAGGTACGGGCGGACGCTCTTGACCAGCATGGCCATCTCGTAGCCCAGTACGCCCGCGTCGGCCTCCCGGTCGGCCAGTACGGCCAGGCAGGTGCCGGAGCCGGCCGCCGAGACGAAGACCAGGGCGCTGTCGAGCTCGACCACCACCTGCCGGACCTCGGCGCCCTCCGCGAACCGGGACCCGGCGCTGCGGCCCAGCGCGTACAGCCCGGAGGCGAGGGCCGCCAGGTGGTCGGCGCTGTCGGCGTCGAGCCCGTGCACGCAGGTGACGAGCCCGTCGGCGGTCAACAGGACGGCGCTGCGCGTGTACGGCACGCGCTGGACCAGGCCGCTGAGCAGCCAGTCGAGGTCCGAGAGCCGACTGGTCGTGGTCACCACTTCGCCGCCCATGGGGGTGCGCTCCTTAGCTGTCGGGTGAGAGGCCGGGGTCACGTCTGGTGCTCCGACTGGGCGAGGCCGAAGCCCCGTTGGAAGGCGGCCATCAGGCCGGGGTCGTGCACGGGCCGCTCCGCGCCCGCGGCGCCGCCCGGGCCGGGCACGGGGGTCTCGCGCAGCTGGGGCGCGAGGTGCTCCTGGGCCCGCCGGCGGGGCAGCGGCGGCCGCTCTCCGCCGTCCCGGGCGGCCGGTACGGCGGACAGCGGCGGCGCGACCGGGGCCGCGACGGTCCTCACCGGCGCCGCGGCGACCGGCGCGACCGCAGGTGCCGGGACCGCAGGTGCCGCGACCGTGACCTCGGACGCCGTCATCGGCGGGGCTCCGGAGGGCTCCGGCCCGGGCAGGGGCACCCGTACCGGTTCCAGCCGTGGCACGCCCGAGCCCGCCCCCGCACCCGCGCCCTCGCCGGTCCCCCAGGAGGTGGCCCGGGAGCCGCCCAGGGCGTCGGCCGCACTGGGCGCCTCGGCCCCCAACAGCTCCTGGGGCAGGACCAGTACGGCGAGCACGCCGCCGTAGATGTTCGACTTGAGCTCGACGGCGATCCCGTGCCTGCGGGCCAGCGCCGAGACGACGAACAGGCCGATCCGCCCGTCGGCCAGCAGGTTCCGGACGCTGATCTGGTCGGGGTCGCCGAGCAGGGCGTTCATCCGGTGCGCCTCCTCGGGCGGCATGCCGAGGCCCCGGTCCTCCACCTCGACCGCGATCCCGGCCGTGACCCGCTCCGCGCGCACCACGACATCGGTGTCGGGAGCCGAGAACACGGTGGCGTTCTCGACGAGTTCGGCCAGCAGGTGCACGACGTCGGCGGCCGCGTGGCCGCGTACGGAACCACCCGCGGGGGGCACCACCTTGACCCGGGTGTACTGCTCGACCTCCGCGACCGAGGACCGCAGCACCTCGCTCAGGTCCACGGGCCGGGTCCACTGGCGGCGCGAGGCCGCTCCGCCGAGCACCGCGAGGTTCTCCGCGTGGCGCCGGATCCGGGTGGCGAGGTGGTCGACGTGGAAGAGCTCCTTGAGCAGGTCCGGGTCCTCGACCGTGTCCTCCAGGTCGTCCAGCAGCGAGATCTCGCGGTGCACGAGGGACTGGAGGCGGCGCGCGAGGTTGACGAAGACCTCGACCTTGCGGTCGCTGTCGGAGGGCGTGACGGGGCCGCCGAGCCGGACCAGGGTCGCGTGGGCCTGTTCGCGGGCGCCGCGCAGTTCCTGGGCGAGCAGCCAGAACTCGTCGACTCCCGCCGTCTCGGGGCCGAAGGACGGGGCGGCCGGCCCGGAGCGCACCGGGCGTGCGGGCAGCTCCCCGCGCTCCAGCCGGTCGGCGGCGGTGTGCAGCTCCTGGCGGCCGCGGACGCTGGAGCGGCGCAGCGCCTCGCAGCGGTCGCGCACGGTCTTGGCCGCGCGCTGGGCCCCGAGCAGGGCGGCCGCTAGCGCGCCCGCGAAGAGCAGGGCGCAGCCGCTGAGCACCGGCCACAGCCGGGGGTCGCGGGCGCCCGCACCGCCTCCGAGCTGGAGTGCGAAGATCACCGCGGCGGCGCCGCTGAGCCCGGCGGCGAGCGTGGGCAGCAGGGCGGCGCGGATCAACTGGGGCCGTATCTGCCGAGCGGGACCGGTGACGGCATGTCTCGACGGGGAGTGGCGGGCGGCGCGGAGTCCGGACATCGGCGTCCTCGGTAGGTGGGGCCCGGCCCCCGGGCTTCCCGGGGGCCGGTGTTGATCACCGGATACCCACGCTAGACCGCACGCTCGGCCCCGGGACGGGCAGTTGGGGAACTTCGCCCGGGTGCTTCCCGCTCCCGGTGGAGCGCTCGCACGACAGCCCGAATGCGCCGGGAGCGCGCACTCCCCAGCTCCCGACGGGCACGCGCCGTCCCCCCGGAGCCCCCGCCCGCACCTCGCCCCTCTTCCGCCCCACCGACGGCGACCCGGGCACCCGAATTACCCGGCGGTCACTTACTCAACTTCGGCATCTGCACCCCTAATCAACAATTCCCCTATGTAGATGCAGCCCTAAAGTACTACTAGAGTCCGCATGCGCCGCTCACGCCAGAGCGGCGAAATGGCCGGTCCGTACCCTGGTCTGCCCCTGAGCGGCGTACATCCGCGAGGCAGACAACCGTGGTGATGCCGTGACAGCTCCGCACCGACGACGCCCGTGCGCACCGGCCCCGCCCATCGCCTATCCCTTGGGGAGATCCACATGACCGCAGGACTTCCGCGCCGCTTCACCGCGGGCAGGGCGCTGCTCCTGGGCGCCGTACTGGCCCTGGCCGTACCGGGATCCGCCTACGCCAACACCGTGGCCGTGACCGTGAAGACCCCCGGGGCCACCAGCGGCCCCTCCGCCTCCAGCTCCGAGATATCCACCCACGCCGACTGTTCGAGCGGCCTGCTCTCCGGCGGCGGGATCAACCAGGCCCTCGGCACCGGGGCGGTGAACGGCAACCACGTCAACGGCACCTCGCCCAGCTCCGACGGCAGCACCGAATACCTCGGCTCCACCGGGGTCGTCGGCACCGACGTGACGCACTGGCTCGGCATCGGCGGAAGCGGGGGCCAGGTGAACTCCGGCTTCTCCAGCACCCCTTACGCGATGTGCTTCACCAGCAACCTGATCAATCACACCCAGGTCGTCATGAACAAGGTGAGCGCGCCCACCACCGGCTCGACGGTGGGCCTCGTCACGGCGACCTGCCCGGCCAGCACCCGCCTGCTCGGCGGCGGGGCCCGCACGACCCCCGGCAACACCGGCTCCTTCAAGCCGATCGCGAGCTTCCCCACCTTCGACAACTCCGCGCACAGCTACGGCGCGAAGGCCGCGGCCGACGGGGAGACCAACCCCGACTCCTGGTCCGCCGTCGGGTGGGACAACAACAGCAACGCCGCCAACCAGACCTTCGCCTACGCGATCTGCAGCGGGAACGGCATCAACGTCAGCGGTGTCAACGTGAAGGTCCGCTTCAGCGAGGTGAGCGGCCCGACCGCCGGCAGCACGGGCCTGAAGGCCACGGTCACCTGCGGTGGCGGGGACGGGAAGCTGGTCAGCGGGGGCAGCGTCACCACCACCAGCTTCACCGGGCCGGCCTCGGGCGGCGACCACCTCAACGGCAGCTACCCCAGCGACTCGAGCGCCAATCCCGTGAGCGACGGATCCACCGCGGCCGCGTCCTGGACGGCCTTCACCCACACCGGCGGCGCGTCCTCACCGAACAGCGAGACCGACGTCTGGGCGCTCTGTGCCGACGACGGCGTCTGACCCCTCTCCTGCCACTTCTACCGCGCGTTGACACCAGAAAGACGGACCACCGATGAACAAGAAGTCCCTGCGCCGTTCCCTCCTGGCGAGGGCGCTGGTCCCCGGCGCCCTGATCGCCCTGGCGGTCCCGGAGATCGCCTACGCCGACGTCGCGGGCGTCACCGTGACGGTCCCCGAAGCCACCATGGGCCCCGCGACCACCTTCACCGGTGTCTCGTCCCGCGCCGACTGCGCCGACGGACTCGTCTCCGGCGGCGGGGTCAACCAGACGATCGGCACCGAGAGCACGCGCAACGGCAACCACGTGCTGGGCATGGCTCCCAGCCCCGACGGCCTCACCGAGTACACCGAGTCGCCCGGGGTGGTCGGCACCGACGTCAGGCACTGGCTCGCGTTCGGCGGCAGCGGGGGCAACGCGAGCCCCGCCTTCTCCACCACGGCGTACGCGCTCTGCCTCGCCACGCCGCGGATCAGGCACACCCAGGTCGTCATGAACCGGAAGGTCGGGCCCACCGCCCCGCAATCGTCCGAGGTGGTCGTGGCGACCTGTCCCGCCGGCACGATGCTGCTCGGCGGCGGCGTGCGCAACACTCCCGTCGGCGTCGGCAGCCTCAAGCCGATCGGCAGCTTCCCCACCTTCAACGACGCCGCCCACGCCTTCGGCCGCAAGCCCGCCGCCGAAGGCGAGGTCAACCCCGACGTCACGGAGAACAGGGCGACAAGAGCCTCCTGATCAGCGGCGGCGCCGCCGCCAGCGGAGGCGACGTGACGACGAAGGGCTTCACCAAGGCCGGCTCGGGCGGCACCCACTTCAACGGAAGCTTCCCCGGCGACTCCGCCGGCAACCCGGTCGGCGACGGATCCACCGCGGCCGCGTCCTGGACGGCCAACGTCCACGCCGGGGGTTCGCCCTCGCCGGACACCTACACCGACGTCTGGGCGCTCTGCCTGACCATGAACCGCGGCCACCGGCAGTAGCTCCCCGGCCCCCGGCGGCGCCCCTGACGACACGGCGGAGCGGGACCTCCCGACCTGGGAGGTCCCGCTCCGCTCACGTTCCAGGCCTACGAGGCTACGGGCCTGCGGGCCCGTAGGCCTAGTGATCTGGTTTGGAGATCCTGTCGCAGTAGCGGCAGATTCGGTCGAGGATCTGGTCGGCGGTCTTGGTCCACTTGAAGGGCCTGGCCTCGTCGTTCCAGACCTCGATCCAGCCCTCGAGTGCGGTCTTGAGGTCGTCGAGTGAGCAGAACACGCCGCGTTCGAGGCAGCGTCGTTCCAGTTCGGCGAACCACCGCTCGACCTGGTTGATCCACGACGAATACGTCGGCGTGAAGTGCAGCTGGAACCGGGGATGCGCCAGCAGCCACTGGTGCACCACCGGTGCCTTGTGGGCGGAAAGGTTGTCGCAGATGACGTGGACCGCCAGGCACGGATCGGTCTGGCGGTCGATCTCGTCGAGGAAATCACGGAAGTCCACGGCCCGGTGCCGCGCGGACAGTTTCGTGATCACCTTGCCGGTGGCGGTGTTCAGGGCGGCGAACAGGTCGACGGTGCCGTGGCGGACGTAGTCGAAGGTCCGCCGTTCGGGGACTCCGGGTAGCATCGGCAGCACCGGCGCGGTCCGCTCCAGGGCCTGGATCTGGGGTTTCTCGTCCACCGCGAACACCGCCGCGTTGGCCGGCGGGGCGAGGTAGAAGCCGACGACATCACGGATCTTGTCGATCAGCAGAGGGTCCGGGGAGATCTTGAAGGTCTCGGTCCGCCACGGCTGCAAGCCGAAGGCGTGCCAGATCCGCAGCACACTCGCGGGCGAGATCCCCACGACCTTGGCGAGCTCCCGCTTCGACCAGTGCGTCCCGCCCGCGGGTGTCTGCTCGAGGGTGCGGACCACCACCTCTTCCACCTGGGCGTCGGTGATGGTCCGCGGCACCCCGGGCCGCGGCTCGTCGGACAGGCCGTCCAGTCGGTCCCGCAGGAACCGCGTCCGCCATCTGGCCACCGTTTTGCGCTCTGTGTTCAGCCGTGCGGCCACCACGGTGTTGTTCCACCCTCGCGCGCACGCCAGCACGATCTGCGCGCGCTGGGCCAGGCCCTGCGCCGTCGAACGCCGCCTGGCCCAGCTCTCCAACGTCAGCCGCTCGTCCTCCGACAGCACCACGGGTGGCAGCCTGGTATCGCCCATGCCGTCAGGACACCGGACCAAAACCGGCCCTGTCAGGCAAAACCCAGGATCTGAAACAGAACACGACTCATGGGGCGAGCCCACAACTCAAAACCAGATCACTAGGACCCCACCGCCTCCGGCTCCTCGTGCGTCACGGCTGCCGGCCTACCGGCCACGGCGGGCCGGGCTGCGGTGACCGGCGGGGGCGGCGAGCCCGCGGCCACGAAGGGCCGCCACCACGGCGCGCTCGGCGCATCGGCCGCACCCGGTTCGAACGGCTGCCCCGGCACCGGCAGGGCGATCGCCGCGCCGGCCCTCTCGGCGGCGGTCACCGTGCCCTCGCCCGGCTCGTCCCACGGGTGCGGGGCCAGGTTGAAGGTGCCCCAGTGGATCGGCAGCATCGTGCCGCGCGCGACGCCGCCCTGGAGGTCGAGGTGGGCGCGGATGCCCTCCTCGGGCGTCATGTGGATGTCGGTCCAGAACTCCGAGTACGCACCGATCTGGATCATCGTCGCGTCGAAGGGCCCGTGCGCTGCGCCGATCTCCTTGAAACCGGGGAAGTAGCCGGTGTCACCGCTGTGGTAGATCCGGTGCTCGTCGCCCGTGACGACCCAGGAGGCCCACAGGGTGAACTGCTGGTTGCGCAGGCCGCGGCCGCAGAAGTGCTGGGCCGGGGTGGCGGTGAGCGAGAGTCCGGCGACCTTGGTGGTCTCGTTCCAGTCGAGCTCGCGCAGCCGGTCGGCCGGGACTCCCCAGCGCTCCAGGTGCGCGCCGACGCCCAGCGGGACGGCGAAGACCGTGTCCGTGCCGGCCAGGGCCTTGATCGTCGGCAGGTCGAGGTGGTCGTAGTGGTCGTGCGAGATCACCACCACGTCCACCTCGCCCAGCGAGGCCAGCGGTACGGGTACCGGGTGCAGGCGCTTGGGCCCGGCGAAGGGGAAGGGGGAGCACCGCTCGCCCCAGACCGGGTCGAAGAGGACCCGGCGCCCGTCGATCTCGGCGAGCACGCTGGAGTGCCCCATCCAGGTCAGCCGCAGGCCGCTGACCGGGGGCTTCGACAGCTCCGCGAGGGTCGTCGGGTAGACCGGGATGGGGGCGCCGGGGCTACGCCGGAGCCGCTGCTCCTTGTGGAAGTAGATCTTGGCGAACTCCGCCATGGACCCGGAGGGTCTGGTGCGGGTTCCGGCCGGGTTCTGGAACACTCCGTCGGCGAAGTTCGGCGAACGCCGGATCCGCTCCAGCCGGGCACCGGACGGGTCCGCGCCGAAGGCTTCGGGCCGCAGCGCGCGCAGCCGTGGACGCAGGGGTCGGGAGCCGGTCAAGGCGCCTCCAGTGTGGGGGGTGCGGGCAGGGCGTTCTCATGGTTACCACCATCCCAACGCGTGATACCCCCCAAGGATTCCGCTACGCGCCCGCGAACGCGCCCCGACCCCGCTCCCGCCCGCCCCCGCACCACCTCTACAGCGGCAGCAGGTCCGGCCGCTTCGCCTCCACGTGGTCCCCGGAGGACTCCCCGCGCAGCCTGCGGCCGATCCACGGCACGAGGTGCTCGCGCGCCCAGTGGATGTTGTCGCGGGTGGTGTCCACCGACCCGCGCGGCCGCATCGGCGGCCAGGGCTGGTCCGGATCGGCCGGCGTGTCGAGGCCGAGCACCTGGGCGGCGCGCAGGGCGACCCTGGTGTGCCCTTCGGGCGAGAGGTGGAGCCGGTCGTCGTCCCAGGCCCGCCGGTCCTGTACGGATTTCAGCGACCAGAGGTCGAGTACGGGGCACTCGTACCGGTCGGCGATCGACCGGACGTGCGCGCTGAACGTCGCGATCTTGCCCCGCATGTGCTTGAGGACGGGCACGTCGCGCGTGTCGAAGCCGGTGGTGATCACGACGAGGCCGACGGATCCGGTGAGGTCGCGCACGGCCGCCTCGTACCGTGCGGCCACGTCGTCCGGATCGCTGCCGGGCCGGATGATGTCGTTGCCGCCCGCGCAGAAGGTCACCAGGTCCGGCGCGAGCTCCTTGGCCCGGGGGACCTGCTCGGCCACGATCTGGTCGAGCAACCGCCCCCGTACGGCCAGGTTCGCGTAGCGGAACCCTCCGGAACTCCCGGAACCGGCGGACCCGCCGGAGTCACCCGTGTGCTCGTGCTGCTCGTGCTGCTCCTCGCGCCGGTCGGCCAGGAGGACGGCCAGCCGGTCCGCCCAGCCGAGGAAGGTGTCCCCCGGTCCCGGGTCCCCCACGCCCTCGGTGAAGCTGTCCCCGAGCGCCGCGTACGAGCCAATGGTCTTGGTCTTGGATGTCGTCGTCGCTGCCACGGGAGCCCATACTTCACCGCGGATCATGACCTACGCGACCGTAGCCAGGGCCTTACGGACCGTGATCTTCACCACCCCGCGGCCGGGGAATAACCTGAACTGCGGGTTCGCCCCTCGGCTCAGGTCGCGGAGGAAGAGAACTTCTCGCTCAGGACCCTCTCCGGCGGCAGGCCGTGACGGGCGGCGGTCCGTTCGACGGCGTCGATGAGCCCGGGAGAGCCGCAGATGTACAGGTCGGGCCGGGGGGAGCCGCTCGCGCGCAGGGCCGCGGGGTCGCGGTCCAGGGCTTCGATCATCCGGCCGCGGTACCGTCCGGGGCGCGGGTCGGGTTCCTTGACGCAGAAGACCGTTTCCATCCCCGGGAGTTCGGGGAGGAGCTCCTCCACCGCGGCGGCGGCACACAGCTGCTCCTCGGTGGCCGCGCCGAGGTAGAACCGCAGCGGGTGGGGTTCCTGGAACTCGGCCATGCGGCGGGCCATGGACAGCAGCGGGGCGACGCCGGTACCGCCGGCGACGAACCAGCGCGGCCGCAGCCCGGTCTCGACGAGCCCGAAGGCGCCCTGGGGTCCGAGCACGTCGAGGGTGTCACCGGGGGCGGCCCGGGTGTCGAGGTAGGTGGAGAAGAGTCCGCCCGGGTGGAGGCGGATGTAGAACTCCAGCTCTCCGTCCCAGTTGGGGGCGTTGGCATAGGAGTGGGCGCGGGACTCGTCCGTACCGGGGACGACCAGCTGGGCGAACTGGCCGGGCTCGAACTCGGCCCCGCTGCCCAGCTGTTCGTCCTCGTCGAGGAGGAGGACCAGGCGCACGAGGTTCTCGCCCGCCCGCTCCAGGGCGGTGATGGTGGCGGTGCGCTCGGCGATGCTGCCGGTGAGGATCCGCGAGCGCTCGTACGGCAGGCTGATGGCGAGGGGGCCCTCGGGGTAGGTGCAGCACAGCAGGGCGCCGGCGGCGCGGGCGCGTTCGGGGCTCAGTGCCTGCGGGCTGTGGGTGCCCAGGGTGTAGGTGCCGTCGGTGACGGTGGCCTGGCAGGCCCCGCAGGTGCCCTTGCGGCACAGGGCGGGCAGCAGGTGGCCGGCGTCGGCCGCGGCGTCCAGGACGGTCTGCCCCGGTACACAGGGGGCCTCGATGCACTGTCCGTCCAGGGTGGCCAGGCGCAGGGTGACCGGCTCGGCGGCGGGGACCGTCATCACGCCGCCCCGAGGGCGTCGGCGAGGTCCTTCTCGGCGGTCTCGCCGGCGCGCAGGCCGAACCGCTCGCACAGCAGCTGCCACACCGGCTCGGTGACGAACGCGGGGACGGTCGGCCCGGTGCGCACGTTGCGCAGTCCGAGGTGGAGGAGCTTCGCGAGAACGGCGAGGGCCTTCTGCTCGTCGCGGGTCAGCTGTCGGAGTAGCTGAAGTCGCCCACGGTCCAGGCGCTGACGTCCTTGATCGAGATGCGGTACATCCCGCCCGTCTCCGGGATACCCACGGTCCCCTGCAGGATCCGCGCCACATGGAAGTGCAGATGCGTGGGTGGCCCCTCCTTGGGTGTCGTGGCAGTGAAGATGGCGGAGAACTCGCCCAGGCGGGCGGAATCCGTCAGCACCTCCGACACCCGTTCTCTCCACACGGCTTCCGGGGCGAGCCGGCCGGTGATGACGGCACCGCCGGTGACCACGGTCAGGGACATCTGATTGCTCTGCCCGGACTCCACCAGGGCGGCGACGTTCACGAGCAACTCGTCAGGCTTCGACATGGAAGTCAATTATATTCGCCGCCGCACGCCGCCGGGGTGCGGCGGAGACCGCGACGGCAACACTCAGTCGTCCTGCCCTGCCAGCAGACGATCGGCGACGTAGTGCGGGCAGGAAGCAACATGCCACGTCACCGTCACCCGGCGCCGGCCGTCTGCAGCGACGGTCCGGGCCTGCCTGGGAGCCGGCCCGGCAGCACAGTGCGGGCACACCACGGTCTCGAACTTCAGCTCAACCATCATCCGTGCCATCCTGCCCGCCCACTGCGCCCGGGGAGGAGCAGGACACTCCGACGGGCCACCTACGCCGTAGCTGGCGAATACGCCACCTTTCGAAACACTGCCCTGGGCGTGAATCAATACCTGTCCCCGCGGACAGAGGGTTTAGCCGGCAACGCGAGGAGAGTTTTTGCTGCAGTGCAGGGGGTGTAAATATTCACCCCCTGCAATCCACTGCGGCATGCTACTGTCCATCTCGGTTGCAGTTTTGGTACCCAAAAACTTAGAGCATCTCCAGCCGGCCTTCGCGCCGCATGGTGGTGCTTCATATTTCCGGTCAATTCCGGGCGGGGCATCATCGCGGCGACACGGTCTCTGCACAGTGCGGACTCCGGTGTACTGCCCCCAAGGAGATATGACATGGCTGCTGGCACCGTGAAGTGGTTCAACGCGGCAAAGGGTTTCGGCTTCATCGAGCAGGACGGTGGCGGCCCTGACGTGTTCGCCCACTTCTCGAACATCGCCGCCCAGGGCTTCCGCGAGCTGCTGGAAGGCCAGAAGGTCACCTTCGACATCGCGCCGGGCCAGAAGGGCCCGACGGCGGAGAACATCGTTCCCGCCTGACGCTGACGCGTTGTGCAGCTGAGGCCCGCATCCCTCGGGGTGCGGGCCCCAGCTGCACACATCTCCCGCGGTGCTTCCACCCGTGGGTCCAAGCACGGGATACCGCCCCCTCGGAGCCGCACCCGAGCTCATTTCTCCGGTTTTCGCGTCCGTATGACGCCACCCCCATGGCAAGCGCCCGTACCCGCACATGTTTTCTCGCGGACCGGATCCGCTTTCGCATTCAATTCGGCCCGTTCTCGCAATTCCCTGCGCCGCTCCTACGCTGCGGGAATTCCTTGATACGTGCCGTATCAAGGAAGGTTCCGCATGAACCCCACACGTACGAACGACCGCTCTCCCCGCAGCCGCACCGGCGGCCCCGCTTTCGCCGCGGGTTCGGGCCGGGGCAGCCGCTTCGGCTCGTCGACCCCGAGCCGCTCCGGAGGCCCGAGCCGCTCCGGAGCCCCGAGCCGCTCGGGCGGATACGGCCGCCGACCCGCCGCGATCCAGGGCGAGTTCGCACCGCCGAAGACGATCACCCCCGCACTGCCCCCTGTCGAGGCCTTCGCCGATCTGGCGATGCCCTCGCAGCTGCTCGCCACGCTCGGCCGTGAGGGCATGGTCACGCCGTTCCCGATCCAGGCGGCCACGCTGCCCAACACCCTCGCGGGCCGTGACGTCCTGGGACGCGGCCGCACCGGCTCCGGCAAGACCCTGGCCTTCGGCCTCGCACTGCTGGCCCGTACGGCCGGTCAGAGCGCCGAGTCGGGGCAGCCGCTCGCGCTGGTCCTCGTACCGACGCGTGAGCTCGCCCAGCAGGTCACGACCGCGCTCACCCCTTACGCCCGGGCGGTCAAGCTGCGCCTGGCCACCGTGGTCGGCGGCATGCCGATCTACCGGCAGGCACAGGCGCTGCGCGCCGAGGCCGAAGTGGTCGTCGCGACCCCGGGCCGGCTGAAGGACCTCATCGACCGGGGTGACTGCCGGCTGAACCAGGTCGCCATCACCGTCCTGGACGAGGCCGACCAGATGGCCGACATGGGCTTCATGCCCCAGGTCACCGCGCTGCTCGACCAGGTGCGCCCCGAGGGCCAGCGGATGCTGTTCTCCGCGACCCTGGACCGCAACGTCGACCTGCTGGTCCGCCGTTACCTGACCGACCCCGTCGTGCACTCCGTCGACCCCTCGCAGGGCGCGGTCACCACGATGGAGCACCACGTCCTGCACGTGCAGAACTTCGACAAGCAGGCCGCCACGACCGAGATCGCCGCCCGCGAGGGCCGCGTGATCATGTTCCTGGACACCAAGCACGCCGTGGACAGGCTCACCGAACACCTGCTGAGCAACGGCGTGCGCGCCGCGGCCCTGCACGGCGGAAAGTCGCAGCCCCAGCGCACCCGGACCCTCACGCAGTTCAAGACGGGGCACGTCAGCGTCCTGGTCGCCACGAACGTCGCGGCCCGCGGCATCCACGTCGACAACCTCGACCTCGTCGTCAACGTCGACCCGCCGACCGACCCCAAGGACTACCTGCACCGCGGCGGCCGTACCGCCCGCGCCGGCGAGTCCGGCAGCGTCGTCACCCTGGTCCTGCGCAACCAGCGCCGCGACATGGTCCGTCTCATGCAGGCCGCGGGCATCACCCCGCAGACCACCCAGGTCCACTCGGGCGACGAGGCCCTGAACCGCATCACCGGCGCCCAGGTGCCCTCCGGCATCCCGGTCACCATCACCGCCCCGGTCTCCGAGCGGCCCAAGCGCAGCACGGCATCCCGAGGCCGGCGCGGCCCTGCTTCGGCTGCCCGGCGCGCGAGCGTGCGGCAGTCCGCCTTTGATGCGGCGGCCTGAGAACCACGTGATCCGGAAACTGATCCCTCTCTGCAGGAGGCAGATTTTGACCCTGGTCCAGATGCAGCCCCGCCCGGCGCATGCCGACCTCGCCCGCAGGACGGTGGACGACGCCATGGAAGCGGCCGGTCCGCAGGTCTGCGACGACATGACCGTCGAGGTGGCCCTGGCCGTCGCGGCGAGTTCCCGCGCTGATCGTCTGCTCGTCTGCGACGAGGACGGTCTCTGCACCGGGCTGATCACCCGGGAGCGGCTCGGCGTCATCCGCGACAGCGCCGCGTACACCGACCAGCTCCGTCTGCGCGATGTCCTCGGCGACCGCGGGCCGTTCACCTCGCCCATGACCACGATCACCGAGGCCGAGCACGCAATGCACTACCGCAAGCTCACCGCTCTGCCCGTCGTCGACGAGCAAGGCAGCGCTCTGGGCATCCTCGCCCTCGCCCGCTGAACCAGCTCACCATGGTCGGACCGTTCCCCTCTTCACCCTGTGAGGCAACATGCGCTGTGTCATCGCCCGCTTCCCGTTCGACCTGACCAAGAGCGGTGTCCTGGAGTCGATGAAGGGCATCAAGCCCGAGGAGGTCTCCGGCGAGTCCGTGATCATCGGCCGTCGTACCTACCCCGTCAAGCAGGTCGGCCAGGTCATCACCCGCCAGGACCGCCGCGACTTCAGCGTCGGCGAGGTCCTCCGGGCCATGACCCAGCTCGGCTTCACCTGCCGCGCCGGCCTCCCCCGGACGGCCGTGCCCGCGCGCGTGCTCAGCCCGCTCCAGCGGGCCTCCTCGATGCTCGGCACCCCCGTGACCGCCTGACCGGTGAGCCCGGCGCATGCCGCCACCCGGACAGCGAAGAGGGCCCGACCGGCACACGCCGATCGGGCCCTCTTCACGTACCGAGTCCTGACCGCCAGGAATCCGTGCGGAGAAGCCCCGGACCGGCTACCCGCCCGCGGGCTCGCACCTATCCGCAGGTCCGGCGTATGGGGGCTGGAGTCCTCGACGGCGACCTCGATGATGTCGGGGTGCACGGCCGGAGCGTGTAGGCGACGGCGGACTGGGAAGCAAGGGCTGTGCACTCGGCGCTCATCGTGGTCATCGCGCGCTCCGGGTCAGTTGTCGGTGGGCGGCCTTGCCTGCCCGGTCGTCGTGCCCTTCCACATGACTGTTCAACCTGACGGCACCCGATTACTTCAGCAACACGCACTCAAAAATCTATCCCGGCTGAAGTAGACATTGGGTGATCGCGTGGTTATGGTTTCACTCGTAGCCCAGAGAGACAGCAGGGCCTGGCAGAGACGAACTGCCGGGCAGCAGTACGTGCAGGTGCAGTACCCAGCAGTGAAGTCAGTGAGCAGCACCTCGGTGAAGGCGTCGACTGCGGACGCGCGCACCGGGAAGTTCGGCAGTGGGGTTCCAAGCCAGAGCAGACGCACGACGGGCGACGGGGCTGGCTGCCGAAACGTGGCGCTGGGCCAGGCCACGAGTTGTACGAGCAGCACCAGCAGTACGCAGTCCCCCGCTTTGCAAGCAGTTGACACCGAGGGATGAACGGAGGAGTTGAAGCGCCATCAGGATCGCCCGGACATAAGCCTGAGTCCGGGTACCGCAGGACATCGATAGCGAGGTGGTCTCCGGTCAAGCAACCGCGATCCCCGTACTCCCGGCAGCATCTCGGCCGGGTCGGCGGAAACAGAAGGCCGGCGCAGCAACAGGGCCGGCAGATGGTGTAGCAGTTCCTTCGGGGCCCTGGCGTCGTACGCGCCAGGGCCCCTCCCTGTGCTCCGCCCGCTTCCTCGGCGATCAACTCCTCGGGCTTCCGCGAGCTCAGGAGGGCCAGGTCGTCACGTTCGACATCACCCAGGGCCAGAAGGGCCCCCAGGCCGAGAACATCAACCCGGCCCAACCCTCCCCACCCCGCCCGCGCGGCCACCGCGATCGGCTCGGCAGCCTCATCGAGCGGCCGTGCTCGAACCCGATTACCTCCTGACCGGCCAAGAGCAAATCTATCCCGGCTGGAGTAGACATTGGGCGGTGGCGTGGTTATGGTTTCTCTCGTAACACAGAGAGACCGCAGGGCCGGGCAGAGACGAACTGCCGGGCAGCAGTACAGGCAGTACCCGTAGGTGCAGTGCGCAGGACGGTGCGGTGGTGGAGTTCCGAAGCCAGGGCTGGTGCAGGACGGCGACGGGACTGACGACCGGACCGGGTGACCCGCAGTGATCAGGGGCTACCACGAGCAGTAAGCAGCAGTGAAGTCAGTGAGCAGCACCTCGGTGAAGGCGTCGACTGCGGACGCGCGCACCGGGAAGTTCGGCAGTGGGGTTCCAAGCCAGAGCAGACGCACGACGGGCGACGGGGCTGGCTGCCGAAACGTGGCGCCAGGTCAGGTCACGAGCAGTACAAGCAGTTGGCAGTACAGCAGTGAGCATCACCAGCATTACGCAGTACCGTTCGGCAAGTAGTTGATCACTGAGGGAAGAAACGGAGGAGCTTAGCGCCATCAGGATCGCCCGGGCCGGCAGGTTGAAGCCCGGGTACCGCAGGACATCGATAGTGAGGTGGTCTCCGGTCAAGCAACCGCGATCCCCGCACCCCGATCACGCATGATTGGGGTCTGCGGACACAGAGGGCCGGCGCAGTACGAGGGCCGGCAGATGGTGTAGTAGTTCCTTCGGGGCCCTGGTGCCATAGGCGCCAGGGCCCCTCCACGCGTTCCAGAAAGAGGTTCAATGACAGCAGGTGACTCGTTCGGCCGTCTCGACGACGACGACTACCCCGCCTACACCATGGGCCGGGCCGCAGCGATGGTCGGCACCACCCAAGGTTTCCTCCGCGCCCTGGGCGAGGCCCGCCTCATCACCCCGCTCCGCTCGGACGGCGGTCACCGGCGCTACTCCCGCTACCAGCTGCGCATCGCCGCCCGCGCCCGCGAGCTCGTCGACCAAGGCACCCCGATCGACGCCGCCTGCCGCATCATCATCCTCGAAGACCAACTCGAGGAAGCCCAACGCATCAACGCCGAATACCGCCGCGCCAGCGAGTCCCCCACTCCACCGGCCTCGGCCTGAGGTGATCGTGCCCGTCGGCATCGGCGGGCACGATCATCTCGGCCCGCGGAATGTGGATGTACGCGCAGGACAGCGGTTACACGTCCGGGCAGTCACTGGTGGGATTCACCGCGGAAGCCGCTGAGGGTGCCATCGGGCACGTGGGCCGCGCCCGGTTCACCACCGACAGCGAAACAGCCGCGCACGACTACCTGTCCGCGGTCGGCGACTACTCGGCCCACTCCGACGGATACGTGGCCACCGCACACCTCCTCGGCCTGCTGGCCTCGCTTCCCCGCCCCCACCGCGTCCGGAGAGCACTTCTGGTCGGAACTGTGGAGGTCCTCGGGCTCCCTCTACCTGCTGCCCGCCAACATCAAAACGTGCGTGCTGAGTTCGCTGGCTGGAGAGGGCACCGGCTTGGCCGGCCAGATCCTCTCGGCCTTCGACGAGATGACCCCGCCCCAGCGCATCGCGGCCGGAGAGGTCATCGGCCAGGCACTCGCCGAGTCCGACCACCTCCCCGACCTCAAAACGCAGGTCATCGGCGAGCTGTGGCTCCGCGACCTCGAACTCACCGCCTGGCGCGTCCTGCACGCGGACCACAAATCAGCCGATCCGTCCAGGCGGGAGGCCTTCTTCGACGCATGGACGAGCGTCTGATCTGCAACGTCACCCGTGCGTGCACCGCCGAATGCGTGCGCGCTGCGTGAGCGGACGGGGCGGCACCAGCCGTCATACGGAGGACGCGGCACGGTCCGGAACCGCCCGGCACGGATTCGATCCCACGACCAGTGCGGGGGCCCCACCTCGTCACCGGCTGCACCAACTGACCCCAGCCGTGCTGGGCCGGCCTGGCCGCGTCGGCGTAACTGCCGGCCCTCAAGTAGGTCCTGCGCTGGGGTGGGACCGGGACCCCCCTCCGGTCCCGGCCCCACGGATCAGACGAGCAGCCGGGTCTCGGCGCTCGGCAGTTTGGTCCACCAGTGGGCGTACCGCCGGTAGACCTCCGGTTCGCGGTCGGCCAGGAAGGCCGTCAGCGCCCGGGCCTCGCCGGCGAGGTCCTCCCAGACCTCCTCCGGCAGGGGGTGGAAGGCGGTCGCCTCGATCCCGGCGCCGGCCGGGCGCCACACCCCGGCGACGCGGCCGTCGACCAGCAGGGTCGCCAGGGTGTCGCCGTTCATCCGGGCGACCAGCTTGCGGTACTCCGGCGGGACGATGCGGCTCCGGTCGGCGTAGGCCAGCAGCACGCTGTCCCACATGGCCATCAGCCGGGGCGGCGCGGGCGTGTCCTCCTCCGGGCGCGGTGCGCCCGGGACGTCGAACAGTTCCTCGCCGTCCGGACCCGTCAGCCGGTCGAGCCCTCCGGAGAGCTCCAGAGCGCGCAGCGCCTGACGGATCCTGGCCCGCTGGACCAGGGAGAACTGCGCCACGTCCGCCACCGACGCCGGCCCGAACCCCTCCAGATAGCGCAGGACCAGCGCCCGCAGGGACTCCTCGGAGGCCTCCGGGTCCGCCGGTACCGTGCGCGGCCGACGCGGGGGCGCGACGTACGACGGACGCTCCCCGAACGACCACGGCGCGGCGGTGGGCGCGTGCAGCAGCGGCGCGTACTGCCGCAGCCCCCACCACGCTCCGGGCTGCGGCGCCGCCCCCAGCCGCCGTCCGAGCCAGGCCTCGCACTCGGCCGTCGTACGGGGCCGGTCGGCGAAGTCCAGCAGCTCCGGCACGAGGACGTCGGCGTCCTCGGCCGTCAGCCCCGAGTCCGTGAAGCGGGTCCCGAGCCGGGCGGCCCGTACGGACGGCTGCACGGCCTCCCGGAAGGGCGGGTAGTCCTGCGCGTGCACGGCGTGCAGGGTCAGCCGCATCAGCGTCGACTTGACGACCTCGCGCCCCGTGAAGGCGGCGTCGAGGTCGGCCGGGTCGAAACCGGCGAGCCGGTTCCACAGCGCGAGGTAGGGCGAGGCGGCGTGCTGCGCCTGCAGGGCGACCACCCGGCGGACCGCGTCACCGACGCCCATCGCCTCGCGCCGCAGCAGCAACTGCCGTGCGAGGGTGGAGCGGTTGAGCTCCCTTGCGCTGACCTTCATGCCACGACCGTCCCGTCCCCTGTCGGAACGTGCAGCCTAACCGGCACCTCCGACAGCGCCTCGGATTCAGATGCTGACGCCCTTCGACCGGAGGTAGGCCAGCGGGTCGATGTCCGAGCCGTACGAGGGCCCGGTCCGGATCTCGAAGTGCAGGTGCGGGCCGGTCGAGTTGCCCGTGGAACCGGAGAGTCCGATGGTCTGGCCGCCGGTGACGCTCTGGCCGGACGAGACGGACAGCTGGGAGAGGTGCGCGTACTGGCTGTACTTGCCGTCGGCGTGCCGGATGACGACCTCGTTGCCGTACGAACCGCTCCACCCGGCGGAGACCACGGTGCCGGCGCCGACCGCCTTGACGGTGGTGCCACTGCTCGCGGCGAAGTCGACCCCAGTGTGGTAGCCGCTGGACCACATGGAGCCGGCGGTCTTGTACGCGGTGGACATGCCGCCGCCGACCGGGGCGACGAAGCCGGTCGAGGTGGAACCGGCCTGCCGCTTGGCGGGCGCCTTGGGGGCGGGCGCGGCGGCCTCGTCGGAGGAATCCGACGAATCGCCAGAAGTGGAAGAACCGGAGGAAGCCGAGGAAGGGGAGGAATCGGTGGAAGTGGACTTCTTGGCCTGCTTCGGCGTTTCGGCCGGCGCGGCCGGAGCCGCGCTCTTCGCGCCGAGCGTGAGCTTGAGGCCCGGGTGGATCAGCGAGGGGTCGGTGCCGACGGCCTCGCGGTTGTCCGCGTAGAGCTGCTCCCAGCCACCGGTGAGGTGCTGACGCTCGGCGATCTTGGAGAGGTAGTCGCCCGGCACCACGGTGTAGACGGTGGGGGCGGCCTGCGCGGCGGCCGGCGCGGCCTGGAGCGCTGCCGGCACCTGCGCGGCGACCACCTGCGGGGCCTGGACCGGCGCGGCGGCGGGCGCCGCGGCCGGGGCACCCGCGGCGTGGGCGCCGGTGGCGCCGAGCAGCGGAAGCGCGAGGGCCGCGCCACCGGTGCCCGCTGCGGCGAACCCGCGGGATATCGAGCGGGACTTGGGACGGCGGTGCTTACCCGTTCCGGACATGTCGAATTCCTCTCCGACGCCTGCGAGGTGAGCTGTCGGGTTCGGACTGGAGATGTCCGGCCGTCCTCGTGCCGGTGAACAGCACATGTACGGCTTCACCCCGAGCTGTCCCGTTGTAAAGATCTCGACCGGAGATCCGGAACAGCGGCTTACCTGGTTCCCCCGCTCCTGCCACGCGCGTGAATAGTCGGGTGCGGTTTCCGGTCGGTGGCAGGATTAGGCGGTCCGTCCGGATCGATCGCGAACGTAATCGAGTCCGGCCACAGGGAACAAGTCATGAATTCCCCAACAGAATCTTGAAGATGACGGGCCGCCGGAATTCCGGTCACCCTCCGTCCATTCCGCACCTTCAACAACCGCCCCAGCAGGGCAATTCGCCATTCGCGATCAGCCACTCACCGTCACCGTATGATCTGGCTCACGGGGGCGTGTCCGATCTCGCCTCTCGCTATGGCAAGTTGCCAGCAAGTAGCGTAATTCGGACACCATCAACGACGACAGCAGCGACGACGAGACCACGACACGGAGGAGCCCGGTGACCCAGCCGATACCCCAGAGCCCCCGCACCGATCCGGCACCGCAGGAGGCGGTGCTGATCGGAGTGCGCAACTTCCGCGACGTGGGCGGGTTGCCGACCACGGACGGTCGACGGGTCAAGTCGGGACGACTGTTTCGAAGCGGACATCTGGCGCATGCCACCGAAAGCGACGCAGAGTTCCTCGGGTCGCTCGGACTGCACACCGTCTTCGACTTCCGCAACGGCGCCGACCACGCCCTGGAGGGTCCGGACGTCGAGCTGCCTGGGGTGCTCAACGTCAACATCCCGCTGTCGGATCCGGCCGACGGCAGCGAGTTCTGGAAGATGGTCCGGGGCGGGGAGCTGGCTCAGCTCCGCGAGCTCCTGGGCGAGGGCAAGGCCGCCGCGCGGATGTCCCGTTCGTACCGGACGATGATCCGGACCCGTACCGCCGAGCACAGCCGGGTGGTGCACGCGCTCGCCGGGGACAGCGTCCCGGCCCTCATGCACTGCGCCGCCGGGAAGGACCGGGCCGGCCTGTCGATCGCCGTCACCCTGCTCGCGCTGGGCGTCGAGCGGGAGGCGATCGTCGCGGACTACCTGGAGTCGAACGCCCCGCACAACCGCTACCGGGTCCGCCGGGGCAGCGATGCGCCCGAGGCCCGCGCCCCCGAGGTGATGGAGCTGCTCGCCCCGCTCTTCGACGCCCGCGCCCCGTACCTGACCACGGCCTTCGACGCCATCGACGAGGAGTGGGGCGGCGTGGAGCGCTATCTCGCCGAGGGCCTCGGGCTCGCGCCCGAGACCCTGGACAGGCTCCGCGACCGGCTGCTGGACTGACGCCCCACGAGGTGGGCCGTCGCCCGCCGAGCCGCCGGTTCAGCGGTTCGCGACGGCCTGCCTCACCAGCGTCCGGCCGAAGTCCCACATCAGCGCGCCGCCGCCGTGGGCCTCGTCCATGACCGCGCGGAAGGCGCCGACGAACCGGTCGACGTCCGCCTCGTCCACGATCAGCGGCGGGATCAGTTTGATCACTTCCAGGTGGTCGCCGGAGACCTGCGTGAGGATCCGGTGCTTCTGCAGCAGCGGCACCACGACCATCTGCGCGAACAGCCCCTTGCGCGCCGCCTGCAGCATGCTCCAGCGGCTCCGCAGGCCCAGCGAGGACGGCCGGCCGAACTCGATGCCGATCATCAGCCCGCGTCCCCGTACCTCGTGGAGCAGTTCGTACTCGTCCACGAGCGCGGCGAGCCGGCCGCGCAGCAGGTCGCCCATCGCGCGGGCGCCCGCCACCACCTGCTCGTCCTCCATGACGGACAGGACGGCGAGCCCGGCCGCCATCGCCTGCGCGTTGGAGCCGAAGCTCGCGGAGTGGACGAGCACCCGGTCCATGGAGGAGTAGACCTTCTTGAAGATCCAGTCCTTGCCCAGGGTCGCGCCGACGGGCACGTAGCCGCCGGAGAGGGCCTTGGCCACGCAGACCAGATCCGGTTCGACCCCGGCCTCGTGCTGGTAGGCGTAGAAGTCACCGGTCCGTCCGAGGCCGGTCTGCACCTCGTCCGCGATCAGCAGCGCCCCCCGCCGGTGCAGCGCCTCCTGCGCGGCGAGCAGGAATCCGGGCGGGGCGGCGAGCACCCCCTTGCCCTGGATCGGCTCCACGACGAGGGCCGCCACGTCCCCCTTCTTGAGCTCCCGCTCCAGCGCGGCCAGGTCCCCGAGCGCGATCCCGGTGTCCGGCAGCAGCGGAGCGAAGCCGTCGCGGAAGCCGGCCTCGCCGTTGACCGAGAGCGAGCCCGTCGTGAGCCCGTGGAAGGCGTGGTCGCAGTAGAGGATCCTGGGCCGCCCGGTGGCGTACCGGGCGAACTTCAGGGCGGTCTCCACCGCCTCGGTGCCGCTGTTGCCGAAGAAGACCCGGTCCAGGTGCGGACTGTGGGAGAGCAGCTTCTCGGCCAGCAGCCCGGGCAGCGGCTGGCAGTCGAAGCGGGTGAGGTCGGCGAGCTGGGCGTCCAGCACGTCGTGCAGGGCCTGCCTGACCACCGGGTGGTGGCGGCCCAGGCCCATCACCCCGAAGCCGGCCAGCATGTCGAGGTAGTCGTTGCCCTCGGCATCCCAGAAGTGGGCTCCCTCGGCCCGCACGTAGACCTTGTCGAACCCGATGGTGTGCAGCATCCGCGGCAGCTGGTGGTTGAGGTGGCGGGCGTGCAGTTCGTACCGCTCGCCACCCCGCTCGGCCAGCAGGGCGCCGAGATCGAAGCCGGTCATGCCGACTTGTCCCGGTTCCCGCCCCCCACGGTCTCGCGGACCGCCCGCAGCGACTCCTTCAGGGAACCCATGGTGGCCAGGACGGCCGTGGGCTCGTACCCGCAGTGCGCCATGCAGTTGGCGCAGCGCGGGTCCTTCCCGCGGCCGTACTTGCTCCAGTCGGTCTCCTCGATCAGTTCCCGGTACGTGGGCACGTACCCGTCGCTCATCAGATAGCAGGGGCGCTGCCATCCGAAGAGCGAGTAATTCGGAATGGCCCAGGCGGTGCAGGGGAAATCGGCTTTGCCTTCCAGGAAGTCCAGGAAGAGCGGGGAGTGGTTGAGCCGCCAGCGCCGCCGGTTGCCTCCGGCGAAGGCCTTCTTGAACAGTTCGCGGGTCTGTTCGACGCCGAGGAAGTGCTCCTGGTCGGGGGCCTTTTCGTAGGCGTAGGCCGGCGAGATCATCATCTCGTCCACCTGGAGATCGTCATTGAGGTAGTTGAGGACCTCGATGATGGTCTGCGGGGTGTCGGTGTTGAAGAACGTGGAGTTGGTCGTCACCCGGAATCCGCGACGCTTCGCCTCCTTGATGGCCGCGACCGCCTCGTCGAAGACTCCTTCCTTCGCCACCGACTCGTCGTGGCGCTCGCGCAGTCCGTCGATGTGGACGGCGAAGGCGAAGTACGGGGAGGGCGTGAACTTCTCGATCTTCTTGCGGAGCAGCATGGCGTTGGTGCAGAGGAATACATACTTCCGCTTGGCCACCAACTGGCGCACGATCTCGTCGATCTGCGGGTGCATCAAGGGCTCGCCGCCCGCGATGGACACCATGGGCGCGCCCGATTCCAGCACGGCGCCCACCGCCTGGGCCACGGGCATGCGCTGCTTGAGCACCCCGGCCGGGTGCTGGATCTTCCCGCACCCCTCGCAGGCCAGGTTGCAGGCGTAGAGCGGTTCCAGCTCGACGATCAGCGGGAACTTCTCACGCTTGCGGAGCTTCTGTTCGAGCAGGTACGTCCCGACCCTGATGGTCTGTCGCAGTGGCATGGCCATCTGGCTCACCTCCTGGGGAGCAGCAAAGAACGGTGCCATTCGTAAAACGCGGGCAGTACGGCACGCAGTACGCGAAAGGCCGATATTCCCCCGCGAACGGTGCCGATACGGACGAGCTCATGCTCCGGAGCGTCCACGATCACCCGGACGGCCGCAACCGGACGGTCCGCGCCCCCCCGGGCGCTCCCGCCCCGGGTCGCGGTCCACAGGGTGGCGGCCGATTCCATGTCGACCCCGATGGCGCCGCCGGCGCGCAGCTGGGCGCGCTCCTGGCCCCGGACGACGTGGTCGGATCCGGTCAGTGCACCGAGGTGTACGGTCCGGCCGGGTACGGCCCGGGCCAGCGCCTCGGCGAGCAGGGCGGTACCGGCGCAGGCGACCGTGCCGCGCGGGTCCCGGGTCTCCTCGGCGACGATCAGGTCGCCGGGGCTCATGCCGGGCAGCAGCCCGGCGCAGAATCCGGTGGCGAGCACGGCGGCGCCGTGCAGCTCCGGCTCGGCCAGCTTCCGGCCGACGGCGCGTTCGGCCGCGCGCGGGCCCATGCCGGTGCGCAGGACCTCGTACCGCTCGGGCGCACCCCGCTCGCGGCCGCCGCGGTACGAGGTGCTGCGCAGGGCGGTCCGCTCGATGCGCAGGGCGCAGGCGATCAGCAGCGGCGGCGGGGCGGCCGCGGCGGGGCCGCCGGTCATCAGGCCTCCCCGGGCAGCGGGGCGGCGTGCGGGAGGGCGGCCGGATCCGCGTACCGCCCGCCCGGGCCGAACGGTTCTCCGTAGAGATAGCGGCCGAGGGCGGTGAGCGGGAAGACCTGGCGGTACAGGTGGTAGTTGATGGAGAAGTCCCAGGGGAATCCGGTACCGGTGAAGTACGGCTCGGCCCAGGTGCCGTCGGGGCGCTGGGTGGAGACGAGGTAGCCGATCCCCCGCTGCACGGACGGCGCGTCGCGCTCCCCCGCCGACAGCAGGGCCATCAGCGCCCACGCCGTCTGCGAGGCGGTCGAGGCGCCCTTCCCCGCCCAGGACGGGTCCCGGTAGGAGCGCTGGTCCTCGCCCCATCCCCCGTCCTCGTTCTGTACGGATTCCAGCCAGTCCACGGCCCGCCGGATCGCGGGGTGCGAGGGGGCGAAGCCCGCGGCGGTCAGCGCCGGGACCACCGAGCCGGTTCCGTAGACGTAGTTGGTGCCCCAGCGGCCGAACCAGCCGCCGTTCGGGTCCTGTTCGGCGAGGAGCCAGGCGATGCCGCGCCGGGTGCGCGCATCGCCCGCCCGGCCCTCGACGGCGAGCATTTCGACGACGTGGGCGGTGACGTCGGCCGAGGGCGGGTCGATGACCTCGCCGAAGTCGCAGAAGGGCAGCTTGTTGGGGTAGGGGCTGGTGTTGTCGGCGTCGAAGGCACCCCAGGCGCCGTTCTTCGACTGCATGCCGAGGTTCCAGGACACGCCCCGGGCGATGGCGCCTTCCACCCGTGCCGGGTCGGGGTGCTTGACGCGGCGCAGGGCGAGGACGACCTCGGCGGTGTCGTCGATGTCGGGGTAGTTGTCGTTGTGGAACTCGAACGCCCAGCCGCCCGGGGCCAGTCCGGGCCGGCGCACGGCCCAGTCCCCGCTGCGGACGATCTCCTCGTCGAGCATCCAGTCGGCGGCCTTGACCAGGGCGGGGTGGTCGGGGCGCAGACCCGCGTCGGCCAGTGCGATGGCCGCCAGGCAGGTGTCCCACACCGGGGACTGGCAGGCCTCGATCATGCGGGCGCCGTCCGCCCGCCACACCGTGAACCGGTCGAGGGACTCCAGTCCGGCCCGCATCACCGGGTGCCCGAGGTCGTATCCGAGCAGGTGCAGGGCGATGACGGAGTACACGGCGGGCGGCTGGATGCCGCCCCAGCAGCCGTCGTTCTCCTGCCGTTCCACGATCCAGCGGCCAGCCCTCGCCATGGCCGCCGCGCGCAGCCGGCGCGGGGCGAACCGGCGGTAGACGTGCAGGGCCTTGTCCATCCGCTGGAACGCGCCGTCCCAACTGGCCATCGGCGCCAGCTTCTTGTCCGGGTACGGGGTGCGCGCGTCGGTGTGCAGCTCGTCCAGGGCGAAGGGGGCCGGGCGGACCGGGCGTAGGGCGGAGACCACGGTGAGGGGCACGATCGTCTGCCGGGCCCAGCAGCCGAAGTCATAGATGTTCAGCGGCACCCAGGGCGGCAGGAAGAGCAGTTCGGGAGGGAGTTCGGGCAGGTGGTCCCAGCTCCACCAGCCGAACAGCGCCAGCCAGATGCGGGTGAAGACGCGGGCTCCCGCGACTCCGCCGTGGGCCCGGATCCAGGCCGAGGCGCGGGCCATGTGCGGGGCGCCCGGGTCGTCTCCGGCGAGGCGCAGGGCCACGTAGGCCTCGATGGTGGCGGACAGGTCGGAGGGGCCGCCGTGGAAGGTGGCCCAGGTCCCGTCGTCCTGTTGCTCGCCGCGGATGAACAGGGCCGCGGCCCCGGTGGTGGCCTCGTCCCCGATGCCGAGGAACTGGCGCAGCAGCAGGTCCTCGGCGTCCATGGTGACGTTGGTCTCCAGGTCGCCCTTCCACCAGCCGGCCTCGTCCTGCCGGTCGAGCAGGTCGCGGACGGCCCGCTCGATGGTCTCGCGGACGGCCCCGGTGTCGTCCGGGTCGGCGCCGGTGTCGTCCGGGTCGGCGCCGGTGTCGTCCGGGTCGGCCCCGGTGTCGTCCGGGTCGGCGCCGCAGGCGTGGGCGCCGCCGTCGGTCGTCGCAGTCATGGCTTCCCCTTTGCGTGCAGTGTCCTCTGCTGTCCTCCGCTGTCATGGGGTTCGCCGTCGGCCGGTACTCCTGGCAGGTCGTACCGGCCGGCGACTGGCGATTCATATGCGCGTACGGGTGGCGATCACCTCTTGCGCACGACGACGAAGTCGGCGAGCGCCACGAGCTGGTCGCGCACGCGCTGGTCCATGTCCACGTCGTCGAGGGCCTTGATGGCGATCTCGTACTGGCGGCGCGCCTCGTCGGCGGTCCACCGGCGGCCGCCGGCGGCCTCGATGAGCGCGGCGCGGGCCGCGAACTCCTCCTCCGAGAAGTTCTCGAAGTCGTTGCTCTTGGCGTCGGCGGCGAGCAGCTGGGTGAGTTCCTCGCTGGCCGGTCCGCCGGCGGCGAGGGCCGCGACGACGGGCAGCGACTTCTTGCGCTGGCGCAGGTCGCTCCAGGTCTGCTTGCCGGTGGACTCCGGGTCGCCCCAGATGCCGAGGAGGTCGTCGACGGCCTGGAAGGCGAGGCCGAGGTGGTAGCCGTACTCCTCCAGCTTGTCGGCCGTACGGTCGTCCGCGCCGCCGAGCACGGCGCCGATGGAGACCGCGCAGGCGAGCAGGGCGCCGGTCTTGTTGCCCTCCATCTCCAGGCACTCCTCGACGGTGACGCTCTCGCGGTGCTCGTAGGAGATGTCCTGGGCCTGGCCGTCGATGAGCTTGCGGCTCGCGGTGGTCAGGCGGCGGGCCGCGCGGCCGGCCTCGACCGTGCCGAGCTCCAGCAGCACCTCGTTGGCCAGGGCGAACAGGGCGTCGCCGACCAGGATCGCGAGGGCGGGTCCGTGGACCTTCCACACCGTGTCGCGGTGGCGGCGCTGCTCGTCGCCGTCCATCAGGTCGTCGTGCAGCAGTGAGAAGTTGTGGACGAGTTCGACCGCGACGGCGCCGGGGATGCCGACCTCGGCGGCGGCGCCGGCGGCCTCCGCCGAGAGCAGGGCGAGGGCGGGGCGGACGGCTTTGCCGCCGTCGCCGTCGGCCGGGTTGCCCTGGGCGTCGATCCAGCCGAAGTGGTAGGCGGCGACGGTGTCCATGGGCGCGGCGAGCCGGTCCACGGCGGCGCGGAGCACGGGCGTCGAGAGCGTACGGCCTCGTTCGAGGAGGGCGAGCGTGTCCGCCTTCTCCCCGCCGGCCGGGCCCGCACTGGCGTCCGTGTTCTCGACGGCCGGATTCCCCGGGTTCACTGGCTCTCCTCTGGTTCCTGTACGTACTGCGGTGCGTGGTGCTGCGTGGCCGGTCGTGCCGGTCGTGCCGGTACCAGGGGTACCGATGGGGCTGACGGTGCCGGTGGTGGTCATACCGCCTCCTGCAAGGGGTGTTCGCGGTGGCGGCCCAGCGGGACCAGCGCGGCATGGGCCGCGGTCAGTCCGCTGCGGACGGCGCTCTCCATGGTCGCGGGCCAACCCGTCGCGGTCCACGCACCGGCGAGGTAAAGCCCCGGCGTGTCGGTCCGGGTTCCGGGCCGCAGCCGTCCGACACCGGGGGTGGGGGCGAAGGTCGCGGTGCGCTCCCGGGTGACGAAGAAGTCGCGCACCTTGGCTCCGCGCGCGGCGGGCAGCAGCCGTTCCAGCTCGGGCAGGTACTTCGTGCGCAGGACCGAGACGGGCTCGTCGATGTCCTCGTGGGCAACGGACTGGGACAGGGCCAGGTACTGGCCGCCGTCGGGCAGTCCGGAGGAGTCGGTGCGGTCGAAGACCCACTGGACCGGGGAGCCGAGCGCCGCGAAGAAGGGCTGCTTGAGTACCTTGCGGTCGTACACGACGTGCACGTTGAGGATCGGCGCGGTGCCGATGTCGAGCAGCTTGTCGGGGTCGGCGAGCGCTCCGGCTGGCAGCAGTCCGTGCGCCTCGCGCTGCGGGACGGCGAGGACGACGGTGCCGGCGTCGAACGAGCCGCTCTCGGTGGCCACCCGCCAACCGTCTTCCGCGGTACGGGAGATGTCCGTGACCCGGGTGCGCAGCTCGGTGCGCACCCCGGCGGCGTCCAGGGCCTTGCGGGCGAGGGTGTCGTGCAGGTCGCCGAGCGGTACCCGGGCCCAGCCGATGTCGGCCGCGCCGTTCTCGGAGAGCAGGCCGGTCTTGAAGACCATGGCGGCCAGGCCCAGCGAGGACTGCCCGGCGGTGGCGTTGAGGGTGGCGATGCCGACGAGGTCCCACAGCGCCTCGATGGTGCGCGGGGACTGGCCGTACCGGCCGAGCCAGGTCGCGAAGTCCACGCCGTCGAGCGCCGGGTCGGCGGGGTCGAGGCGGCGCAGCGCGAGGGCGGCGCGCCCGACGGAGGCCCGCTCCGCGAGCGAGAGGTGCGGGTAGCGGGCGAGGGAGCCGGCCAGGTGCAGCGGTACGGGCAGGGCGCTGCGGCGCAGCCGTCCGAGCCGGGGGCCGCCGGGGTGGGCGACGTCGAGGACGGGTACGTCGAGCCGGTCCTGCAGGGGCGCCAGGTCCGTACCGTCGATGCGGTCGAGGAACCACCGGTAGGCGGTGCAGCAGCGCAGGTAGACGTGCTGGCCGTTGTCCACGGTCAGTTCACCGCGCTTGAAGGAGAACGCCAGGCCGCCGAGGCGGGGCCGTCCCTCCAGCAGGGTCACCCGCAGACCCGCGTCGGCGAGTTCCAGCGCGGTGGTGACGCCGGCGAGCCCGCCGCCGACGACCACGGCGTGCTCCGCGCTCATGCGTCCTCCTCTGTCGCTCCCACAGACGCCGCCGGGCGCCGCGGGGTTGCTCCCGTCCGCCCCGTCGGCACGGCTCGCCGGCCCGTCGTCATCAGAGCCGCCTCCTGGTGCTCTGGCGCGCGATGGTCCGCGCGTCCAGGCCGGAGAGGCCGCGGACGGCCACGTACGCCTTCTCGTGCGGCGGCAGCGAGACCCGGCCGCGGAGCACGGCCTCCGGCTCGCGCTCGATGCGGTCGAGCAGGCGCCGGTAGATGCCGGCCATGGCCGCGACGCAGGCGCCGCTGCGCCGGTCGAGCAGCGGCAGCAGCCGGTAGCCCTCCACGAACAGGGCCCGGGCGCGCCGGACTTCGTGATGGACGAGGCCGGCGAAGTCGGCGCCGGGGGGCATCCGGTCGCTGCGGAAGCCGTCGGAGCAGCCGAACTTGGCGAGGTCCTCGGCGGGCAGGTAGGTGCGCCCGTTGGCCGCGTCCTCGCGAACGTCCCGCAGGATGTTGGTGAGTTGCAGGGCGAGGCCGAGGGTGTCGGCGTACTCGCCGGCCCGTGCCGCGTCGTGCGCGCCGGACCCGTTGGTGGAGGCGGTGCCGAACACGCCGAGCGAGAGCCGGCCGATGGCTCCGGCCACGCAGCGGCAGTAGACCTTGAGGTCGTCCCAGGTCTCGTACGTCTCGCCGCGGACGTCCATGAGGACGCCGTCGATGAGTTCGTCGAGCCCTTCGAGCGGGATCGGGAAGCGGCGCGAGGCGTGCGCGAGGGCGACCGCGACCGGGTCGGTGTCGTCCTCGTCGATCTCCTCGGCGCGGATCCGGCCGAGCAGGGTGCGGGTCTCCTCCAGCCGGGTCAGCTTGACCTCGTGCGGCAGCGTGCCGTCGCCGATGTCGTCGACCCGCCGGGAGAAGGCGTACAGCGCGGACATGGCCTGCCGCTTGTCTGCGGGCAGCAGCCGGATGCCGTAGGCGAAGTTGCGCGCCTGCGAGCCGGTGACGGCCTCGCAGTAGCTGTAGGCAGCCGAAATCGGTGCGGACATCGCTGTCGGCACGGACGGCGCGCCCGGTGCGGACGCGTGTGTGGGGCCCTCCACGGTCGGGCTCACCCCTTTCTCGGCGCTGTGCGCAGGACGGCGGCCACCTCGCGGAGCAGGACGCTCTTGGTGGCCTTGGGCGGGCCGGGAAGGACGTCGAACCCGGCGGCGGTGACGGCTCGCAGGGCGGCGCGTCCTCCTCCCACGAAGCCCGCGAGCAGCAGCCGGAGCCTTCCGTGGACGCTGCCCACGAGCGGCGTGCCTTCGTCGAGGAGCTCCCGCGCCCGTTCGGTTTCGAAGGCGACGAGGGCGCGTACGGACGCTCCCGCGGTCGGGGCCTTCAGGTCGGTCTCGGTCACGTGGAAGCGGCGCATGTCCTCGCCCGGGAGGTAGATCCGGTCCCGGGCGAGGTCCTCGGCGACGTCCTGGAGGTGTTCGGCGATCTGCAGGGCGGTGCAGACGGCGTCGGAGCGGCGGATCCGCTCGGGGGTGCTGGTGCCGGTGAGGTCGAGCACGAGCCGGCCCACCGGGTTGGCGGAGAGTTCGCAGTAGCCGACGAGGTCGCCGTACGTCGCGTAGCGCGCGACCCGCTGGTCCTGGCGGTTGGCCTCGATGAGCGCGAGAAACGATTCGGGGGTGAGTCCGTGGGCGCGCACGACGGGCTGCAGGGCCAGCATCAGGGGGTGGCGCGGGGGCCCGTCGGTGCCGCCGAAGACGCGGCCCAGGTCGGCTTCGAGGGCGTCGAGCATGGCGGGCCGGTCGTCCGCGGCGGCGGGGTCGAGGCCCAGCAGCACGGCGTCGTGGCCGCCCGGGGCGAGGTCGCCGTCACCGATGTCGTCGACCAGGCGGGCGTACCCGTAGACCGCCATCAGGCCCTCGCGCCAGGCGCGGGGCAGGAAGGCGGGGGCGACGGGGAAGTTCTCGGAGCGTGCCTTGCCGAGGGTGGCGGCGCCGGGGCGGGCGGGGAAGGAGCCGGAGGCGTCGGACAGCTCGTGCGGCCGGGGGCTGGTGCCGTGCCCCGGGGTCACCGCCCGCCGCCCGCGGCGGGGACGGCCGTCGTGCCTGGGGGCCGGAGAATTCCCGTAGCCATTGCCGTCACATCTCCCGTTCTACACTGCAAACCCAAAACATCCTATTTCGGACACGCCGCCGCGTTTTCCCCGGGGCGTTCTGGGCTATTCGCCTATGGGGGGAATCGCCCCCTCTTGCCCTCGATTGGGCCTGGCCCAGCTTACGCTGTACAACGCCGCCGGGCCTCGACGGGTATTCGCTCCACCCGCAATGTCGCCCGCACGCCACCCGCGTGAAAAGCGGCCCGCCCCGCGCGCCCGGGGCCCGTACGGCATGCGACGGCCCCCGCCGCCGGACGCGGTGGGGGCCGTCGGTGGAAATCCGTCAGCCGGTCGCCTTCTCGTATGCCGAGACGACTTCCTCGGTGGGACCGTCCATCAGGAGTTCGCCCCGCTCCAGCCACAGCACCCGGTCACAGGTGTCGCGGATGGAGTTGTTGTTGTGGCTCACCAGGAAAACGGTGCCGGCCTTCTTGCGCAGTTCGCGGATGCGCGCCTCGGAACGCACCTGGAACTTCCGGTCACCGGTGGCCAGCGCCTCGTCGATCATCAGGACGTCGTGGTCCTTCGCCGCGGCGATGGAGAAGCGCAGGCGCGCCGCCATGCCCGAGGAGTAGGTGCGCATCGGAAGGGAGATGAAGTCGCCCTTCTCGTTGATCCCCGAGAAGTCGACGATGTCCTGGTAGCGCTCCCTGATCTGCTCGCGGGACATGCCCATCGCGAGACCGCCGAGGACCACGTTGCGCTCGCCGGTGAGGTCGTTCATCAGCGCCGCGTTGACACCCAGCAGCGAGGGCTGGCCGTCGGTGTAGACCTTGCCGGACTCGCAGGGCAGCAGCCCCGCGATGGCGCGCAGCAGGGTGGACTTGCCGGAGCCGTTGGAGCCGATGACGCCGATGGCCTCGCCCCGGTACGCCGTGAAGGTGACCCCGCGCACGGCGTGGACCCGGCGGACACCCGGTGCGTCGCCGCCCCGGCGGACTATCTTGCTGAGCGCCGCCGTGGCGCTGCCCTTGCCGGAGCTGCCGGTGTTGACCCGGTAGACGATGTGCACGTCGTCGGCGATGACGGTGGGGACGTGCCCCTGGTTGTTCTCAGCCACGGCCGTAACGCTCCTCAGCCTTCCAGAAGTACACGAATCCGCCGACACCGATCAGGACGGCCCAGCCGACCGCGAAGGCCCAGACGTGGGGCGGCAGGTTGTCCCGGCCGTAGTCGTCGATGAGCGCGAAGCGGATCAGGTCCATGTAGATGGCGGCCGGATTCCACTGCAGGACGTCCGCGATCCACGCGGGCTTGTCCTTGAGCATCTCCTTGATGGAGAACATGACGCCGGAGGCGTACATCCACGTACGCGTCACGAACGGCATGAGCTGCGCCAGGTCGGGGGTCTTGGACCCCATCCGGGCGAAGATCAGGGCGAGGCCGGTGTTGAAGGCGAACTGGAGGACCAGTGCCGGGAGCACCAGCAGCCAGGACAGGCTCGGGTAGTTGCCGAACCCGATCGTGACCACGAACACGACGATCATCGAGAACATCAGCTGCTGGAGCTGCTGCAGCGAGAACGAGATCGGCAGCGAGGCGCGCGGGAAGTGCAGGGCGCGGACCAGCCCGATGTTGGACGGGATGGCTCTGACACCCGCCATCAGCGAGCTCTGCGTGAAGGTGAAGACGAAGACGCCGATCACCAGGAAGGGGATGTAGTCGTGCTTGTTGATGCCCCGACCGGCGTCGAGGATCAGCCCGAAGATCAGGTAGTAGACCAGCGCGTTCAGCAGCGGGGTCGCCACCTGCCAGATCTGACCGAGCTTGGCCTGGCTGTACTGGGCCATCAGCTTGGCCCGGGAGAACGCGATGATGAAGTGGCGGCGGTCCCAGAGCTGGCGCACGTACGCGGGCAGGCCCGGCCGGGCTCCGCTGACGGACAGGCCGTACTTCCTGGCGAGCTCCGAGGGGCTCAGCCCGGCGTCATCGGACGGCCGCTTGCTCGTGGCAAGGGCTCCGTCCTGGGTTGTGTCACTCACAAGATGAAACTTTCCGTCTTCATGATGCGGCAGAAGGTGGCATCGGGCCTGAGTCGATCGGTTCGTGATCGCGCCATGGTCTCAGACCCGGACGTGTCAGATGACAGGCGGTCGGCCCAGCCGGGTCAGCCGCCAGACCGTACGCCATTTCATGGGGCGCCGTGGACCGCAGGAGGTGGTCCAGCCCTCCTTGAACCCGCCGAACCAGGCCTTGAGCGCCGGCCCCGAGGGCTTGCGCAGGAGCGTCAGCAGGAGCCAGACGCCCACGTAGACCGGGACCAGCGGGGCGGGCAGGTTGCGGCGGGCGAGCCACACCCGGTTGCGAGCCACCATACGGTGGTAGACCGCGTGCCGGGAGGGGGCCGTGGCGGGGTGCAGGAGCACCATGTCCGCCCGGTAGTCGATCAGCCACCCGGCGTCGAGCGCCCGCCAGGCCAGATCGGTCTCCTCGTGCGCGTAGAAGAACTGCCCGGGGAGGTCTCCGACCTGCTCGAACACCTTCGTGCGGACGGCGTTGGCGCCGCCCAGGAAGGTGGTGACGCGCGAGGAGCGCATCGGGTCGGAGGCCCGCAGCCGGGGGACGTGCCGCCGCTGGGTCTCGCCGGTTTCCGGATCGGCGATCCGGAAGCTGACGATGCCCAGCTCGGGGTCCTCGGCGAAGGCCTGCCGGCACAGCTCGGCGGTGTCGGTGCGCTCCAGCAGTCCGTCGTCGTCCAGGAAGAGCAGGACGTCCACGTCGAAGCCGTCCGAGCCGTGGCCGGCCGCGGTGCGGAAGGCCTCGATGCCGACGTTGCGGCCGCCCGGAATGCCCAGGTTCTCGGGCAGCTCGACGGTGCGTACGCCCGCCGCCGGGTCCGCGAGGCCGGTGAGGCGGACGCCCTGGCCCACGACGACCACCTCGACCGGGGCCCCGTCCTGCCGGGCCACCGAGTCGATGAGCGCCTTGAGCTCGTCCGGGCGGTTGCCCATGGTGATGATGACGGCGCCCAGCCGCAGCGGGGCCGTCACTTGAGCCTGCTGGAGGCCAGGACCGACACCAGGTGCAGCACGGTCTGGAGCATGGCGATGCCGGCGAGGACCGCGACGCCGAGGCGGGAGAAGTACAGGTCTCCGCGCATCTGGTCCAGGACGGCCAGCACCAGGATGAGCAGCGAGGCCTCGATGCCGAGGACCAGGCGGTGGAACTTGAGCGCGGCGGCGGCCCGGCGGGCGAGCGCCATGCCGGAGGAGCGCGGCGTGGCCGCGGCGTCCTGGACCACGGGCTTGCCGGCCTGGTGGCGGGCGACGCCGACCAGGTCGGTCTCGGCCTTGATCAGGATCGCGCCGAGCGCCGCGAGGGTGCCCAGGAAGGCCCACAGCCAGTCGATGCGCCCGGTGCCCCACAGGTCGGAGGCGCGCAGGCCGAAGCCGACGAGCACCGCCGCGTCGCACAGGTAGGCGCCGACCCGGTCCAGGTAGACCCCGGACAGCGAGAACTGCTTCTTCCAGCGGGCGACCTCGCCGTCGACGCAGTCGAGCAGCAGGTACATCTGGACCGCCACCACGCCGAGGACGGCGCCCCAGACGCCCGGCACGAGCAGGGCCGGGGCGGCGAGGACTCCGGCGAGGGTCATCACGTAGGTCAGCTGGTTCGGCGTGACCTTGGTGGTGACCAGGAGGCGGGTGATGCGCAGGGAGATCTCGCGCATGTAGAGGCGGCCGCCCCAGTGCTCGCCGCTGACCCGGTCCTTGACGCCCGCCGGGTGAACGACGGGCCGGAGTTCAGCTACGGATGGTCTTGGCATAGTCGGCGTAAGCGTCCCTGATCTCGGCTGCGGACAGGTTGAGGTGTTCCAGGATCGTGAAGCGTCCCGGACGGGTCTGGGGGGCGTACTCGACGGCCGCGACGAACTCGTCCACGCTGAACCCGATCTCCTCGGGCAGCACGGGCAGGCCGTGACCGCGCAGCACCCGGACGAAGAGCTCGGACTTGTCCGTGTCCCCCCGCAGGTGCATCGCGAAGGCCGCGCCGATGCCGACCTGCTCCCCGTGGAGCGCGGAGCGTCCCGGGTAGAGGAGGTCGAAGGCGTGGCTGATCTCGTGGCAGGCGCCGGACGAGGGGCGGGTGTCCCCGCTGATCGCCATGGCGATGCCGGAGAGGACCAGCGCCTCGGACAGCACGGTGAGGAACTCGTCGTCGCCGACCCCGCCGGGGTGGCGCAGTACGGACTCGCCCGCGGTACGGGCCATGGCGGCGGCCAGGCCGTCGACGGGCTCGCCGTTGAGGCGGTGCGAGAGCTCCCAGTCGGCGATGGCCGAGATGTTGGAGATCGCGTCGCCGATGCCCGCGCGGACGAACCGCGCCGGGGCCTCGCGGATCACGTCGAGGTCGACGACCATCGCGATCGGCATGGGCACCCCGTAGGAGCCCCGGCCGTTGTCGTTGTCCAGGATGGACACCGGCGAGCAGATGCCGTCGTGCGAGAGGTTGGTGGCGACGGCCACCATGGCCAGCCCGACCCGCGCCGCGGCGTACTTCGCCACGTCGATGATCTTGCCGCCGCCCAGGCCCACGACGGCGTCGTAGCGGCGACCCTTTATTTCGTCGGCCAGCTTGACCGCGGAGTCGATGGTCCCGTCGACGACGGAGTACCAGTCGGCGTGCGGCAGCACGGGCTCCAGCTTGGCGCGCAGCACCGCGCCGGAGCCGCCGCTGATGGCGATCGCGAGCTTGCCGGACGCGGAGACGCGCTGGTCGGCCAGGAGGCCGGCCAGGTCGTCCATCGCGCCGCGGCTGATGTCGACGACGACGGGCGAGGGGATGAGCCTCGTCAGTACTGGCATGCGATCGTCCGGCCCTTGGCGAGGTCGTCGTGGTTGTCGATCTCGACCCACTTGACGTCACCGATGGGGGCCACGTCGATGGTGAAGCCGTCGTTGACGAGCTGCTGGTAGCCGTCCTCGTAGTAGAGGTCGGGGTCGCGCTCGAAGGTGGTCTTCAGGGCCTCGGCCAGCGCCTCGGCGGCCTCCGGCTCGATGAGGGTGACGCCGATGTACTCGCCGGTCGCGCCGGCCGGGTCCATCAGCTTCGTGATCCGCTGAACGCCCTTGTCGCCGTCGGTGATGACCTTCATCTCCTCGTCGGCCAGGTTCTTGACCGTGTCGAGGGCGAGGATGATCTTCTGGCCCTGCCCGCGGGCGGCGAGCAGGGTCTTCTCGACGGAGACCGGGTGGACGGTGTCGCCGTTGGCGAGGATCACGCCCTGCTTCAGGACGTCACGGGCGCACCACAGGGAGTAGGCGTTGTTCCACTCCTCGGCCTTGTCGTTGTCGATCAGCGTGATCTTGACGCCGTACTTGGCCTCCAGGGCCTCCCGGCGCTCGTACACGGCTTCCTTGCGGTAGCCGACGACGATGGCGACCTCGGTCAGGCCGACCTCGGCGAAGTTGCCGAGCGTCAGGTCGAGGACCGTGATGGACTCCTCGGCGCCTTCGGGTCCGACGGGCACGAGGGCCTTGGGCAGGGTGTCGGTGTAGGGACGCAGGCGGCGTCCGGCTCCGGCAGCGAGGACGAGGCCGATCATGCTGGTTCTCCTTCGTCATGTACGGCGGGTGCCCCGGAGGAAACCCAGAAGCGGATGCTCTCCACGAGCACCACGAGTGCCACGAACACGGCGAGGGCCGTGAGCGCGACGGGGAAGTCCACGGCGCGCGACGCCAGGACGGAGGCCAGGACCGTGATCAACAGAACCCGGCCTTCGTGCCCGCCGATCGTCCGCACCAGCCAGTGCGGGGGCGCGCCGGTGCCACCGCGGATGCGGTAGACCGTGTCGTAGTGATGGTAGGCGACCGCCGCGACCAGTCCGAATGCCGCCGGAAGGGCCCCGGGGACGTCCGCCTTGGCGGCGAGGATCAGGACGGTGGTGTACTCGGCGGCCCGGAAGACGGGCGGCAGCAGCCAGTCCAGCGGGGCCTTGAGCGGCTGCGCGACGGCGGCTCCGGCGGTCAGCACGTACAGCCCGGCGAAGAAGATCGGCACCGAGCTGCCGAAGGACCACTCGTGTGCGGCGAAGAGCAGCATGGCCGCGGAGCCCACCCCGCTCACCATGAACGCGGGCGCGGTGTAGTGGGGCAGCCTGCGCAGGCCGCGGGCGATCAGCTCGCCCAGCGGGCCGGTGTCGGTCAGGTCCTCGAGGGCCCGGGCCGCGCGGTCGGTCCGCTCCGCCTTGCGGGTCAGCGAGCGCAGGACCCGGCCGGCGGTGGTGTAGAGCGCGCCGAAGGCGCAGCCGACGAGCAGGGCGTAGAAGACGATCCGCGGGGTGGTGAAGGCGATGAGGACCGCGATCATGGCCCAGCGCTCGCCGATCGGCAGGATGATCATGCGCCGGACCCAGACGGTCCAGCCGACGCTGTCGAGCTTGTCCGAGAGGGCTGCCGTCGGGCTCGTATTGGCCGTGGCGTCGTGGTTGGCCTCGTTGAAGGCGAAGTCCACGACGTGCCTGCAGGTCATCAGGATCATGGCGCCGAGGGCCAGGGCCCAGACGTCGTCGCCGTTGCGGGCCGCGCCGAGCGCGAGGCCCGCGTAGAAGGAGTACTCCTTCGCGCGGTCGAAGGTGGCGTCGAGCCAGGCGCCCATCGTCGAGTACTGGAGCGAGTAGCGGGCGAGCTGCCCGTCCGTGCAGTCCAGGACGAAGGAGACGAGCAGCAGCACACCGGAGGCCACGTAGCCCCAGCGGTCGCCGGTGGCGGCGCAGCCGGCCGCGATCAGCGCCGTGATCAGCGAGGCGGTGGTGACCTGGTTGGGGGTCAGTCCGCGGCGCGCGCACCAGCGGGCGATGTAGCGCGAGTACGGGCTGATGAAGAAGGTGGTGAAGAACCCGTCGCGGGACTTCACGGCGGTGCGCAGCCGGACGGCCTCGTCGTCGACGGCAGCGACGGCGGCGGTGGCCGCCCGGCGCTCGTCGGTGGTGGCGGGCACGGCGGCGACGAGGCTGCCCAGCTCGGGCCGGTGCACGGGGGTGCCTGCGGCCTCGACTGCGGCGGCGAGCCGGTCGGGGTACGGGCCGTCGCCCACGGGGGCGTACACGTCGTTCGCGGCGGCCCGGTCCAGGGCCGCGCGGGCGCCGGGCAGGACGGCGAGGGCGCCGGTGACGGAGCAGGCGTCGAAGCGCGGGTCGGTCAGCGCGAGCCGCAGTGCGTGCACGTGCCCGACGAACTCCCCGTCCACGACGGCCACCCGCTGGTCGGCGGGTACGCGTGCCAGGGCGGCTGCGGCCTCCGACGGGGTGGCCGCGGGGTGGACCTCGAAGCCGAGGGAGCGCAGCTCGCCGGCGAGCGCTGATCCGGGCACCGGCAGGCCGGTAAGGATGACGGTCGGCAGACGAACTCACTCCTTGCACGCACACGGGTTAACGGGCACCGGGTGGCCCGGCGGCACGTCGGCAGAGGCTATCGGATGAACGGAAGCGGGGGTTCACCGCCTGTTTAGGCTCCGATAAGCCGAAAATCACGGGCCTGTCGGCCCTGTGGCGATCATCATTGACGATCGGAAGCAGCGATCACAAACCGCCGTCGGCACCACGGCTGTTAAGCTGGCCGCAGACGCGTACGAGTTTCGCAAAAGCGTCCAGATCGCCCGAATGTCACGCACAACGTGACGCACAAGACGTGACGAAGAAAGAAAGAGGTGGGGTTGATGACCGTCGCAGGCGTCGCCGCCCAGCGCAGCGCACTCCGGTACATCCCCCTCTCCTTCCGGGCGTCCGGCCGGGTCTGATCACACCGATCACCCCCGTCGGCCGGAGCCCCCTTTCAAGGGTTCACGTTGACCGACCACACCGATAACACCGCTGACACCAGCAACTCCCACACCACCGATTTCAGCACCCAGGGCGACCTCTTCTTCGAGGCGTTCTTCGCGCTGCACCGCGGCCTGCCCCGGCAGTCCCCCGGTTCCGAGGCCACCACCCGCCACCTGCTGTCCCTGTGCGGACCGCTGCCCGAGCGGCCGCGCGCCCTGGACCTGGGCTGCGGTCCCGGCCCCAGCGCCCTGCTGCTCGCCGCCGAGGCGGGCGGCCTCGGGGCCGACGTCACCGCCGTCGACCTCCACGACGGCTTCCTCGACGAGCTCCGCGCCGCCGCCGCGGCCCGCGGGCTCACCGACCGCGTCCGCGCCGTCAAGGCGGACATCGGCGACCTCTCCGACCGTCCGGACGGTTCTTTCGATCTCGTCTGGGCCGAGGGTTCCGCCTACAACATCGGCTTCGCCACCGCGCTCGCCCGGTGGAAGCGGCTGCTCGCCCCCGGCGGCACCCTGGTGCTGAGCGAGTGCGAATGGACCGTCGGCGAACCGTCCGCCGGGGTCCGCGCCTTCTGGGACCCGCACTACGCGCTGCGCTCCACCGCCCGCAACCTGGCCGCGATCCAGGCCGCCGGCTACCGGGTGCTCGCAATCCACCGGCAGCCCGACTCCGACTGGGCCGCCTACTACGGGCCCCTCGCCGAGCGGGTCGCCGCGGCCGCGGAACCCTCGGGTCCCGAAGCCGCGGCCGCGCTGGGCTTCGTACGCGAGGAGATCGACGTACGGGAGCGGCACGGGCACGAGTACGGGTACACCGCCTACGTCCTGCGGCCGGTGACGGCCGGGGACGGCGGCGACTGGCCCGTCCGCCCCGAGGCGGACGGGGACGCGGCCGCCGTGCACGCGGTGCACACGGCCGCCTTCGGGACCCCGGCCGAGGCCGACCTCGTGGACGCGCTGCGCGCCGACGGCTCCTGGCTGCCCGGCCTCTCCTACGTGGCCGAGGCCCCGGACGGGTCGGTCGCGGCGCACGCCCTGCTGACCCGCTGCACGGTCGACGGGGTGGCCGCGCTCGCCCTCGCCCCGGTGGCCGCGGCGCCCGCGCTCCAGCGCTCGGGCGCCGGCAGCGCGGTCGTACGGGCCCTGCTCGCGGCGGCCGCGGAGCGCGGGGAGAACCTCGTCCTCGTCCTCGGACATCCCGAGTACTACGGGCGCTTCGGGTTCGTGCCGGCTTCGCGCTTCGGGATCGAGGCGCCCTTCGAGGTGCCCGACGAGGCCATGATGGCGCTGGTGCTCGACGATTCGGTTCCGGTTCCCACGGGCACGATCAAGTACCCGGCCCCCTTCGGGGTTTGATGCCGGGTCCGGCCCGCGGCCGGACGAACTGAGCGATCCGCATCCTCCGCCCCCCGCCGCATATCACGCGGCGGGGGGCGGACATGCGCGGATCACCGAAGTGGGGGGAATCCCCATTTGTACGGCAGACTGAAAGCCGAAGTCCGAAGCGAAGGATGGGTATGCCGACCACACCAGCCACCGCCGCGAACAGCGCGACCACCGGCACCGGCGCTCAAGAACCGATCATGCTCGAACTGGTCGACGAGTCCGGCAACACCATCGGTACGGCGGAAAAGCTCTCCGCCCACCAGGCGCCGGGTCAGCTGCACCGGGCGTTCTCGGTGTTCCTCTTCGACGAGCAGGGCCGGATGCTGCTCCAGCAGCGCGCCCTCGGGAAGTACCACTCCCCCGGCGTCTGGTCGAACACGTGCTGCGGTCACCCCTACCCCGGGGAGTCGCCGTTCGCGGCTGCGGCCCGGCGGACCCACGAGGAGCTGGGGCTGTCGCCCTCGCTGCTCGCGGAGGCGGGGACGGTCCGCTACAACCATCCGGACCCGGCTTCGGGACTGGTGGAGCAGGAGTACAACCACCTGTTCGTGGGACTCGCGCAGCGGTCGGTGCGGCCGGATCCGGAGGAGATCGCGGACACCGCCTTCGTGACCGCGGAGGAACTCGCGAAGCGGCACGCCGAGGTGCCGTTCTCGGCCTGGTTCATGACCGTGCTGGACGCGGCCCGGCCCGCGATCCGCGAGTTGACGGGCGACGCGGCGGGCTGGTAGCCGCTTCAGACCGCCGAGGTCGGAGTCGCCGCGGGTGTGGCGAGGGCCGTGGTGAGCGGCAGCGCCGCCCAGATCACCTTGCCGCCCGTGGAGGTGTGCTCCACGTCGCAGACCCCGCCGGCCTCCAGCGTGATCTCCCGGACGAGGAGGAGGCCGCGGCCGCCGGTCTGGCCGAAATCGGCCTCCAGCGCCTTGGGGCGGTACGGGTGGTTGTCCTCGACGGCCACCCGTACCCACTCCCGGCCGATGGCGACCTCCACCGCGACCTCCGGCGAGAGCAGGGCCGCGTGCCGGACCGAGTTCGTCACCAGCTCGGAGACGATCAGCAGCAGGGAGTAGACCAGGTCCCGGTCGGCCGGCACCTCCTGCCGGCCGAGCAGGTCACGGACCGCACGGCGGGCCTGCGGAACGGATTCTTCTACTGCGGGTGCCGTGAATCGCCACACTCCTTCGTACGCGAGGGGGGCGGCCGCGACCTCCGGCTCCTCCCCCTTGACTGGCGGGACGCTCCCGCTCACATCCATCTCCCGGCCCCCGTCTTCACGCTCGATCGTCTGCACACGTCAAGAGTGGGGACCGGACCGCTCCGCGCCGGACCACTGACCAGAAGTCAGCATCAATCGGACACTTTCTGACCGCTGGCGTATGACAGAGTCAGTTGTTCGACCGTTCCTGATCTTCTGGGGGCAGCTTCTCGGCCGCCTCGGGCGTCTCGGGTGCCGCCACTCCCGCCCCCGCAGGCGTCACCGGAACCTCGTCGTCCCTGACCAAGCCCAGGATGCGGCGGGCTCCCATGCCCACGGCGATCAGACTCAGGCCGTCGAACAGCAGCGCGAGGGAGAAGAACGCTCCGATCACGTACAGGCTGCTGCCGGGCCAGTTGGCGAGGATCAGGAGGCCCAGCAGGATGCCGAAGGCGCCCTGGACCAGGGTCAGCCCCAGGTGCGCGCCGCGCACCACGACGGCCCCGGCCAGCCGGAACACCCCGCCGGTGAGGAAGAGCAGCGCGGCGAACATGGTGAGCGCCTCCGCGCTCGCCTCCGGGCGGCGCAGGATCACGAAGCCCGCCGCGATGTTGATCGCGGCGACGATGACGGCGAGCCAGAAGTAGTTGCTCTTGCGGGACTGGATCGCCTGGAGCAGGCCCACCACACCGCCGGCCAGCAGCAGCCAGCCGAAGAGGAACATCGTGGTCAGGGTGGCGACGCCGGTGTAGACGAGGCCCACGAGCCCGGCCACCACCAGGAGCGCCCCGAGCAGGGCCATCCACGCGAAACTGCGGCTGACCTTCTCCTTGTCGGCCTTGACGGCCTGTGGACCCGTACGGCCCGCACGGTCTGCGGCCATGGACGCGCCACCTTTCAGCTGCCCCCGACGGACCCTCGGACCCCGCGACTGCCTGCCGGTCCACCGAGCTGCCGGTGACCGGTCTCTTGATCATAGGTTCGACCGTCCGGGATAGCATCCGGCGCATGGACGCCGCCCTGCTCTCCTCCGTCGCCGACGGGGTCGCCACCGTCGTGATCTCGCACCCCGCCAAGCGCAACGCCATGACCGCCGCGATGTGGCGCGGGCTGCCGGAGCTGCTGGCCGGGCTCGCGGCGGATCCCGCCGTACGGGTGCTGGTCCTGACGGGGGCCGGCGAGACCTTCTGCGCGGGCGCCGACATCTCCTCGCTGACCGGGGACGAGGACCCGCAGGCCCTGTCCGTGGCGGCGGAGGAGGCGCTCGCCGCCTTCCCCAAGCCCACGCTGGCCGCGATCCGCGGGTTCTGCGTGGGCGGCGGCAGCCAGCTGGCCGCCGCCTGCGACCTGCGCTTCGCCGAGGAGGGGGCCTCCTTCGGGGTGACGCCGGCGAGACTGGGCATCGTGTACCCGGCCTCGTCCACCCGGCGCCTCGCGTCCCTGGTGGGCCCGTCGGCCGCCAAGTACCTCCTCTTCTCAGCCGAGTTGATCGACGCGGAGCGGGCGCTGCGCACCGGCCTGCTGGACGAACTGCTGCCGGTGGGACAACTGGCCAAGCGGGTGGCTGAGTTCACCCGGATCCTGGCCACGCGCTCGCGGCTCACGCAGACTTCGGCGAAGGAGTTCGTGGACGGCCGCACGGACCGGGACGGGTACTGGGCGGCACAGGCCGCCGGAAGCGGCGACACCGCCGAGGGGGTCGCCGCATTCCTGGAGCGGCGCGCGCCCGCCTTTACCTGGACTCCGCCGAAGGCTTGAACGCACGCAGCCGCGCGACGATGTCGGCGGGTGCCTTCTCGGGGGAACCCGCGTCGTAGGGCGGCTGCGGGTCGTACTCGGTCATCAGCTGGACCGTCTGCGCGTACGCGTCCCCGGCGAGGCGGCCGAGCAGCGTGAGCCCCATGTCTATGCCCGAGGACACCCCGGCGGCCGTCACGTACTTCCCGTCGAAGACCACGCGCTCCCCGGTGGGCTCCGCCCCGAAGCGGGTCAGCTCGTCGACGTACAGCCAGTGGCTGGTGGCCCGCCGCCCTTCGAGCAGGCCCGCGGCGGCGAGCAGGAGCGAGCCGGTGCAGACGGAGGTGGTCCAGGTCGTGGTGGCGTCGACGGCCCGCAGCCAGTCGAGGACCACGGGATTCTTCATCTCCACGTCGGGGGCCGGCCCGCCGGGCACGATGACGATGTCCGGCCGCGTCACCTCGCCGAGCCCCTTGTCGGCGACGAGTGCGAGCGATCCGTTGTCGGTCCGTACGGGCCCGGGCCGCTCGGAGACGAAGACGGTCTCGGCACCGTCGAGCCGGCCGAGGGTGTCGAAGGGCCCGATGGCGTCGAGGGCGGTGAACCGGTCGTAGAGCAGTACGGCGATCTGCATGGCTCCTCCGGAGCGGTGGTCGGGCTCGGTTTTTGGGATGGGGGGTCAGGCGTCAGGGGTCGGCTGTGGCGGGATGCCGAAGCGGCGGCGGTATTCGGCCGGGGGCTGGCCCAGGGCCCTCAAGAACGCGCGGCGCAGGGCCTCGGGGTTGCCGTAGCCGCAGGTCCGGGAGATCTGGGCGACGCCCTCGGCGCCCTCCTCCAGCAGCCGCCGCGCGTGCTCGACCCGCACCCGCTCCACGTACCGACCCGGTGTCACGCCCGTTTCCGCCCGGAAGGACCGCGCGAAGTGCCGGGGCGACAGCGCGGCCCGCGCGGCGAGGGCCTCCACGCTCAGGTCTTCCCCCGGGTGCTCCGTTATCCAGTGCTGCACCTCCCGCAGCGGCTCCCGCGACGCCGTCTGCGCCGCGAGCTGCGCGCTGAACTGCGCCTGGTTGCCGGGCCGCCGCAGGAAGACCACCAGGTGCCGCGCGACGGACAGCGCCAGTTCCCGACCATGGTCCTCCTCCACCAGCGCCAGCGCGAGGTCGATGCCCGCCGTGACACCGGCCGAGGTGGACACCGGCCCGTCGCGGACGTAGATCGGGTCGGGTTCCACAGTGACGGCCGGGTAGTCCCGGGCCATCTGCTCGCACACGTACCAGTGGGTCGTCGCGCGCCGTCCGTCCAGCAGCCCGGCCTCGGCCAGCAGCAGGCCGCCGGTGCACACCGACACCAGCCGCTGCGCGGAGCCGCCGTACGCGCGGAGCCAGTCCGTGATCTCCGGCGCGAAGTCCCCCGTGTACCGGCCTCCCGGCACCAGCAGGGTGGTCCCGGCGCCCGGGCGCTCGCTCTCCAGCTCCCCGTCCGGGACCAGCCGCAGTCCGCTGCTCGTGCGGACCGGGGCCCCGCCCGGCGAGACGGTGCGGAGCGCGTACCGCGCCGGTCCGGGGTGGCGGTCGGCGCCGGAGAAGACCTCCATCGGCCCCGTGACATCCAGGCTCTGCACGCCGTCGTAGAGGACGACGAGCACGTTTCGCGACGACATGGCCCCATCGTGTGACACCCCGCGCGATGGCCGCAATGACGCACACCCCACCTATCCGGCCATACGGGTCCGGGTGCGATCCTGTCTGCGCCCTGCCGACGGCCCTGCCCCCGGCCCGGCGGCCCGCCACCGCGTCCCCGTACGCTCTCCTCTTCTCCTCCCCCTCGCTCCGGAGCCCGTCCTGTACCCCGTCACCGCCGCATGCCTGTCCGTCGCCCTCCTCCTCGGGGTGCTGGCCTTCGCCGTCCTGCGCCCGCGCGGGCTGCCGGAGGCCGCGGCCGCCGTGCCCGCTGCCGGTCTGCTCGTCGTGCTGGGCGTCGTACCGCCGGATGACGCGTGGGCGCAGACCCGTGAGCTGCTGCCGGTGGTCGGGTTCCTCGCTGTGATCCTGGCGCTGGCCCGGCTCTGCGCCGACGAGGGGCTGTTCAAGGCCGCCGGCGCCGCGGTGGCCCGGCGGGCGGCCGGGCGGGGGCCGGTGGCGCTGCTCGGCGGGGTGTTCGCCGTCGCCTCGGTCGTCACCGCCGCGCTGAGCCTGGACGCGACCGTGGTGCTGCTGACCCCGGTGGTGCTCGCGACCGCCTCCCGGCTGGGGGCCCGCCCACGCCCGCACGTCTACGCGACCGCGCACCTGGCGAACTCCGCCTCGCTCCTCCTGCCGGTCTCCAACCTCACCAATCTGCTCGCCTTCGCCGCGAGCGGGCTCTCCTTCACCCGGTTCGCCGCGCTCATGACCCTGCCCTGGCTGGCGGCCATCGGCGTGGAGTACGCGGTGTTCCGGCGCTTCTTCCGTGGTGACCTGGCGGCGGCCCCGGAGCACGTGCCCGAGGCCGTCGAGCCGGCGCCGCTGCCCCGGTTCGCCGCCGGGGTGCTCGCGCTGACCCTGGCCGGCTTCGCGCTCGCCTCCTTCGCGGGGGCCAGCCCCGCCTGGGCGGCGCTGGCGGGCACGCTCGCCCTGGCCGTACGGGCGCTGCGGCGCCGGGAGACCACCCCGGCGGCGATCCTGGGCTCCACGGCGCCGGCCTTCTGCCTGTTCGTGCTGGCCCTGGGGGTGGTGGTGCGTGCGGTCGTGGACCACGGGCTCGGGGACGGCCTGGAGTGGGTGACCCCGGCCGGGGATTCGCTGCCGGCGCTGCTCGCGGTGGCGGCGGTGGCCGCCGTACTGGCCAACCTGATCAACAACCTGCCCGCGGTACTGGCCCTGCTCCCGGTGGCCTCGGCCGGCGGCGCGGGGCCGGTGCTGGCCGTGCTGATCGGGGTGAACATCGGGCCGAACCTGACCTACGCGGGGTCCCTGGCCACGCTGCTGTGGCGGCGGATCCTGCACACGGACGGGTACGACGGCGTCAGGCTCGGGGACTTCACCCGGCTCGGCGTGCTGACCACCGTGCCCGCCCTCGCCGCCTCGGTGACGGCCCTGTGGGCGGGTCTCCGGCTCATCGGTGCGTGACCCCGCCTGCCGGCCCCCGCTCCGTCCCGGCCCCGGGACCGGGGCGCGCGGGGCGCGGATAGGATCGGGGCATCATGACTGCAACCCTCGTCGCCAAGAAGCTCACCGCCGCGCACGGTGAGCGCACGCTCTTCGCCGATCTCGACCTCGTCGTCGCCCCCGGCGACGTCATCGGCCTCGTCGGCGTCAACGGCGCCGGGAAGTCCACCCTGCTGCGGATGCTCGCCGGGCTGGACGCTCCCGAGACCGGTGAGCTGCGCCTCTCGCCGCCCACCGCCGCCGTCGGGCACCTCCCCCAGGAGCCGGAGCGGCGCCCCGGCGAGTCGATCCGCGAGTTCCTCGCCCGCCGTACCGGTGTGGCAGCGGCCCAGGCCGAGCTCGACGCGGCGACGCAGGGTCTCGTGGACGGCACCCCCGGCGCGGACGACGCGTACGCGGACGCCCTCGACCGGTGGCTGAACCTCGGCGGGGCCGACCTCGACGAGCGGGCCCTGCAGGTGGCCGACGACCTGGGGCTGTCCGTCGGCCTCGACCTGCCGATGACCGCGCTGTCCGGCGGCCAGGCCGCCCGCGCCGGCCTCGCCTCGCTGCTGCTCTCCCGCTACGACGTCTTCCTGCTCGACGAGCCCACCAACGACCTGGACCTCGACGGTCTGGAGCGCCTGGAGCAGTTCGTGAAGGGACTGCGCGCAGGCACCGTCGTCATCAGCCACGACCGCGAGTTCCTCACGCGCACCGTCACCAAGGTCCTCGAACTGGACCTGGCGCAGCAGCAGATCAACCTCTACGGCGGCGGCTACGACGCCTACCTGGCGGAGCGCGAGCGGGCCCGCAACCACGCCCGCGAGGAGTACGACGAGTACTCCGACAAGCGCTCCGCGCTGGAGGACCGGGCCGCGATGCAGCGCGGCTGGAGCGACAAGGGCGTCAAGAACTCCAAGCGCAAGGCCACCGACAACGACAAGTCCGCCAGGAAGGCCGCCGCCGACGCGAGCGAGAAGCAGGCCTCCAAGGCCCGCCAGACCCAGCGCGCGATCGAGCGGCTCGAAGTGGTCGACGAGCCGCGCAAGGAGTGGGAACTGCGCATGGAGATCGCGGCGGCCCCGCGCTCCGGCTCCGTGGTGGCCACCCTGCGCGAAGCGGCCGTCCAGCGGGGGGACTTCGCCTTCGGACCGGCGAGCCTGCAGATCGACTGGGCGGACCGGGTCGCCATCACCGGCGCCAACGGAGCAGGAAAGTCGACCCTGTTGGCCGTCCTCCTGGGCCGCCTCGCCCCGGACTCCGGCTCCGCCACCCTCGGCTCGGGCGTACGGATCGGCGAAGTCGACCAGGCCCGCGGCCTGTTCCTCGGCGACGAGCCGCTCATCGACGCCTTCTGTGTCGCCGTGCCCGACACCGAGCCCGCCGAAGTCCGCACCCTGCTGGCCAAGTTCGGCCTGAAGGCGGCGCACGTGACCCGCCCGGCCGCCACCCTCTCCCCCGGCGAGCGCACCCGGGCGGCCCTGGCGCTGCTCCAGGGGCGCGGGGTGAACCTGCTGGTGCTGGACGAGCCGACGAACCACCTCGACCTGCCGGCGATCGAGCAGCTGGAGTCCGCTCTCGAGTCCTACGAGGGCACCCTGCTGCTGGTCACCCACGACCGCCGGATGCTCGACGCGGTCCAGGTGACCCGCCGCATGCACGTCGCGGACGGCAAGGTCACCGAGCTGTAGACCGGAGCCCCGCCCGAGATGCCGACCGGGTCGAGCGCGACTAGCCTTTGTGGGTGAGAGCCGCAACCGCGGAGCACGCCCCCATGGCAGGCCGTTCCACGTCGCCAGGGCGGGCGGACCTGTGCTTCCGCATGTTGGGCGGCCCTGCATCCGATTCCGCGCGGCCCGTCGCGTACGCGGCCCGCGGTTCCGTCCTCCACGCCTCGGAGAGGTTCGAGGAGGACGGGAGGAAAGGGAAATTTCTCATGTTTGCACTGAGAGCGAAGCGCCTCTTCGTGGTCTCCGCCGCCGGTCTCCTGATGGCCGGCGGGGCCGCGCTCGGCACGGCGGGCACCGCATCGGCGGCGACCCCGGCCCAGCACGTCAGCTACAGCACCGGCGGTTGGGACCACGACCACGACAACGGCTGGCACCACGGCGGCTGGTGGGACGACGATGACGACTACGGCTACGGAGGTTACAACCACGGCGACTGCTGACCCGCCCTCCAACCCGGACGTGCGCGACCCTGCCACAGGGCCGCGCACCCGGCTGCGCCGACGCGGAGTCAGCACCCCGCGCCGGCTCCGGTCGGGCCGTCAGCTCCCGTCGGGCCGTCAGCTCCCGTCCGGCCGGTCCGCCGGGGCCCGCCGCTTGCGGGCCATCTTCCGGGCCACGAAGGCCCGCGGAAGGTGGCGGACCGCCACGGCGTAGGCCCGGTAGTGCCGGCCCGTGATGCTCACCGGGCGGCGCAGGGCCAGGTCCTTCAGGGCCTTGGCCACCACGTCGCGCGGCTCCAGCCACACCGCGTCGCGCAGGGCGGTGACGTCCATCCCGGCGCGCTCCTGGAACTCGGTGCGGGTGAATCCCGGGACCACCGCCAGCACGCGGACCCCGTACGGCTCCATGTCCACGCGCAGCGACTCGCTGAAGGCCGTGATCCAGGCCTTCGCGGCGCCGTAGGTCCCGGTCGGCAGCAGTCCGGCCACCGAGGAGACGTTGAGCACCGCGCCGCGGCGGCGCTCGCGCAGGCCCGGGAGCAGCGCGTGGGTGAGCCGGAGCGGCACCTTGACCAGCAGGTCGAGCATCCGCTCCTCGTCCTCGACCGGGTTGTACGGGAACGGCGCGGGGAGTCCGAAGCCGGCGTTGTTGACCAGGATGTCGACCGGCCGGTCCCGGTCGGCGAGCCGCTCGGCGACGGCTGCGAGAGCGTCCGCGTCGAGCAGGTCGGCGGGGAGCACCTCGCAGAGGGAGCCGAACTCGCGGGCGAGGTCCGCGGCGACGTCCTCGAGGCGGCCCTTGTCGCGGGCGACGAGGACGAGGTCGCAGCCCTTGGCGGCGAAGCCGCGGGCGAAGGCCGCGCCCAGTCCGGCGCTGGCCCCTGTGATCAGTACGGTGGTGGTCAAGAGACGTTCACTTCCTGGCTGTCGGGCGTGGTGCGCGGTGCGTGTTCGTATGTCTCGCGTGACTCGCGTGACTCGCGTGACTCGCGTGACTCGTGCGTCTCACGCGGTGAAACCGGCGGTGGCCGGTGAGGCGTAGGCCTGGGCCACGTCCACCAGGAAGCGGGCCTCGCCGTCCAGGTCCCCTTCCTCGGCCGAGGTCTGGAGGGCTGCGGGCAGCTCCAAGGCGTTCTCGTCGGACCGCTGTTGCGGGATCCCGGCCAGCTTCGCCTGCCGCGCCTCCTTCAGTACGCAGGCCAGCGCGGCCGCGCTGGCCCGCTGTTCGGGCACTCCGCTGCCGGCCACGTGGCTGCGCGCGAGCTCGGGCACGCCGGGGGCGACGTACTCCCCCAGGATCAGGATGGCGTCGCGGGTCTCGATGACCTTGCGGTAGACGAGCAGGTTGCGCGGGACCGGCGGCCACAGCAGTTCCAGCACCCGGCCGGCGCGCGGCTCGTTGAGGGCGACGTGCGGGACGGCGTGGACCAGATCGCGCCAGAGCGGCCACAGCCGCCAGGCGGTGGCGGTGTCGGCTGCCGTGCGGCGGAAGGTGAACAGCGTCGGGACGACGATCGCTGCGGCGCGGAGCAGTCCGTGCACGTTCATCAGCAGCGGGTTGGCGGGCACCGCCCAGGTGAAGCCGAACAGCGCCTTGAGCAGGTACACGAACCAGAACACCCCGGCGAGCGCGGTGCCGAGGCCGAACAGCACCAGCCCGGCGGCGAGGCCCCGGCTCTCGGCGCGGCGGCTGTAGCGCCAGCAGACGGACACGCAGACGGTGTTGGCGATCAGGTGCGCGGAGATCAGCACCAGCCAGTACGCGAGGGAGGGCACCGGGTCGCCGACGGGCGGGATGGTGTGCGTGCCGTGCGCGGGCGCGGCGGCGTCCAGGACGACGAGGACGGTCAGCCACAGGACCGTGCCGACGCCGGAGGCGATCTGGAGCCGGCGGCCCCGGGTGGCGGCGGCCACGAAGTACAGCACGGCGCCGGCCGAGAGGACCCCGATGAGGTTGCGCACGAGCCCGATGGTGTGCGCGTAGTCCGGGTCGCGGCCCATGGCGTAGGCGACGACGTCGGGGAGGTTCAGGGTCATCGCGGCCGCGGCGGTGGCGACGGCGAGCCACAGGCCCCGCTGGTGCGGGGCGCGCAGGGCGCCGGGTGCGCGGAGCAGGACGGCGATCCAGAGGCACACGACGCCGGGAACGGCGAGGGCGTCGCCGAAGGCGATCAGATCAGAAGCCACGGTGGACGGGCCCCCGTCCGCGCCGCTCGTAGCCCATCGCCGACTCCAGCCGGGCGAGCGTGTCGCGGCCCGCGGCGCCGTGGCCGAGGTGCGGGCCGCGGGTCCCGGTGCGGATACGGATCATGCTCGCGAGCATCTCCGCCTCCCGCTCCTGGCGGGTGGTGTAGTTGGTGCGCCCGAGCACGGTGGGGACGGGTCCGTCCGCTCCTCCGGCGCCCTGGGAGTCCCCGGCGGGGGCTTCCAGCGAGTGGTGCCCGAAGAGGATGTGGCCGATCTCGTGGAGCACGATGTGCTCGCGGTGCAGCCGGGTGGTCTGGGCCTCGTAGAAGACGTAGTCCACGTCGGCGGTGCCGATCCACAGTCCGCACACTCCGGACTCCGCCGCCTCCTTGGGCAGCGGGTGGAGCCGGATGGGACGGCCCCGCTGTTCGGCTATCCGCTCGCACAGTCCGTCGAGCGAGAAGGGGTGTCTCAGATCAAGACGGCCGAGAATCGCCTCGCACCGTTTGCGCAGACTGGGCTGAGGGTGGCGCATGTGTTCCCTCTTCGGACCCTTTCTCGGGCAACGATGATAGGCGTGCGTGGGCAGGGGCATGACGTCCTTTGCCTTCAAGGCGACCTCGGGAGTGCGGTCCTGAGGGGAAAAAGCGGAAGCCCGCTCGCCGAAAGACGAACGGGCGTTCCGTCATCCCTACAGATCATCCGGATGAGTTGGCAAGGTATGTCCCCATGTCGGGTGCCTATTCAGCCAATCCGGCACGCACTGCCACGAACGGCTAGCGCTTGCGGCCGCCCCGCTCGTCGGGGCCGCTGAGCCCCGCGCGGCGCAGGGCGTCGGCCATCGCGCTGTTGGCGGGGGCCGGAGCGCCGCCGCCCTGACGCTGGCCGCCGCCTCCTTGACCGCCCTGACCGCCCTGGCCGCCTTGGCGGCGGCCCTTGCCGCCGTCGCGGGAGCCGCCCTGGCCGCCCTGGCCGCGCTCGCCGCCGCCCTGACCGCCCTGACCGCCCGGGCCGCGCTGCTGCGGGGGCCGGCCGCCGCCGCGCCGCTCGCCCCGCTCCTCGCGCTGCCTCGGCGCACCGCCGTCGGCGCCGCCGCCGCGCTCCGCCTCGTCCTCCAGCCGCAGTGTCAGCGAGATCCGCTTGCGCGGGATGTCCACGTCCATGACCTTGACCCGGACGATGTCGCCCGGCTTCACCACGTCGCGCGGGTCCTTGACGAAGTTCTTCGACAGCGCCGAGACGTGCGCCAGCCCGTCCTGGTGGACGCCGATGTCGATGAAGGCGCCGAAGGCGGCCACATTGGTGACCACGCCCTCCAGGATCATCCCGGGGGCCAGGTCGCCGATCTTCTCGACGCCCTCCTTGAAGGTCGCCGTCTTGAACGCGGGCCGCGGGTCCCGGCCGGGCTTCTCCAGCTCGCGCAGGATGTCCGTGACCGTCGGCAGGCCGAAGGCCTCGGTGACGAACTGCTCCGGCCGCAGCGAGCGCAGCACACCGGTGTTGCCGATCAGGGCCGCCACCTCGCTGCCCGCCGTCTTGCCCATCGTACGGACCACCGGGTAGGCCTCGGGGTGCACGCTGGAGGAGTCCAGCGGGTCGTCCCCGTCGCGGATCCGCAGGAAGCCCGCGCACTGCTCGTACGCCTTCGGGCCCAGCCGGGCCACGTCCTTGAGCCCCTTGCGGTTGCGGAACGGGCCGTTGGCGTCGCGGTGCGCCACGATGTTCTCGGCGAGTCCGCCGCTGATCCCCGACACGCGCGAAAGCAGCGGCGCGGAGGCGGTGTTGACGTCGACGCCGACACCGTTCACACAGTCCTCGACCACGGCGTCGAGCGAACGCGAGAGCTTCACCTCGGACAGGTCGTGCTGGTACTGGCCGACGCCGATCGACTTCGGGTCGATCTTCACCAGTTCGGCGAGCGGGTCCTGCAGGCGCCGGGCGATGGAGACCGCGCCGCGCAACGACACGTCCATGTCGGGGAGTTCCTGCGAGGCGAAGGCGGAGGCCGAGTACACGGAGGCGCCGGCCTCCGAGACCATCACCTTGGTGAGGTTCAGCTCGGGGTGGCGGGCGATGAGGTCCGCGGCGAGCTTGTCGGTCTCCCGGGAGGCGGTGCCGTTGCCGATGGCGACGAGCTCGACCGCGTGCTCCTTGGCCAGGCGGGCCAGCTTGGCGAGCGCGTCGTCCCACTTGTTGGCGGGCACGTGCGGGTAGATCACCTCGGTGGCGACCACCTTGCCGGTGGCATCGACCACGGCCACCTTCACACCGGTGCGGAAGCCCGGGTCCAGCCCGAGCGTGGCGCGGGTGCCGGCGGGTGCGGCGAGCAGCAGGTCGCGCAGGTTGGACGCGAAGACCCGTACCGCCTCGTCCTCGGCGGCGGCGCGCAGCCGGGAGCGCAGGTCGATCCCGAGGTGCACCTGGATCTTGGTGCGCCAGGCCCAGCGGACGGTGTCGGCGAGCCACTTGTCGCCGGGCCGGCTGTGTTCACTGGGGGCCTTGATGCCGAAGCGGCGGGCGACCATGCCCTCGTACGTGGAGGGGCCGGGCACCTCGCTCGGCTCTTCCGGCTCCAGGGTGAGGTCGAGGACGTCCTCCTTCTCCCCGCGGAGCATGGCGAGCACGCGGTGCGAGGGGAGGGCGGTGAACGGCTCGGTGAAGTCGAAGTAGTCGGCGAACTTGGCGCCCGCCTCCTCCTTGCCCTCGCGGACCTTCGCGGCGAGCCGGCCGCGGCCCCACATGCGCTCGCGCAGTTCGCCGATGAGGTCGGCGTCCTCGCCGAACTTCTCGGTGAGGATGGCGCGGGCGCCTTCCAGGGCGGCGGCCGCGTCGGCCACTCCCTTGCCGGCGTCCACGAACGCGGCGGCCGCCACGGCCGGTTCCGCCGACGGGTCGGCCAGCAGCCCCTCGGCGAGCGGCGCGAGGCCGGCCTCGCGGGCGATCTGTGCCTTGGTGCGGCGCTTGGTCTTGAAGGGGAGGTAGATGTCCTCCAGCCGGGCCTTGGTGTCGGCCGCGTTGATCCGGGCCTCCAGCTCGGCGTCGAGCTTGCCCTGCTCCCGTACGGAGTCGAGGATCGCCGCGCGCCGGTCCTCCAGCTCGCGCAGGTAGCGCAGCCGCTCCTCCAGGGTGCGCAGCTGGGCGTCGTCGAGCATCTCGGTCGCTTCCTTGCGGTAGCGCGCGATGAACGGCACGGTCGAGCCGCCGTCGAGCAGCTCGACGGCGGACTTGACCTGCCGCTCCCGTACGCCGAGCTCCTCGGCGATCCTGCCTTCGATGGACATCGTCACTGTGCGGTCCCGCCTGCCTTCGTATTGCGTGATGCTGGTGCGCGCTGCGTCGTACGTGCCGCGTGCTGCGTCGGAAGGCTGCCAATTGTGGCAGGTGGCGGCGGCGGACGTCGGGAGCCGGGCCCGGTCCGGTCTCAGGCCTTGCCCATGAGGTCCGCGGGGAAGGCTCCGGCGACGAAGGCCTGCACGGTGAAACCACCGCCGATCTCCGCGAGCCGGGCGACTCCGGCCGCGCCGAGGTGCTCGTACGGAGCCTCGTCCAGGCGGTCGGTCTCGGTCTCCAGCGCTTCGCGCAGCGCCGCGCCCTCGGGCGTGAGCTCACCCTCGGAGTCGAGCAGTCCGCGCTCGCGCAGCCGGCCCGCGGCGGCGTCCAGGTCGGCCTGCTCCCAGCCGCGTATGTACTTGAGGTACTTCGGGGTCATGCCGTGGCCGCTGGCCGTGTGGCTGACCAGGGCTTCGACCGGGTCCAGGCCGACGGTGAGCAGGGCGACCAGGTGTCCGTCGCCGCGGTGCTCGCGCAGCAGGGTGGTGGCGTGCCACAGCTTGAGGTGCGGTTCCTCGGGTACGGGGAGGTCCGCGTGGGCCGAGTAGAGCGTACGGGCGTGCCGGGTGCAGGCTTCGGCCGCGCGCATCGCCAGCCCGGCGGCCTCGGCGACCTCGGGGGACGCGATCGTCTCGTCGCCGAGGAGCCGGCGCAGCGTGGTGTCCACGGCCCGCAGCCGGGCGGCGAGGACCTGCGCGGGGGTGGCGGTCTCCCAGACGGCGGGCAGGTGCCGGGCGACGAGGTCGTGGCGGTAGTTGTAGAAGGTGGCCGTCACCGTGCCCGCGCCGACCGCGCCCATGGCGGCGGAGCGGGAGGCGAGGTTGACGGCGTTGCGGTCGGTGATCCCGAGGGCGGCGAACTCCTTGCCGAGGTCGGGCGAGAAGTAGACGGTCGAGTGCAGCGGGTTGATCGCCCCGTGCCAGCAGCTGCGGGCGGCGCGCTCCGGAAGAGTCATGCGGGCAGGCTAACGACTGCTTGGTATGGAGAGAAGTATTCAGGTGTGGGCCGGCCCGAGAAGATGCCAGAGTCGCCGTCGTGACCTTGATGAACGTGCTCGTCGACTTCGCCCGGACCGGCCGTATCGGCCCGCTTCGCTGCGGCATGCCGCTGGCGGAGGCCGATGATCTCCTGGGCCCGGGGCGCCCGCACCCCGCCATCCAGTTGATACCGGACATCGAGGGCTACCCCTACGCTTGGGACTGCCTGGAGTTGTCCGTCACCCGACGCCTCGTGAGCGGAATCTCGATCAGTCTCAGACCGGGGTCGACGACCAGGCTGCCGTCCCTGGTCCTGCCGGACTCGGAGGCCTACCCGTCCACGGTGCTCCGGGAAGACCTGCTCGCCGCGCTTGATGCAGTCGACTGCCGCCACGACGTCAACGACCGCCTCACCTTCGGCGGGCAATCCAGCATCCTCACCCACCCCGCGAACGTCTGCGCGGTGTTCTTCACGCCTCACCGTGACGAGCAGGTGCCCCATCGCGAACGCCTCTACCTCGGCGCGATCCACAAGCACGCGACCGCCTCGGACGCCGACGCGCGGGCATGACGCCGCGAAGGGGGTTCGTGGGAGCCCCCCTCTCCGGCAGAGGTACGGCGGAGAGGGGGCGGGGCGGTGTCACTTCAGTTCGGCTCCCGTGGCCACGACCACGCCGTAGAGCTCGGTGATCGTGGCGAGGGCCGCCTGGTGGATCTGTTGCGCCGTCAGGGCGCCCGCCGGGCTTTCCAGCGCGCGCGTCGCCGAGGCGTCGGCGACGACCGTGGGAGCGTAGCCGTGCAGGAAGGCGCCCTCGGTGGTGAACAGGGTGCACATGTTGGTCATGAACCCGGCGATGATCAGGTTCTTCCGGCCGGTGGCCTCGATGATCTCGTGGAGGTCGGTCCCGTGGAAGCCGTTCGGGACGGACTTGGTGACGACGGCCTCGCCCTCCCGGGGGGCCACGGAGGCGTGGAGGGTGCCCGGCTCGGTGTCGATGCCGTAGCCGCCGTCTCGGATGTGGACGACGGGGGTGCCGAGCTCGCGGGCCCGGGCGAGGAGCCGGGAGGCGGAGGCCAGTGCCGGTTCCCAGCCGTCGAGTTCCATGACGCCGCCGGTGTAGGTGTTCTGGTAGTCGACCAGGACCAGGACCGCGTCCTCGAAGGTCGCCGGGGTCTCGTCGAAGCCGTTGAGCTGGCGCAGGGTCGTGGTGGTGGTCATGAGGGTGCCCTTCTCACGAGGTGGGGGTGGGGTGGCGGCCCGACTCGGGGCCACGACGTCAACGCTAGGAGGCCGTGCACCCGTGGGCAATGACGGCCGAGCCGCAGATCCGGACATCGATCCGTGCAGGCCTGAGGCGGTGCGCGGGTCGTCGCCGCCGCCCGGACGGACGTGTTCCGCACGGGCGTTTTTCAGACGCATGGCGATCGTGTGACAGGAGGGGCCATGGACATGACGTGGGGTCCCGGGCGTGAATACGGTCGAACGGAAGCCACTCCCCTACCACTTGGAGTTCAAGGTGCACCGCAAAGTCATCGCCCCGAGCGTGCTCGCCGCCTCCCTTCTGCTGGTGATCCCGGCGTCGGCGGCGAGTTCCGTTCCGGGCGCACCGGGTATCGGCGATCCCTACTACCCGGCCAGCGGCAACGGCGGGTACGAGGTCTCCCATTACGACCTGCGCCTCCAGTACCAGCCGAAGACCGACCTGCTCGAGGGCACCGCCACCCTGCTCACCACCGCCAAGCAGGACCTGTCCCGCTTCAACCTCGACTTCGGTCTGGACGTCAGCGAGATCCGGGTCAACGGGGTCAAGGCGAAGTTCGCCAAGTCGGGCGTCTCGGAGCTCGAGGTCACCCCGGCCTCCCCGCTCCAGCGGGGCAAGCAGTCGAGCGTGGTCGTCAAGTACGCCGGCAAGCCCTCGGAGTTCAAGGTCGACGGCTGGTCGGCCTGGCAGCGCACCCCGGACGGCGGCGTGGCCGCGCAGGAACCCGATTCGGCCGCCTGGTGGTTCCCGAGCAACGACCACCCGCTCGACAAGGCCACCTTCGACGTGTCGGTGAACGTGCCCGACGGCACCCAGGCCATCAGCAACGGCGTGCTGCAGTCGCAGAGTTCACGTCTGGGCTGGACCCGGTACAACTGGCGCTCGAACAAGCCGCAGGCCACGTACCTCGCCACCCTGGCCGTCGGCAAGTTCGACATCACCACCGACAAGACGGCGAGCGGTCTGCCGATCCTGAACGCCTACAGCCAGGACCTCGGCGACAACGCGGGCGCGGCGCGCGCCAGCATCGAGCGGACCGGCGAGGTCGCGGAGTGGCTGGAGGGGGTCTTCGGGCCGTACCCCTTCAACGCGCTCGGCGGGTACGTGCCGAACGTGCCCAGCGGGTTCGCGCTGGAGACGCAGACCCGGCCGTTCTACAGCCCCCGGCAGTTCGCCAACGGCGCGAACGTGTCCGTGGTCGTGCACGAGCTGGCCCACCAGTGGTACGGGGACAGCGTGTCCGTCGACGGCTGGAAGGACATCTGGGTCAACGAGGGCTTCGCCCGCTACAGCCAGTGGCTGTGGTCGGAGAAGGAGGGCGAGGGCACCGCGCAGGAGCTCGCCGACTGGGCGTACGGACTGCGGCCGGCCGAGGACCCGTTCTGGCAGGTCAAGCCGGGTGACCCGGGTCCGGAGAACCAGTTCCACGGAGCCGTCTACGACCGCGGCGCGATCGCCCTCCAGGCGCTGCGCAACACGATCGGCGACGAGAAGTTCTTCCGGATCCTGAAGGGGTGGCCGACCGAGCGCGCCTACGGCAACGCCAAGGTCGGCGACTTCGTCCGCTACGCGGAGAAGGTCTCGAACCAGCCGCTCGCGCAGCTCTTCGAGACCTGGCTGTACACCCCGGGCAAGCCGGACGCCTCCGCGCTGAACACGACGAAGAAGCTGCCGGCCGCGACTCCGGGCACCGGCACCCTGCGTGCCCCGGCCGCGAAGCCGGCGGCGGAGCCGAAGTCCTGGAAGAAGATCGCCGCGACGAACGAGGTGCACGGCGACCACTGACCCACCGCGGTACGGAGCTGCGCGCCGTCGCCCCTCAGCGGGCGGCGGCGCGCGCCCGCGCCCGGGCCGCGCGGGCGATCGGGAGGTAGCGCAGGCGCTCCGGCAGGAGGGGTACGAGCAGGCGCAGGGCGGTGCTGAACCGGCGCAGGCGGCGTTCCTGGGCCGGGGTCCACTCCAGCCCGATGGCGGCGCGCGCCTCGGGCGGCATGTAGCCGGCGGTGACGAAGGCCCGGAAGTGCAGGAAGGCGGCCCGCAGGACGGGCCAGGTCAGGCGCAGCAGGAGCCGGACCGGCAGCGTGCCCCCGGTGGGGCGGGGCAGGGGCGCGTCGGTGGCGAGGAGTTCGCGGACGACCTTGGTGGGCTCGATCTCCTCGGCCAGCATCCGGTGGTAGTACGGCCAGTACTCCTCGATGCTCTGCGGCATGTCCCGGTCGTGCAGCCCGAGGATGCGGCCGACCTGGAGCCACTCGCGGTAGAGCTGCCGTTCCTGGGCCGGGGTGAAGGGGCGCAGCAGGTAGCGCCCGGCGTAGAGGTAGATCGGGAAGCCGGTGGCGTGCACCCAGGCGTAGCAGGCGGGGTCGAGGGAGTGGTAGCGGCGCCCCCGGGTGTCGGTGCCCTGGATCTCCTTGTGCAGGCGGCGCACCCGGCGCCCTTCGGCGGCGGCGTCGGCTCCGCCGTACACCCAGAGCTGGACGGAGCGCAGGGAGCGCTCGCCGCGGCCCCAGGGGTCGGTGCGGAAGACGGAGTGCTCGTCGACCCCGGCGCCGATGGCGGGGTGGGCGACCTGCAGGGTGAAGGCGGCGGGCAGCATGAGCAGCGCGCGGACGTCGCCCGCGATGGTCCAGAGCACTCCACCGGGCGGCGGGGGCTCGGGGTCGCTGCGGGTGCCGGCGCCCTTCAAGGGCCGTTCCGTCGTGCTCATCCGTGCGCCCCCAGGGTGTCGACCAGCCGTTCTCCCAGTATGCAGGGGGTCCGGAACCTTCCGCCGGGCCCTGTGGACGGTGCATCCTGCGGCCATGAACCTGTCCCCCTCGGCCTGGGTGCAGGCCATTGCCCCCTGGGTGCTGACCGGCGCGGCCGTCGCGCTGGCCCTGATCCTCGCGGTGCTCGGCGCGCTGTTCGCGGTGCCGTACCTCCTCCTGAGGTTCCGCAGCGACGACGAGGCCTCGGCCTCGGAGGCACCGAAGAAGTAGCACTGCGTCCAGAAACCCGTGTCACAGGTGTTACCGCGAAGTAACCCTGGCTGCTTGGATGGCGGAGCCGATCTTCCCCCACAGGAACGAGGGAGACCTCCATGCCCCAGATCCAGCCCCGCAAGGCCCGCGCGGCCGCCGCGGCCGTCGCCGCCATCGCCGTCGGATCGCTCGTCGCCACCGCGGCTCCCGCCGCCACCGCCGCGGAGAGCGCCGCCACGCCGCGGCTCAGCGTCCTGTCGTACAACGCGTTCCTGATGAGCAAGAACCTGTACCCCAACTGGGGCCAGGACCACCGGGCTGCGGAGATCCCCAAGGCCTCCTGGTACCAGGGCCACGACGTCGTCGTGGTCCAGGAGGCCTTCGACAACGGCGCCTCCGACGCGCTGAAGGCCAACTCGGCCGCGCAGTACCCGTACCAGACCCCCGTCGTGGGCCGCAGCAAGAGCGGCTGGGATGCCACGGGCGGCGCCTACTCCTCCACCACCCCGGAGGACGGCGGCGTCACGATCCTCAGCAAGTGGCCGATCGTGCGCAAGGAGCAGGTGGTCTACAAGGACGCCTGCGGCGCCGACTGGTGGTCCAACAAGGGCTTCGCCTACGTCGTGCTGAACGTGAACGGCACCAAGGTCCACGTGGTCGGCACGCACGCCCAGTCCACCGACCCCGGCTGCGGCGCGGGCGAGGCGGCGGAGATGCGCGCCCGCCAGTTCCGGACCATCGACGCGTTCCTGGACGGCAAGAACATCCCGGCGAGCGAGCAGGTCATCGTGGCGGGCGACATGAACGTCGACTCGCGCACCCCGGAGCTCGCCACCATGCTGGCCAACGCCGACCTGGCCGGCTCCGACACCCGCACGGGGCACACGTACTCCTTCGACACCGCGCTGAACTCGATAGCGAAGTACCGCTACCCGACCGACCCGCGCGAGGACCTGGACTACGTGCTCTACCGCAAGGGCAACGCCCGCCCGGCGAACTGGGAGAACAACGTCGTCCTGGAGCAGTCGGCGCCCTGGACGGTCTCCAGCTGGGGCACCTCCTACACGTACACCAACCTCTCCGACCACTACCCGCTGATCGGCCGCTGATCGGCGGCTGATCGGCGGCTGATCGGCGGCTGATCGGCCGGTGACCCACCGCTGATCCGCCACACCGGAAGGGGGGTGCCCGCCGCGATCCGGCGGGCACCCCCCTTTCCTGCGGCCCCGGCCGTCAGCCGTTGGCCTTCGCCCGCTCCCACTCGCTCGCGTAGTCGTTGAAGATCCCCCGCAGGTGGTGGCCGATCTTCAGGTAGTCCAGGTCGTCGAGGTTGGCCAGCGACACGCGCACCGACCACTGGGGGCCGTCGAAGCCGCCGCCGTTGAGGAGGACCACCGAGGTCTGCTCGGCGAGGCGGAACAGCGGGTCGACGGGCTCGTAGTTCTTCTCCAGGAAGTCCGCGAAGTCCTTGCCGTGGACCCGTTCCGCCTCGGCCAGCAGGTCGAGCTCGATGTAGTACCCGGCCCGCTTGTCGTCCTCGGAGATCTTCATCTGGGCGCCCTCCAGCAGCAGGTCGAGCCTGCGGTGGACGATCTGCCGGATGCGCTCCTTGTACGCCTGGCCCTCGCCCAGCATGTCGAAGAGCGAGAAGAGCACCATCATCGTCTGCTGCGGCAGCGAGAGGCCGGCCGTGTGGTTGAGGGCCACCGACCGGGAGTCCGCGACGAGCCGGTCGATGAAGCGGATCTTCTCCGGCTCCAGGCTGAGGGTGCCGTACCGCTTGGCCAGCCGGTCCTTCTGGTCCTGCGGGAAGGCCGCGACCATCTCGTCGATGACGTTGTCGTCGTGCAGGCCGATGACGCCGAGCCGCCAGCCGGTGCAGCCGTAGTGCTTGGAGTACGAGTACACGAGCAGGGTGTTGCGGGGCAGGTCGGCGGCGATCGAGCGGAAGCCCGGCACGAAGGTGCCGTACACGTCGTCCGTCACGATCAGCAGGTTCGGGTTGCTGGTGGCGACGATGTCCTTGATCTGGTTCGCCACCCGCTCGCTCAGCGCGAGCGAGGGCGGGTTGGACGGGTTGACCAGGCAGACGAGCTTCACGGAGGGGTCGGCCAGCTTGGCGACCTCCTCCTCCGGGTAGCGCCACTGGCGCACGCCGGTCTCGGCGAAGAGGCTCGCGGAGACGTTGACCACCTCGAACTCGAAGGTGTCGAGCTCGGGGATCTCGATGTACGGGGTGAAGACCGGGGTCATCAGGGCGATCTTGTCGCCCTTCTTCAGGATCCCGTTCTTCATCAGCGAGTCGAAGATGTAGCACATGGCAGCGGTGCCGCCCTCGGTCGCGAACAGCGACAGGTTGTTGCCCTCCGGCGGCTTCTTGCCGAACATCTCGTCGGCGACGTAGCCGCGCACGACGTGCTCCGCGTGGGTCAGCATCCGGTCCGGGACCGGATAGTTGTCGCCCGTGATGGAGTCGGTCAGCTCGTGCACGAAGGCGTCCTTGTCGAACGGCCAGCGCGACAGGGCGTACTGGACGCACGCGGACAGCATCTCCACCCCCGGCAGGTCCGGGTGGCGCCGGGTCCAGGAATCGAACCGCTCCCCGATTCCCTTCTTCTCCGGCATCCCGCCGAGGTTGTCGGCGGTCCACACCCGGCGGGACTCGTCCAGCGCGAAGTAGCCCAGTGCGTAGAAGGCCTCGCGCGGCCCGGTGGCGATCCAGTTCGGGTTGCCGCGGCCCGCGTTGAGCATGGCGCGGGCGGTGGTGTCCTTCTGGCCCGGCTTGTCGGCCTGGGCGGCCGTGGCGAGCTGGATGAACTTGTCCTTCAGCTCGAACGGGCTGAGCTGTGCGAAGGACTGGATCTCCTCGCGGCTGAAAGTGGTCTCCGGCACGGTGGTTCGTTCCTTTGCGTCGGGGGCGTTCGGCCGGCCTCGCGGCCGGGGCGAAGGGGGGCGTTCAGTGGTTGAGGAGGACGATCACCGCGCCCCAGATCGTCAGCAGTACGTTGCTGATCGCGTAGGGGATCGTGTAACCGAGCGTCGGGACCTGCGATTTGGACTGTTCGTTGACCGCTCCGATCGCCGCCGTGGTGGTCTGGCCGCCCGCGAGGACGCCCATCAGGATCGGGAAGCGGATCTTCTGGATGTGATGGCCGACGAGGAAGCCCACCAGCAGCGGGATCAGCGTGATGACCGCACCCCAGATCAGCAGCCCCCACCCGGCGGAGGCGAGCCCGCTGGTGAAGCTGGGTCCGGCGTTGAGGCCGACGACCGCGACGAAGAGGCACAGGCCGAGGGTGTCCATGAACCACTGGGCCCCGGGCGGGACGTTGCCGTAGGTCGGGTACCTGCCGCGGATCCAGCCGAAGACCAGGCCCATGATCAGCGCGCCGCCCGAGGTGGACAGCGAGATCGGGACCCCGCCGGCGGTGAGGGCCGGGATGCCGAGGCAGCCGCCGAGGAAGATGCCGAGGCCCACCCAGATCATGTCGGTGGCGAAGCTGGTCGGGACCGGCTTGCCGATGGCCCGCCCGGCCGGGTCCACCAGGCGCTTGGGACCGGAGAGGATCAGCGTGTCTCCGCGCTCCAGCTGGGTGGAGAGCCGGTAGGGGAACTCCGCGCCGGAGCGGTAGAGCTTGTCGATGTAGACGCCGACCATGAAGGGCTCGGCCCGCAGCTCCGAGATGGTCTTGCCCAGCTGCGCCTTCTCGGAGGCGACCACGTGCAGGTTCTCCGTCTGGTAGCCGAGGAGTTCGACGTCGTCGGCCTCGGGGCCGATGTGCGTGCGGGCGTCGAACGCGACGAGGGATTCGCGCAGGGCGCTGACGGCGACGACGTCGCCCGCGGCCAGGACGGTCTGCTGGGTGTGGTCGATGATCGCGCCGTCCCGGCGGATCCGGGTGAGGTAGATCCGGCGGCCCAGCGACTTCTGCTGGTTCTCGAAGTCGTCGATGGTCCGGCCCACGAGGTCGGGCCGCTGGATCGTGTAGGCCCGCAGGACGGCCTCGTAGTAGCCCTCGTGCAGGTCGGGGTCGTCGCTGGGCGCGTCGAGCTCCTTGGCGAGCTGAGCGCTCTCGGCGGCCAGGTTCCGGCGGTAGAGCCGGGGCAGCACGTTGGCCAGGAGCATCGCGCAGAGGATGGTGCCGAGCGGGTAGGTGACGGCGTAGCCGACCGCGACGAGGTTCTGCTGCTCGGTGATCTCGGACGGGCTGAGCCCGGGAAGGTTGCCGATCGCGTCCTGGGCGACGCCGATGACGGCGGACTGGGTGAGTGCGCCGCCGAGCAGGCCCGCGCTGAGCCCGGGGCCGTAGCCGAGCATCACGGCGAAGCCCCAGGAGACGAGCAGGCCGGTGACGCAGACGATCACCGCGTTGAGGACCTGCGGCAGGCCGTCCCTCTTCAGGCCCCGGAAGAACTGCGGGCCGACCTTGTAGCCGAGGGCGAAGAGGAACATCGTGAAGAAGAGGTTCTTCACGGTCCCGTCGATGGTGATCTTGAACTGGGCGCCGAAGACCAGGCCCACGATGAGGCAGCCCGTGACGGCGCCCAGCCCGATGGCCTTCCACCGCAACTTGCCGACGAGGAAGCCGAAGGCGACGGTGATGAAGACCAGGAGTTCGGGATGGGGCTTGAAGATGTTCCGTACGAGGAAGTCGATCATGCTGGTACCCGTCCTGGTGGGGGGTCAGGCGCCGAGGATCCCGACGAGGATCGGTCCGGTGAGTGGGAGCAGGAAGTTGGACAGCGCGTAGGTGATCGTGTAGCCGAGCATCGGTACCGAGCTCTGCGCCACCTGCGTGACCGAGGTGATGGCCGGCGTGGAGCACTGCTGTCCGGCGATGGCGCCGATCAGCAGCGGCTTCTCGATCTTCAGGAGCTTGCGCCCGACGACCAGCGAGATCGTGGCCGGTACGAGGACCATGGCGATCCCGGCGAACGGCAGCAGGGCCCCGTACTCCTTGAGCAGCGGCCAGGCCTGAGGGCCCGAGGTCAGGCCGGTGCAGGCGATGAAGACCGCGAGCCCCATGTCCTTGATGGTGGTGGCGGCTTGCGGCGGGAAGGCGCCGAAGGTCTGCCGGCGGGAGCGGAACCAGCCGAAGAGCAGGCCCGAGATCAGACAGCCGCCGCCGGTGCCGAGCGAGAGCGGGACTCCGCCGAGGCGGACCACGAGCTGGCCGATGAGCGAGCCGAGCGCGATGCCGAGACCGAGGTAGATGAAGTCGGTGGCGTCGTTCTTGGCCACCGTGCCGATCTTCTCCACGAGCCGGTTCAGGCCCGAGCGGGCGCCCACCAGGGTGACGACGTCACCGCGCTCGACGACGGTGTCCGGGTTGGCGGGCAGGTGCTGCTCGCCGCGGAGCACGTCGGTCACGTACACGCCGCTGCGCCCGAACTCCGCGTGGGTGGAGCGGATCTCGTCCAGGGTCTTGCCGGCGACCGACTTGTCGGTCATGGCGACCTGGCGGGTGGCGAGCGGGGTGTCCACCCCCGGGATGCCGGGGGTCTCCGGGCCGATGGCCCGGCCGGCCGCGATGGCCTCGGAGCGCCGTCCGACGACGAGGACGAGGTCGGAGAGGGTGAGTTCGAGGTCCGGGGCGGGGGTCAGGTCCTTGGAGCCGCGCCGGACGGCCTCCACGGTGACCCCGCCGCCGAAGGCCGCTTCCAGGTTCCCGACGGTGCGGCCGTCGGCGAGGGTGACCAGGTGGGTGCGCCCGACCAGGCCGGGCAGCGCCTCGCGCTCGTCGCTCTCCAGGCCGCCGCCGGAGCCGCGCAGCTTCTCCCACAGGGCGCGCGAGGCGTCCGCGAGGTTGATGCGGAGCAGCATCGGCATGATCTGGCTGGTGTAGATGACGATGGTGACCAGGCCGAAGAGGTAGCAGACCGTGTACGCGGTGGCCACGTGGCCCTGGTACGTGGAGATCTGGTCCGCGGTCAGGTCGGGCAGTTTGCCGATCGCCTCGGTGGCGGTGCCGACCACGGCGGATTCGGTGGCCGCGCCGGCGAGGATGCCGGAGGCGGTGCCGACGTCGAGGTCGAAGGCCTTGGCCAGCAGGTAGGCGAGGCCGAGCACGCTGACGAGCTCGATGAAGCAGAGCGCGAAGAAGCGCATGCTCTTGCGGTTGAGGTTGGCGAAGAACTGCGGTCCGGCCATGTAGCCCAGGGCGAAGATGAAGAGCGCGAAGAAGATCGTCTTCACGTCGGCGTCGATCTCGATCTTGGCCCAGGCGCCGAGCAGCAGCGACACGATCAGCGTGCCGCAGATGCCGCCGAGGGTGATCGGGCCGACGCGGACCTTGCCGAGGAGGTAGCCGGCCGCAAGGCAGAGGAACAGGGCGAGTTCGGGGTGGTCTTGCAGCACACCCATGGGCGATCAGCCGCCCTTGCCGGGCGGCGTGGCGGATTCAGGGCATATGCACATTTGCCCACCCTTGCCCGGTGAGCGTCCATCCGCTCACCGGGCAGGGCCGTTCGTGTGACGGACCTTCCTACGAAGCCTCGTGCGGGGCGGAGTCCGGCCCGGAGTGCGGCTCCGCGTACAGCCCCTCGATCAGCTCCGCGTACTTCTCCCGGACCACCCGGCGGCGCAGTTTCAGGGACGGGGTCAGCTCCCCCGACTCCGGACCCCACTCACCGGTCAGCACCCGGTAGCGCTTGATCTGCTCGGTGCGGTTGAGCCGGGCGTTGGCGGCTTCGACGGCCCGGGCGATCTCCTCCCGTACGGCCGGGTGCGCGGCGAGCTCCTCGGGCGTGGCGGCCGCCGCGCCGTCGATGCCATGGGCCTGCGCCCAGGCCGGGCCGAGCTCGGGGTCCAGGACGAGGAGGGCGACGAGGTAGGAGCGGCCGTCGCCGTGCACCAGGGCCTGCCCGATCAGGGGGTGTTCCTTGACGGTGTTCTCCACCAGGGCGGGCGAGACGTTCTTCCCGTTCGAGGTGATGATCAGTTCCTTCTTGCGGTCGGTCAGCCAGAGGAACCCCGCCTCGTCGAGCCGCCCGATGTCCCCCGTCGGGAACCAGCCCTCCGCATCGGAGGCGCTCTCCACCGAACCGTCCGGGAGGAGGTACCCGCCGAAGACCGTCTCCCCGCGCGTGAAGATCTCCCCGTCCTCGGCGATCCGCAGCTCCAGCCCCTGGATCGGGCGGCCCACGGAGCCCAGCCGGAAGCCGTCCGGGCTGTTGACCGTGCACACGCCGGAGGTCTCGGTCAGCCCCCACGCGTCCATGATGGTGATCCCCCAGCCCGCCCAGAAGCGGACCACGTCGATCGGCATCGGCGCGGTCGCGCTGGCCGTCCAGACCAGGCGGTCCAGCCCGGCCAGGGTCAGCAGCGGGTCCAGCACCCGTTCCTTGGCCGCGGCGTACGAGGCTTCGAGCCCGGCCGGGACCTCCTCGCCGCGCTCCCGGTGGCCGGCCCGCTCCCGCGCCAGGTCGTTGGCGCCTTCGATGGCGCGGCGCTGCTCCTCGGGCAGCCGCCCGAGCACGGCCCGTACGGAGGCGGCCAGCTTCTCCCACACCCGGGGCACCCCGAAGAACTGCACCGGGTGCAGCTCGCGCACCGCGACCGATACGGCGGCCGGGTCGGCGCACAGCCGGACGTGGGCGGCCCGCAGGAGCGGGAGGTAGATGCCGAGGATCCGCTCGGCGATGTGGGCGAAGGGCAGGTAACAGAGGTGCTCGGCGTGCTCGGGCAGCTCGATGTGCCCGTCGAGGCGGACGGACTGGAGCACGATGTTGCGGTGGGTCAGGCGCACCCCCTTGGGGTCGCCGGTGGTGCCCGAGGTGTAGACGACGGTCAACGGGTCCTCGGGGCGGGACTCCCGCCAGGCCTTCTCGAAGGCCTCGGACCGGTGCAGGTGGACCCCGCCGGCGTACACCGACGCGTAGGTCGAGTGCGGGCCGGCCTCGGGGGCCTCGGCCACGACGAGCCGTTCCAGCGGGGTGCCGGGGTCGCTCAGCAGCGGCTCCCACCGGGCCAGCTCCCGGGCGCCCTCGACCACGGCGAGCCGGGCCCGGCTGTGGCGGGCTATGTGGGCGATCTGCTCGGGCGCGGAGGTCCCGTACACGGTGACGGGGACGGCGCCGAGGTGGACCAGGGCGAGGTCGGTGAGCCAGTGCTCGGGGCGGTTGCCCATCATCAGCAGGACGTGCTCGCCGCGTTCGACGCCCAGGGAGGCGTAGCCGGCGGCGAGGACGGCCACCTTGCGGCGGACGTCCGACCAGCTGAGGGTGGTCCAGGCCGTGCCGTCAGTGCCCTCGGCGCCCTCGCGCCACGAGAGGGCGGGCAGGTCGCCGTGCTCGGCGGCGTTGCGCGCCAGCAGGGCGGGCAGGGTGAGCTCGTCGGGAGGTGCGGGCAGGCGCAGTTTCGTGGGCATGGGCAGCTCCTTGCCGTTTCACATCGTTGGTGCGACAGCAATACTGTTGAACACGAACCGTGTCGACGCGCTGATCAGAGAGCAAGGCGGAAAGCCCATGACCACCCAGGCACCGGAGCCGGCGTCGCTGACCGTCGACGAACTGGCGGCCAGGGCGGGTGTGACCGTCCGCACCGTACGGTTCTACAGCACCCGCGGGCTTTTGCCCCCTCCCGTGATCGGACCCCGTCGGGTGGGCCGGTACGGCCCGGAGCACCTGTCCCGCCTCGCGCTCATCGAGGAGCTGCAGCACCAGGGCATGACCCTCTCCGCCATCGAGCGCTACCTCGACGCCCTGCCCGACGACCTGAGCGCGCACGACCTGGCCATCCACCGCGCGCTGGTGGCGACCTGGGCCCCGGACGCGGCGCTGGACTCCTCCCGCGCGGAGCTGGAGAAGCGGGCGGGGCGCCCGCTGACGGAGACCGACATCCGGCGGCTGACGGCCATGAACGTGCTGACGCCGACCCCGGAGGGCTTCCGGGTGGACGTGGGGCTGCTGCGGCTCGGGGTGGCGCTGCTCGACGTACCGATCGCCCACGAGACCATCCTGGTCGCGCGCGAGGTGCTGCTCGGGCACGCGCGGACGGCGGCGCACCAGCTGACCGCGCTGTTCCGGGACGAGGTGTGGGGGCCGTTCACGGAGGGCGAGAGCGATCCGGAGCGGGTGGAGTCGATGAAGGCGCTCTCGGCGCACATGCAGCCGATGGTGGTGCAGGCCCTGGTGACGGCCTTTCAGCGGTCGCTCAAGGAGGAACTGAAGGCGGCGTTCGTTCCGGAGCCGACCGGCTCGGAGTGAACGCCGCCCGCGGGTGCGGTGGTCGTCACCGGGATCAGACACCGCCTTCGATGATCGACCAGTCCGAGGAGACCTCGTTGAGCGAGCCGACGTTGGCGTAGCGGCCGCCGCTGAGCTTCGAGATCCAGGAGGTCCCGTCGGTCTTGTAGAAGAAGAGGCTGTCCGCGGTCCGGCCCACGATGTCCCACACGCCCGAGGTGCCGATCTCGCGGAAGTTTCCGACCTGGCCGTTGGTCGCCGTGGACACCTTGTACCGGAGTTGGGAGCCGTTGCTCGCCAAGCCCAGTATCGAGTCCTTGGTCGCGACCACGTTTCCCAGCAGCACGGTCCCGTCCCTGTTGGCCACGTTGGTGTAGACGCCGCCCTTGAGGCTCCCGTAGCCGAAATTCCTGCCCGCGGTGGCGAGCAAGGTGTCGCAGGAGGAGGCCATGGAGGTCCAGCCCGTGCTGAAGTTGTCGTACTGGCGCCCCTCCTGGTACCTGCCGTTCTTCAGGGTGCCCGTGATTCCGAAGCCGCTGCCGGAGTTGTAGAAGAGGATCGAGTCGCCCGACGCCTCGATTTGGGACCAGTCGGTCGAGAAGTCGTCGTAACTCTCGACCCGGGAGTACCGCCCCGCCTTGAAGGTGCCGGTCTCCCCCTCCCCGGTGTCGGCGTTGTAGAGCAGCAGCGAGTCGCGGCTCGCCGCGGCGTGCGTGTACCCGGTGGGAAGGTCGAAGTTCCCCGTGAAGCGGTACTTCCCCGCCGCCAGGGTGGCGGTCCCCGCCGAGCCGGTGTCCTTGTTGTAGAAGAAGATCGAGCTGTTGGGGACGGTCTGGTTGCAGAAGGGTGAAGCGGCGCCGGCGGGTGTGCCCGGCGCGACCAAAAGGACGGCCATCGCTGAAGTGGCAAGTGCGGCCACCAGGGATTTCTTCATGGTTTTCGCCGTTTCCTCGCACGTGGACAGGCGCCCCCCGGGGGCCGTCTCCAGGCGCTCCCCGCACCGCTCCCCAGCAAGGGACACGTGCCCTTTTTCAGCGTGCGCCGCCTCCGGCCCACACGCATCTCGGCTCCTCGACAGCCGCGGCGCCGCCCCGTAGGTTCGCGCCATGGCGATGATCTACAAGACCACGATGAAACCCGGAAAGCTGGAGCTCGTCTCCTCCTGGCTGCCGACGCGTCCTTGGTACGTGCCCACGGGGCAGGCGCCCGAACTGGACAGGTCGGGCGGCTTCCGGCTCGACGATCCGGAGGGCGAGGTCGGCATCGAGTTCATGGTGCTCACCGACCACTCGGGCGGCCGGGAAACCTCCTACCTCGTGCCCCTGACCTACCGCGGCGCCCCGCTCGACGGCGCCGGAGCCGCTCTGGTGGGCACCTCCGAGCACGGGGTGCTCGGCACCCGCTGGATCTACGACGGCGCCCACGACCCGGTGCTCATGGGCCAGTTGCTCGCACTGTTCCAGGGCCGCGCCGTGGCACAGGACCAGTGCGACAGCGGGGTCAGCGACCCCACGGTCACCGCGTGGTGCGACGGACCCGGGCTCCCGGCCGCCCTCCAGGGGTGGCCGGAAGCCACCGACACCGCGCGGGGCACGGACGTACGGCTGCCGGGCGGCACGGAATCCGGCACGGAATCCGGCACGGCGCCCGGCCTGACGCTCGCCCTGACGCGCGTCCTGCGGCCCGGGACCGACGAGCAGGCCGACGGCCCCGGGGCCATGGGGGCCCTCGGGGCCGTCGGCCGGCTCACCGCCGGCTGGACCACGCTGGACGGGGCGGCGTACCGGGGCCTGTTCGCAGAGCTGCGCACCGCCGGTCACGCCGCCGCCTGATCCCGAAACAGATCAGCCCGCCTACCGGTTCCTTCAGTCGGCGTACGTCTCTCCCCGCTCGGCCTTCTCCACCAGGGAGGCGGGCGGGGCGAAGCGCTCGCCGTACTTCTCGGCCAGCTCGCGGGCGCGGGCGACGAACCCGGCCGGTCCGCCCTCGTAGCCGTTGATGTACTGGATCACCCCGCCGGTCCACGCCGGGAAGCCGATGCCCATGATGGAGCCGATGTTGGCGTCGGCGTACGAGGTCAGGACCCCCTCGTCGAAGCAGCGGACGGTGTCCAGCGCCTCGGAGAAGAGCATCCGCTCCTTCATGTCCTCGAAGGGGATCTGGTACCCATCCTTGGTGAAGTGCTCGCGCAGCCCCGGCCAGATCCCGGCGCGCTTGCCCGCCTCGTCGTACGCGTAGAAGCCACCGCCGCCGCTGCGCCCGGGGCGCCCGAACTCGTCGACCATCCGGTCGATGACGGTGTCGGCGGGGTGCTCGGCCCACGCCCGGCCCTCGGCCTCGAAGGCCTTGCGGGTCTCGTTGCGGATCTTGCGGGGCAGCGTGAGGGTCAGCTCGTCCATCAGGGAGAGCACCTTGGCCGGGTACCCGGCCTGGGCCGCGGCCTGCTCGATGGACGCGGGCTCGATGCCCTCGCCGACCATGGCGACGCCCTCGTTGATGAACTGTCCGATGACCCGCGAGGTGAAGAACCCGCGCGAGTCGTTGACCACGATCGGGGTCTTGTTGATCTGCCGTACGAGGTCGAAGGCGCGGGCGATGGCCTCGTCGCCGGTGCGCTCGCCCTTGATGATCTCGACCAGCGGCATCTTGTCCACGGGCGAGAAGAAGTGCAGTCCGATGAAGTCCACGGGCCGCGAAACCCCTTCCGCGAGGCCCGTGATGGGCAGCGTGGAGGTGTTGGAGCAGAGCAGCGCGTCGGGGGTCAGGAACTCCTGGATCTCCTGGAACACCTTGTGCTTGAGGGCGGTGTCCTCGAAGACGGCCTCGATGACGGCGTCGCAGCCCGCCACGTCGGCGGCCTCGGCGGTCGGGGTGATCCGGGCGAGCAGCTCGGCGCGCTTGGCCTCGGTGGTACGGCCCCGGGACAGGGCCTTGTCGAGCAGCTTCTCGGAGTACGCCTTGCCCTTGGCGGCGGCTTCGGGGGTGACGTCCTTCAGCACCACCTCGATGCCCGCGCGGGCGCAGGAGTAGGCGATGCCGGCGCCCATCATGCCGGCGCCGAGCACGGCCACCTTGGCGACCTTGCGGGGCGCCACGCCCTGCGGGCGGCTGCGGCCCGCGTTGACGGCCCCGAGGTCGAAGAAGAACGCCTGGATCATGTTCTTGGCGGTCTGTCCGGTGACCAGCTCGGTGAAGTAGCGGGCCTCGATGGTCAGCGCGGTCTCGAAGTCCACCTGGGCACCTTCGACGGCGCAGGCCAGGATGTTGCGCGGAGCCGGGTACGGGGCTCCGTTGAGCTGCTTCTTCAAGTTCGCGGGGAAGGCCGGGAGGTTGGCGGCGAACTTCGGGTTCGACGGCGTGCCGCCGGGGATCCGGTAGCCCGGGACGTCCCACGGCTGCTTCGACTCCGGGTTCGCGTCGATGAAGGCGTGCGCCTTGGCGAGCATCTCCTCGGGCGTGGCGGCCAGTTCGTGGACCAGGCCGTTGCCCAGGGCGCGCTGGGGGGTGTACTGGGTCCCCTGCAGCAGCACCTTGAGGAGCGCGTCGGCGATGCCCATCAGGCGGACGGTGCGGGTGACGCCGCCGCCGGCCGGGAGCAGGCCGAGGGTGACCTCCGGCAGGCCGATCTTGGAGCCGGGCGCGTCGAGGGCCACCCGGTGGTGGGAGGCCAGGCAGATCTCGTAACCGCCGCCGAGGGCGGTGCCGTTGATGGCGGCGACGACGGGCTTGCCGAGGGTCTCGATGCGGCGCAGCGAGGCCTTGATGGCGGTGCCGGTGTCGAAGGCCAGCTGCGCGTCCTCGGGGCGGAGCCGGATCATGTCCTTGAGGTCGCCGCCCGCGAAGAAGGTCTTCTTGGCGGAGGTGAAGATGATGCCGCGGATGGAGTCCTTCTCGGCCTCGGCGCGGTCGGCGATCGCGGCGATGGAGTCCTTGAAGGCCTGGTTCATCGTGTTGGCGGACTGGTTCGGGTCGTCGAGGACCAGGGTGACGACGCCGGTCTCGTCCTGTTCCCAGCGGATCGTGGTGGACTCGCTCATGTTCGCAACTTCCGTGTCAGGGGTGGGATCAGGGATCAGGGATCAGGACGGGGTTCAGAGGCGTTCGACGATGGTGGCGACGCCCATGCCGCCGCCGACGCAGAGGGTGACGAGGCCGTAGCGCTTGTCCTGGCGCTCCAGTTCGTCGACGACGGTGCCGAGGATCATCGCGCCGGTGGCGCCGAGCGGGTGGCCGAGCGCGATGGCGCCGCCGTTGACGTTGACCTTGTCCAGGGAGACGCCCATGTCCTTGACGAAGCGCAGCACGACGCCGGCGAAGGCCTCGTTGATCTCGATCAGGTCGATGTCGTCGATGGTCAGGCCGGCCTTGGCGAGGGCCTTGCGGGTGGCCGGGGCGGGGCCGGTGAGCATGATGGTGGGCTCGGAGCCGGAGACGGCGGCCGAGACGATCCGGGCGCGGGGGGTGAGGCCGTTGCGCTCGCCCGCCTCGCGGGAGCCGATCGCGACGAGGGAGGCTCCGTCGACGATGCCGGAGGAGTTGCCCGCGTGGTGGACGTGGTCGATCTTCTCGACCCAGTGGTACTTCTGCAGGGCGACGGCGTCGAAGCCGCCGAGTTCGCCGATGTCCGCGAAGGAGGGCTTCAGCCGGGCGAGGGTGTCGGCGGTGGTGCCGGGGCGGACGAACTCGTCGTGGTCCAGGACCACCAGGCCGTTGCGGTCGGTGACCGGGACGACCGACTTGGCGAAGCGGCCGTCCTTGATGGCGGCGGCGGCCCGCTCCTGGGACAGGGAGGCGTACTCGTCCACGTCGCGCCGGGAGAATCCCTCGATCGTGGCGATCAGGTCGGCGCCGATGCCTTGCGGGACGAAGTCGGTGTCCCAGCCGGTCATCGGGTCGTTGAACCAGGCTCCGCCGTCCGAGGCCATCGGCACGCGGGACATCGACTCCACTCCGCCCGCGAGGACCAGGTCCTCCCAGCCGGAACGGACCTTCGCGGCAGCCATGTTGACGGCTTCGAGGCCCGAGGCGCAGAAGCGGTTCTCCTGGACGCCGGCGACGGTGTCCGGCAGCCCGGCGGCGATCGCCGCGATCCGGGCGATGTCGGAGCCCTGGTCGCCGACCGGGCTGACGACGCCGAGCACGATGTCGTCGATGGTGCCGGGGTCCAGGCCGGGGTTGCGCTCGCGCAGGGCGTGGATGAGGCCGACGACCAGGTCGATCGGCTTGGTTCCGTGCAGGGAGCCATTGGCCTTGCCTCGGCCGCGCGGCGTGCGGATCGCGTCGTATACGTACGCTTCGGTGCTCACTGGTCAAGCCTTTCGGGGGTGCGGAGGCGTGGGGAGGGTCAGGGAGGCGGGGGAAGGATCAGGGGGCCAGGAGAGGTCGGGGAAACCAGGGGGAGGTCGGCGGAGGTCAGGCCAGCAGGGAACGGCCGATGATCTCCTTCATGATCTCGGTCGTGCCGCCGTAGATGGTCTGGATGCGGCCGTCGGTGAAGGCCCGCGCGACCCGGTACTCGGTCATGTATCCGTATCCGCCGTGCAGTTGCAGACAGCGGTCGGCGACCCGCTTCTGGAGTTCGGTGGCCCACCACTTCGCCATCGAGGCGTGGACGTGGTCCAGTTCCCCGTTGGAGTGGTCGGTGATGCAGCGGTCGAGGAAGGTGCGGGTGACCGCGCACTCGGTGGCCATCTCCGCGATCTCGAAGCGGACGTGCTGGAGCTTGGAGAGCGGCCGCCCGAAGGCCTCGCGCTCCTTCACGTACTGCGTGGTGATCTCCAGCAGGTACTCGGCGGCGGCGATGCCGGCCATCGCGATGCCCATCCGCTCCTGCGCGAGGTTGGTCATCAGGTGGACGAAGGCGCCGTCGAGTTCACCGAGCAGGTTCTCCTTGGGGACGCGCACGTCGTTGAAGAACAGCTCGGCGGTGTCCTGCGCCTTCTGTCCGATCTTGTCGAGGTTGCGGCCGCGCTCGAAGCCCTCCGTGCCGCGCTCCACGACCAGCAGCGACATCCCGTGCGCCCCGCCCTCGGGGGTGGTCTTCGCGACCACGATCACCAGGTCGGCGAGGATGCCGTTGGAGATGAAGGTCTTGGAGCCGTTGAGCACCCAGTGGTCACCGGCGTCCTCGGCGGTGGTCCGGATGCCCTGCAGGTCGGAGCCCGCGCCCGGCTCGGTCATCGCGATGGCGGTGATGATCTCGCCGGAGCAGAAGCCGGGCAGCCAGCGGCGCTTCTGCTCCTCGGTGGCCAGCGAGGTCAGGTACGGCCCGATGATGTCGTTGTGCAGCCCGATGGCGAGCCCGGCGGCGCCCGCCCGGGTGAACTCCTCGGCGATCACCGCCGCGTACCGGAAGTCGGTGTTGCCGCCGCCCCCGTACTCCTCGGGGACGGCCAGGCCGAGCAGCCCCTGCCGGCCGGCGGCCCGCCAGGCCTCGCGGCTGACGATCCCGTCCTTCTCCCACTGTTCGTAGTGCGGCAGCACCTCCTTGGTGAGGAAGGTGCGGACGGTCTCGCGGAACGCCTCGTGGTCGGCGTCGAAAAGCTGGCGTTTCATTGCGAGGGCCCCCTAGAGCCAGTTCTTGACGGTTTCGACGAGCCGGGCCGGCTCGGGTCCCACGGGCGTGACGTTGAGCATGGTCACCCCGGCGGCCCGGAAGGCCTCGACGCGCTCGCGCACGTACCCCTCGGGCCCGCACAGCGTGGTGAGCTCGCACAGTTCGTCCGGTACGGCGGCCGCGGCATCGCGCTTGCGACCGGAGAGGTAGAGCTCCTGGATCTTCCGGGCCTCCTCCTCGTACCCGTAGGCGACGGCCAGGTCGTTGTAGAAGTTCTTGCCGACCGCGCCCATGCCGCCGACGTACAGGGCGATCTGCGGGCGGGCGAGGTCCCGCAGCTCCGCCGCGTCCTCGCCGATCGCGAGCAGTCCGCCCGCCACCGTCCGCAGCGGGCCCAGTTCCGGCGCGCGCAGGGCCGTGCCCTCGGCGAGCGCGCTCCCCCACACGGCGCCGGCCTTCTCCGGCACGAAGAGCGTGGGCAGCCAGCCGTCGGCGATCTCGGCCGTCATCCGCACGTTGGCGGGCCCGAGCGAGGCCACGTAGACGGGGATGTCCGCGCGGACCGGCCGGGTCAGCATCTTCAGCGGCTTGCCGTGCCGTCCGCCCTTCTCCGCGGGCAGCGGCATGTCGGTGATGCCGTGGTGGTCGATGGTCTCGCGGCGCCAGATGCGGCGGCACAGCTCGACCGTCTCGCGGGTCCGGCCGATCGGCTTGTCGTACGGCTTCCCGTGCCAGCCCTCGACCACCTGGGGGCCCGACGCCCCGAGGCCGAGCATCGCCCGGCCGCCGGACATCGCGTCCAGGCCCGCCGCGGTCTGGGCGATGAGGGCGGGGGTGCGCGAGTAGACGTTGAGGATGGCCGAGCCGATCTTCATCCGCTCGGTGCGGGCGGCCAGGTACCCCATGATCGTCGGGGCGTCGAAGCCCCAGGCCTCGGCCACCCACACGGCGTCGAGGCCCGCCGACTCAAGCTCCGCCGCGGCGTCGGCGGCGCGGCGCGGGTCGCCGGCGTAGTCGAGCATCATCGAGAGTTCCACCGGGCCTCAGCCCTCCTTGCCGAGCAGCCCCGGCACGCCCCAGTCGGCCGCCACCGACTCCGTGTGCGCGCCCGGCAGCGCGGGGCCGCCCACGACGGCGGCCGGGGTCGCGGAGAAGCGGGGCGCGGGGGCGGGCTGGGTGATCCCGGCGGCCTCGACGAAGGTGCCGCGGGCGGCCAGGTGCGGGTGGTGCGGGGCCTCGCGCAGCGAGAGCACGGGCGCCACGCAGGCGTCGGTGCCCGCGAAGACGGCCGTCCACTCCTCGCGGGTACGGGACTTGAAGCGCGCGGCGACGGCCTCGCGGAGCTCGCCCCAGCGGGCCAGGTCCTTGCGGGCGGGCGCCTGGTCCTTGATGCCGAGGAGCTCCACGAAGGTGTCGTAGAACTGCTGCTCCAGCGCGCCGACGGCCATGTAGCCGCCGTCGGAGGTCTCGTAGCTGCCGTAGAAGGGGCAGCCTCCGTCGAGGAGGTTGGCCCCGCGCCGGTCCTGCCAGCCGCCGGCCGCCATCATCCCGTGGATCATGGCGGTGAGGTGCGCGGTCCCGTCGACGATGGCCGCGTCGACGACCTGTCCGGTGCCGCCGGGGGTGCGGGCGTGCTGGAGGGCGGCGAGGACGCCGATGACGAGGTAGAGCGAGCCTCCCGCGTAGTCGCCGACCAGGTTGGCGGGGACGGCCGGGGGTTCGCCCGGGTTGCCGATCATGCCGAGGGCGCCGGTGACGGCGATGTACGCGATGTCGTGCCCGGCGGTGTGGGCGAGCGGGCCGTCCTGGCCCCAGCCGGTCATCCGGCCGTAGACGAGCCGGGGATTGCGGGCGTGGCAGTCGGCCGGGCCCACGCCGAGCCGTTCGGCGACCCCGGGGCGGAAGCCCTCGATGAGCACGTCGGCGCGCTCGACCAGGTCCAGCACGCGGGCCGGGCCGTCGGCGGACTTCAGGTCGACGAGGACGGAACGCTTGTTGCGGTTGGTGATGTCGTAGGCCGGGTTCACGGCCAGCCCGCCACCGCCGGGCCGGTCCACCCGCACCACGTCGGCTCCCAGGTCGGCGAGGAGCATGGCGGCGAACGGGCCCGGCCCGATGCCCGCCAGCTCGACGACGCGCACGCCCGCGAGCGGGCCCCCGCCGCTCCCCGGCACGTTCCCCGCCGCGTTCCCCGTCACTGCCATCGAGCCCCCAGCATCCGGTGGCACCACTGCCGCCACTGTGTGACACAACTGATGTAACACCAGTGATGCTAGGAACCTGTTCCACTGAGCACAAGAGCAAGCGCTTAGCCGGTTGCGGCGTTTCCCCCTGCATCGGGTCCGGCACCTGGTCCTGCACCGGGCCCGGCGGTCCGCGCGTCGAGCTCCTTGAGGTCCCGCTTGAGCGCGACGGTCCGGTAGCTCTCCTCCACCCACTCGCACAGCACCTCGGCGGAGGGCGCACCCTTCTCCCCCAGCGGCACGGAGACCCAGCCGGCCTTCCCCAGCCCGTATCCGGTCGGCTCCGCGCCGGGGGCGGTCATGGCGTGACCGTGCAGCGCCTCGTCCTTGAGCTTCACGGAGATCCCGGGCGACGGTCCGTCGGTGTTCCCGAGGAAGACGAAGATCTTCTTGTTGACCTTCACCACGCAGTCCTCGGGACCCCACGGGAACTCCTCCCGCGCCTGCGGCAGCCCCAGCGCGAACTCCCGGACCGCTTCCCACTTGCGCACCCCAGCCTTCACACGGACCTCCACTCACCGCGGGCCTCACCCGCTCGCACGGATCGTTCGTTCCCCACGCTAGACCGGCCTGCCGCGACGAGGCCGGAGGAATCGGACCACAGGCCCCAATCAGTGCAAACGCAAACAGATAAACCCGAGTGATCCGCGAGCCGGGGCTTCTGTAGTCTGAGCGGGCTTTCGGCCCTGTTCCAGGGCTCACAGACATTTGGGGGGGCTCGGTGTCTCATCGCCGACTCGTAGCATCCGCGACCATCCTCGCGGCAGGCATTTCTCTCATACCGGGGCTGGCCCACGCCGCCGATCCCGCGGCGGGCAAGCTGCAGGGCGTATCCAAGCCCGACCTGGACTCGGCCATCGAGGCCAAGACCACCAAGTTCGACAGCCCGGCCGACCGCTCGGTCAAGGTCCCGGCCGCCGGTAAGAGCAAGGCGGCCGGCACGCTGGCGGCCTCCGAGGGCAACCCGGACCTCGCGGTGGCCCTGCACGGCACCACGTTCAACGCGCACTCGCTCGAACTGAGCATGGGCGTCACGAGCGCGGACGTCGACGTCGAGCTCACCATCGACTGGGGTGACGGCACCTCCGGCACGGCGAGCGCCCACGGCACCGAAGCGGCGCACGTGGAGCACGTGTACCGCGAGGTCGGCACGTACACGGTCAAGGTCAAGGTGACCGACGCCGTCAACGGCGTCTCCGCCGAGAACTCCGTCGCCATCACCACCGAGGGCTCGGACTTCACCCCGTACACCCCGACCCGTCTGCTGGACACCCGTGCCGGCTCGAGCAGGGTCGCCCCGTACACCTCCGCGCGGGTGAAGGTCGGCGGCTTCGGCACCATCCCGGCCGGTGTGACCGCGGTGGCCCTCAACGTCACCGTCACCAACACCAGGAGCGGCGGCCACGTCACCGCCTTCGCCTCGGGCACCGACCGTCCGACCACCTCGAACCTCAACTACGAGCCCGGCCAGACGGTCCCCAACCTGGTCATCGTCCCGGTCGGCGCCGACGGCTACGTCGAGCTCTACAACGGCGGCTGGGAGCCGGTCGACCTGATCGCCGACATCACCGGCTACTTCACCCAGTCCGCCGCCAGCGGCTACACCGCGCTCGCCCCGGAGCGCCACGTCGACACCCGGGAGGGTCTCGGCACCCGCAAGGGCCAGGTCCCCGGCTACGGGACCATCACCACCACGATCGCGGGCAACCGCGGCGTCCCCGCCGGGGCCAAGGCCGTGGCGCTCAACGTGACGGTCACCAACCCGCGGAGCGACGGCCACCTGACCGTCTTCCCCGCCGGGAAGGCCGCGCCGAACGCGTCCAACCTGAACTTCAGCACGGGCCAGACCATCGCCAACGCGGTGATCGTCCCCGTCGGAACCGACGGCAAGATCAGCATCCGCAACGGCGGCTGGAACCCGGCCGACGTGATCGTCGACGTCGTCGGCTACTACAGCCCCGACAGCGTCAGCGCGTACCTCCCCTTCGACCCGGAGCGCGTGAAGGACACCCGCGAGACCAAGCCGCTGCCCGGCCGCTACTACAGTGCGCTCGGACTCGGCGACGGCTACCCGAACACCACGGCCTTCGTGCTGAACACCACGGTGACCAACCCCAAGGGTGCCGGCTTCCTCGCGGTCGCCCCGGACCCGAACACCGGCGCGGACTACGACAACGGGACCAACATCGAGGTGCCGATCCCGACCTCCTCGAACCTGAACTTCACCGCGAACAAGACCGTCCCGAACCTGGTTCAGGCGGGCCGCGGCAACACCGGCGTCATCGACTTCTTCAACTGGAGCGACGCCAACATCGACCTCATCGTCGACATCTTCGGCATCTACATGGACAACTGATCCACCGCTAAGCACGGGATTGGATCACAGTGCCCCGGGGGCGCGGCCGTACGGGCCGCTCCCCCGGGGCACCACCCGCCGTACACCGGGCCAGGGAGGGCCCCGTACGGCCACCCGCGGGCCAGGGAAGGCCCGGCGGGTTCTCCGGCCCCGTTCGGGGGCCGGCAGACACACGACATTGGGGGGGCTCGGTGTCTCATCGCCGACTCGTAGCATCCGCGACCATCCTCGCGGCAGGCATGTCGCTCATCCCGGGTCTGGCCCACGCGGCCGACCCGGCACCGGCACCGGGCAAGGCCCACGGGGTCGCGCTGCCCGACCAGGACCTGAGCGAGGTGCGGCCCACCAAGACCTTCACCAGCCCGGCCGAGGCCGGCACCAAGTCCGCGGCCCCGGCTGCCGGTACGTCCAAGGCCGCCGGCGCCCCGAAGGCACAGACCGCCGCCGACCCGACCTACAGGGTCGGCCTGACGGCCGTGCACACCAGCGCCCACGGGATCGAGCTGGCGGCCAAGCTCACGGCCGCGGCCGACCAGTCCCTCCAGGTCACCATCGACTGGGGCGACAACAGCTGGCAGGAAAGCTACGGCGCCACCGGTACCGGGCTGGAGCGCCGCCAGCACGCCTACTCCGAGGTGGGCACCTACCTCATCACCGTCAAGGCCGAGGACACCGCCGCCGGCACCTCGGTCACGAACACGGTCTCGGTCACGACGATGGGCTCCGAGTTCACCCCGCACACCCCGACCCGGCTGCTCGACACCCGTGACGGCACGGGCGCCCCGAAGGGCAAGGTCGGCCCGAACGGCTCCGCGCGCCTCAAGGTCGCAGGCGTCGGCAAGATCCCCGCGGGTGCGACCACGGCGGTCCTCAACGTCACCGTCACCAACGCCACCGCCGCCGGCCACATCACCGCCTTCGCCTCCGGCGCCGCCCGCCCCACCACCTCGAACCTCAACTTCGAGCCCGGCCAGACGGTCCCGAACCTGGTCGTCGTGCCGATCGGCACCGACGGCTACGTGGACCTCTACAACAGCGGCCTGGGGACGGTCGACCTGATCGCCGACGTCACCGGCTACTTCACCCAGTCCGCCGCCAGCGGTTACACCGCGATCACCCCGGAGCGCTTCGTCGACACCCGTATCGGGCTCGGCACCCGCAAGGGACAGGTCGAGGGCTTCAAGGGGTTCGGCACCGCGATCTCGGGAGTCCGCAGCGTCCCCGCCGGGGCCACCGCCGTCGCCCTCAACGTGACCGTCACCAACCCGAAGGACGACGGCCACCTGACCGTCTACCCGGGTGGCACGAAGGCTCCGACGGCTTCCAACCTGAACTTCCGCGGCGGCCAGACCGTCGCCAACTCGGTGATCGTCCCCATCGGCGCCGACGGCAAGATCAGCATCCGCAACGGCGGCTGGAAGGGCACCGACGTCATCGTCGACGTCGTCGGCTTCTACAGCCCCAACAGCCAGGCCGCGTACGTGCCCTTCCAGCCGTTCCGCTGGCTCGACACCCGCGAATGGAAGTGGGGCCCGCTGCCGGGCCGTCACTACATCCCCATGAGGCTCAGCACGAAGTACCCGGGCACCAAGGCCTTCATCATGAACACCACGGTGACCAACACCAAGGGCGTTGGCTTCCTCGCCGTCGCCCCGGACCCGAACTCGAAGGAAGCGTACGAAGGCAACTACGACAGCCCGCCGAGCGCGCCCGGCTCCTCGACCCTGAACTTCACTCCGGGCAAGACCGTCCCGAACCTGGTCCAGGCGAGCACCGGCTACCACGGCATCATCGACGTCTTCAACGAGAGCGACGCCAACATCGACGTCGTCGTGGACATCTTCGGCGACTACGAGGTCGACTGATCCACCCGTTCCACCCGTGAGCGGTGAAGGCAGCCGCCGGCCGAGCCGAGCCGCCGTACGGAGCCGGGCACCCGCCCGGCCCCGTACGGCGGCCACGCGCTAGCCTCAGCCACCACCGACACCGTCTGGGAGGCTCCCGATGAACGCAGCTGTCCGGCACGAACCGCGCACCGCGGAACGGGAGTACGACCTCGTGCTCTTCGGCGCGACCGGGTTCGTGGGGGCGCTGACCGCCGAGTACCTCGCGGCGCACGCCCCCGCGGACTGCCGCTGGGCCCTCGCGGGGCGCGACCTCGCGAAGCTGGAGCGGCTGCGCGAGCGGCTGACCGCCCTCGACCCGCGCTGCGCGGACCTGCCGCTGCTGCGCGCGGACGCCCAGGACGCCGCGGCGACGCGCGAACTGGCCGCCTCCACCCGGGTGCTGGCCACGACCGTGGGGCCGTACGTCTTGTACGGCGCCCTGCTGGTGGCCGCCTGCGCCGCCGAGGGCACCGACTACCTGGACCTGACCGGCGAGCCGGAGTTCGTGGACCGGATGTACGTCGAGCACGACGCGCGGGCCCGCGAGACCGGCGCCCGGATCGTGCACGCCTGTGGCTTCGACTCCGTCCCGGCCGACCTCGGGGCGTACTTCACCGTCGGACAGCTGCCGGCCGGGGTCCCGCTGACCGTGGACGCCTTCGTGCGCTCCAACGCCCTGTTCTCGGGCGGCACCTTCACCACCGTGCTCACCGCGCTGGGCCGCGGACCGCAGAACCTGGCCGCCGCCCGAGCGCGCCGGATGCACGAGCCCAGGCTGCTGGGCCGGCGGGTGCGCGTGCCCGTGGGTGCACCGCGCTTCAGCCGGGAGACCGGCACCTGGGCCGTGCCGCTGCCCGTCCTGGACGTCCAGGTCGTGGCCCGGTCGGCAGCCGCGCTGGAGCGGTACGGCCCGGACTTCCGCTACCGGCACTACGCCTCCGTACGGCACCTGCCCGTCGCCGTGGGCGGTACGGCGGCGGTCGGCGGGGTGGCCGCCCTCGCGCAGATCCCGCCGGTGCGGCAGTGGCTGGCGAACCGCTGGGAGCCGGGCCAGGGCCCGGACGCGGTGCGGCGGGCGCGCAGCTGGTTCAGCGTGCGGTTCGTGGGCGAGGGCGGCGGCCGCCGGGTCTTCACCGAGGTCTCGGGCGGCGACCCGGGGTACGGGGAGACCGCGAAGATGTTCGCGGAGTCCGCGCTCTGCCTCGCCTACGACGCCCTGCCCGAGCTGTCCGGCCAGCTGACCACCGCCGTGGCCATGGGCGACGCCCTGCTGGACCGGCTCCAAAAGGCGGGCATCCGCTTCCGCGTCGCGGCCTCCGACTGAGGCGCCGCCCGGACGGCCCGCCCTACGCGGTGGCTTCGCGCAGGGCCCGCCGGCACAGCGAGTCGGCGTGCCGGGTGGTCTCCGGGATCCGGAAGCGGGGGCTCAGCGCCAGGGCGTGCGCGCAGGCGTTGTCCAGGGAGACCCGGTGGCCCACCGAGACGTACACGGGCTTGATCCCGTCCTGCGTGCGCAGCGCCCGCCCGACGACCTCGCCGTCGGGTGCGCGGAGCGGGGAGAGGTCCCCGCGCCGGTCGCCCGGTTCCTCGTACGTGAAGGTGAACGGGTTCTTCGCGACGCCGATGGCGGGCAGCCCGGTGACCACGCCGAGGTGGCAGGCGAGCCCGAAGCGGCGCGGGTGGGCCAGCCCGTAGCCGTCGCAGACGACCAGACCGGGCGTGACGGTCAGCGCCTCCAGGGCGGCGAGCACGGTCGGCAGCTCGCGGAAGGCGAGCAGTCCGGGTACGTAGGGGAAGCTGACGCGGCCGACGGAGGTGGCCTCCTCGACGACCCGCAGGGTGGCGGCATCGAGGACGACGGCCGCGGCGGCCACCAGGTCGCGCTCGTCGTCGTAGGCCACGTCCACCCCCGCGATGAGCCCTTCGCCGGGCGGTGGTCCGGTCTCGGTCAGGACGACCCGGCCGCGCAGCTCGTCTTGTATCGCCTTGGCCCCGGCCTCGTCGGCGGGGATCTTCGCACTCGTCATAGTGCTGCGAGAGTAGCGTCACGGATGAGCTCAGGTTTTCCTGCTTGGGGCTGAGTGTTCGCCCAGGTCGGAAACGAGTCTCGGGTCTCGCCGTGGCCGCTGTGTGATCGGGGTGGCGTGGGTGTGCAGGTGGAAGCCTGCGCCGAGTCTGGCCCCGCACGGTCGGTGCCGATTGGGGGTGCTCATCGTGTGCGGTGCCTGCCGCCCACCTCGCCGCTGGTTGCGGTGGGTGGGTGGCTGGGGCTGCCGCCCCGCCGGACGCTTTACACCCTGACCTGCCGCCGCTGGTGCGGCTGCTGGTGTTCCGGGTGGGGCGGGGACCCTGCGTCGCTGCCTGGGCACAGGGCGGTCTCTCGTCGGACCCGACTTCGTCCGGTCCGGGTGGGTGGGCTTGGGGTGCTGGACGGGTTGGTCCAGCTCCTGAACCGTGCGGCGGATCACATACGTGCCACTCGCGCGGTCCAGGACGGTCAGGTGCTGGTGTTGCAGGCCTCGGGCGCCGATGCGCTGCCAGGCGGCGACGTCCCGGTCCGCGCTGTATCCGCAGTCGGGGTGGGGGCAGGTGGCCCATTTCCAGCCCGGTCGGGTGTTGTCGGGGGCGGCGTGGTGACGGAAGGCGGTCAGGCAGCGGGGGCAGTACTTGGAAGTGCCGCGCGCGGGGACGATGACCACGGCTATCCCGTGCCGGGCTGCCTGATGCCGCACATCAGCCACGATCTGCCCTCGTACCGAGCTGGAAAGGCGGGAGTTGAGGGTGCGGCCCTTGCCGCGGGACTCCATGTCGCGCAGGTCCTCCAGATAGATCACCGACGCCCGCGCGGCACGGGCGTGATCCACCATGAACCGGGCGGCCGCCTTGGCGATCTCCGCGTTCAGGCGCCGGCGCCGCCTGCTGACCCGTGAGTGTTCGGTGCGCACCACGGCGAGCTTGGTGACGATCGCAGGGTCGGGGTGCAGGCCGAGGGCACGCCGGCCGCCCAGGAGCGTCTCCAGGTGGGCGGCTTTGGTCCACAGGTGTTCGGCGAGGATGCGGAGCCGGTCGGCTTTGGCCAGTACCCCGTTGGCGCGGACAGCGTTGTCGATGGTGGGTGGCAGGCGGAAACGGATCCGTACCGGGTGCCAGTCGCAACGGGTGCGCGGGGCAGGGCATACCGGAAGCCGCACGGTCAGCACCGCGTAGCGGGCCGGGTCGTCCTCGCACCGGGCCAGAGTGGCAAGCTGTTTGTCGGCGGCCGCCAGCACCACCTGCCGGCCGCCGCCCGGCGCCGCCTCCAACTCACACAGACCGGCGGGCAGACGCCGGTACGCGGCGAGGAACCTTGCCACTTGACGGGTGCGGGAACGGAAGACGGACGCGGGCACCGCAGTGCCTTGCGGGCAGGCCGCCCGCAACGCCGCCCACTCCTCCATGCCGCGTTTCATCGGATCCCCACCGGCCGGCCACGTTTCCAGGACCGCGTCCACGAGCGCCGCGCGCCATTCAGCCGAGCGCAGGACCCGCCCAGCCTGCTCCTCGGCAACCCTGCGGACCCGATCGGGCACATACAGCCCCGCCGGAACGGCAGCCGACCAACCCAGAGTCCGCAACGCCATCCACGCGTTCGACGGCAACCGCCCACCCGACCGGGCAACACCCGAAGCGAGCACGGCCAGCTCGGCCCGCGACCAGTGCCCGCCGACAACCCCGGCAGCCATCGTCTCCACCAGCGTCGTCAGCCAGCCCACCCGCTCAACCAGCGCGGCAGCCTTCAGGACCTCACCGCTGACCGTGTCCAGACCTCGGAACGCGGTCACGGACGCGCATGCGACCCGCGCGGTCTCCCCCTCGCCCAACGCGACCTTCCGGCGCACACCCGTCACCCCGCCCCCATGCACGATCTACTGTCCGATCATCGGACCCACATACGGAACGAGCCCCACCCGATGAGGACACGCGGCACCACAGAATCCGCGCAACGCCCAGGAATGCCAGACCAACCGGACGGCTGCATGCAACCCTGGCGATCATGTTCGTCATGGAGCTCACCTACACCGCGCCCGTCGAAGCCGTCGAAGAAGAGATGGACGCGCACATCGCCTGGCTGGACGGCTACTACGCCGCCGGCATCTTCCTCGCCTCGGGTCGCAAGGTCCCGCGCGACGGGGGCATGATCCTGGCCGGCGGGGTGTCCCGCGCGGAGATCGAGAAGATCGCGGCCGGGGATCCCTTCGCGGTGGCGGGCGTCTGCTCGTACCGCATCACCGAGTTCCTCGCGACGAAGACCTCAGCGGACCTGGCGACGGTGCGGGAGAGCCCGGTGGTCTAGCGGGGGCGCTCCAGATGGTCCGCGGCGGGCGGTCCGGAGCCTGCCTTGGGCCTGTGGAGTGAGCGGGAACCAGCCGTACTGCGTCCGCTCCGGGGGCTGCGGACAGGCCCCGGAGGCCCGCGTCACCGTCACCCTGTGCGATCACACAGGCGCGTTCAGGCCATTCGGTGACACAGCTCACTCCCGGTCGCGTGCACGGATTCGCCGCTTCACGCGTCTATCCCGTTGCCGGGCCCGCCTCACACGGTCCGGCACGAGATCCGCCGCAAGGGAGCGAGCCTTGATCACTGTCATCGAGCAGGCCGTGCAGGCCCGACTGGTCGCCACCGCGCCGAAGGTCGACACCGTACCCGTCACGCTCTGCTACGACCGGTCGGATCCCTTCGCCGTCCGGATGGCCTTTCCCGCGCCCGCGACCCTGGAGGGCGTCGAGGTCTCGTGGACGTTCTCGCGGGAGCTGCTGGAGTACGGACTGGACCGCCCGTCCGGCTGCGGGGACGTGCGCGTGCGCCCGTACGACGCCGACCGGACCACCGTGGAGTTCCACGCCCCCGAGGGGGTCGCGATCGTGCTGATGGTGACGGCCGAGCTGCACCGCTTCCTGGAGCGGGCCTCGACGATCGTGCCGCCCGGCCTGGAGCACCTGTACCTCGACATGGACCAGAGCCTCGCCGAGCTGATGCGCGACTCCTGCTGACGCCTTGCTTGGATTCGCTTTAATTCGTTTGCCCGCGGCTCCGGCCGCGCCGTAGCTTCGTAGACGCCCCATCGCCGTCGAAACGGAGCAGGACGTTGTTCCTCTGAGGTCCGAGACACCGACCACCGCCCTCATCCGCGGTCCCCTGTGTCTCCCCCGCGTTGCACTCACCACTCACGCAACCTGGAGGCCTCCATGAGTCCTGCTCCCATGTTCATCACCTGCTCCGACCTGTCCTTCGACTGGCCCGACGGAACCCCCGTCTTCGACGGGTTCCAACTGGCCGTCGGCCCCGGCCGTACCGGCCTGATCGGACGCAACGGCTGCGGCAAGTCCACGCTGCTCAAGCTCATCGCCGGGGAACTGACCCCGAGCGACGGCCAGTTGACCGTCGCCGGTACCGTCGGCCAGCTTCCGCAGACCGTCACCTTCGACACCTCCCTGCGGGTGGACGAGGCGCTCGGCGTCCACACCACCCGGGCCGCCCTGCACGCCATCGAGGCGGGCGAGGCGACCGAGGCCAACTTCGCGGCCGTCGGCGACGACTGGGACGTGGAGGAACGGGCCCTCGCCACGCTCGACCAGCTCGGGCTCGGCCGGATCGGACTGGACCGCACCACCGGCGAACTGTCGGGCGGGGAGTGCGTGCTGCTCCGGCTGGCCGCGCTGCTGCTGAGCCGTCCGGACGTGCTGCTGCTGGACGAGCCCACCAACAACCTCGACCTGCGGGCCCGGCGCCGGCTGTACGCGGCCGTCGAATCCTGGTCCGGGGTGCTGCTCCTGGTCAGCCACGACCGGGAACTGCTGGACCGGGTCGACCAGATCGCCGACCTGCGCGACGGCGAACTCCGCTGGTACGGCGGAAACTTCACGGACTACGAGGAGATGCTCGCGGCCGAGCAGGAGGCGGCCGAGCGGATGGTCCGGGTCGCCGAGGGCGACGTACAGCGGCAGAAGCGCGAACTGGCGCAGGCCCAGGCCAAACTGGCCCGGCGCAAGCGGTACGGGCAGAAGATGTTCGAGACCAAGCGCGAGCCGAAGATCGTCATGGGCGCCCGCAAGCGCGCGGCGCAGGAGTCGGCGGGCAAGCACCGCATCATGCACACCGAGAAGCTGGCGGAGGCGGAGGAACGTCTCGACCAGGCGGAGCTGGCGGTGCGCGACGACGCCGAGATCCGGATCAAACTGCCCGCCACCCAGGTCCCGCCGGGCCGCCGCGTGCTCACCCTGAGCGCACTGCACCCGGTCCACGGCGCCCCGGTCGCGGGCGAGTGGGAGCTGCGCGGTCCGGAGCGGATCGCGCTGGTGGGGGCCAACGGCTCGGGCAAGACCACGCTGCTGCGCACGATCGCGGGGGAACTGGCCCCGCTGTCGGGCGAGTCGGTGACCCATGTCCCGGCCCGGTTCCTGCCGCAGCGGCTCGACGTACTGGACGACGAGCGCTCGGTCGTGGAGAACGTGGCGCGGTTCGCCCCGCACGCGACGAACAACCTGATCCGGGCGCGGCTCGCGCACTTCCTGTTCCGGGGTGCGCGGGCGGACCGGCTGGCCGGCACCCTGTCGGGCGGCGAGCGGTTCCGGGCGACGCTGGCGGCACTGCTGCTCGCGGAGCCGGCCCCGCAGCTGCTCATGCTGGACGAGCCGACGAACAACCTGGACCTGGCGAGCGTACGGCAGTTGACCGATGCCCTGGATTCCTATGAAGGGGCGCTCGTGGTCGCGAGCCATGACGTGCCGTTCCTGGAGTCGATCGGCATCACGCGGTGGCTGCTGCTCGACGGCGGGATGCGGCCGACGACGGCCGAGGAGGTCCACCGGTCGCTGTGGCAGGGGTGACCCGCGCCGGCGAGTATCTGCACCAGCGGGTACCGCGCTAACGCGGCAAGGGCAGTAAGGCCCAGGACTTGGTGCCGCCCATCGGGGTGAGCACCGGGGTGAGTCCCCAGTCCCCGCCACAGGCCTCGACCACCGCCGACAGCAGCCACATCCCGCGGCTGCGCCGGCTCCGGCACTCCTCGCTCGCCTCGGGCGAGGAGTGCGCGGGGTGCTGGTCGAAGACGACGATCCGCAGCGCGTCGAACTGCCAGCGGACCTTCAGCACCATCTCCTTGTCGGGCGTGAACCGGTAGGCGCAGGCCACGAGTTCGGAGGCGGCCAGCGCCGCGTTGTCGCACAGGTCGGGCAGTCCGTGCCGGTCGAGCAGGGACCGCAGGGCGCCCCGGGCGCTGCCCGCACAGTGGGCGCCGCCCGGCAGGCCTATGGAGTAGCTCAGTTTCTCCGCCCCTGGCGGGGCCTGCCGGAACTCGTGGACCGACCGCAGGCCACGGAGAGTGCCCGTCATCGTGCTGCTCCAAGGTTCTGAGGTGCTGAATGCGCTGATGGCCGTGTGGTCATACAAGAGCTGGAGGTCGCCCCGTGTGAGACTTGCGCTACCGACCGTAGCGCAACGTGGTGCACAGTGCTACTACTTGTACGACCACTTGATGTTTTCTCATGGCATTTCCGGACTCGTGCGCATGCTCCCGCCTGCCCTCGACCGGAGGAGAGGGGACCTGTGCCACCGAGGAGTACACCGACCGCACGCCAGCAGCGCCTGGGCTCCGAGCTGCGCAAACTCCGCGAGCAGTCGGGCATGACGGTGCAGCAGGCCGCGGCGCTCATGGGGGTGGACCGCACCAGGATCCCCAACATCGAATCCGGCCGGATCGCCATCGGCGCCGAGCGTGTCCGCACCCTCGCCTTCAACTACGACTGCCCCGACACGGGGCTGGTCGACCTACTCGCCTCCATGGCCCAGGAGCGCGAGAAGGGGTGGTGGGAGCAGCACCGGGGGATGCTGCCGCCCGCACTCCTGGACATCTGCGAACTGGAGCACCACTCCGTCGCGTTGCACACCGCCGTCACCACGCACATACCCGGACTGCTGCAGACCGAGGCGCACGCGCGGGCCGTCTTCGACACCGCCGACCCGCCGCTGCCCGAGCCCGACCTGCAGGCGCGGCTCGCCCTGCGGATGCACCGCCAGCAGGTGTTCGCCCGCGAAGCACCGCCGTTGTACGAGGCGGTGGTGCACGAGGCCGCGCTGCGGATGCAGTTCGGCGGCCCGAAGGTGGCCCGGGCCCAGCTCGAACACATACTGGAGCAGTCGGAGCGGGCGCGTACGACCGTGCGCGTGATTCCGTTCACCGCCGGCGGGTTCCCCGGCGCCGGCCAGTCCTTCACGTACGCGGCCGCCACGATCAGCGAGCTGGACACCGTGCAGCTCGACAGTTCGCACGGCTCGATGTTGCTGGATTCGCAGATGAAGCTGCTCCGCTACCGGGGCCTGCTGGAGCGGCTGCGCTCCCTGGCGCTGCCGGCCCGCGCGTCCCGCGATTTCATCCGCGCCATCGCACGGACCCTCTGACCGGGCCGACCGGCTGACTGACCACCTGACCGGATCCGACGAGGAGACGAGAGAACGACATGGGCACGAAGAGCACGACCCCGGCCACCCCGGCCGCGCCGGCTACCCCGTCGGCGACGGCCGGCATCGCGTGGGACGAGGCATTCTGCAGCGAGGGGGCGAACTGTTTCCGCTTCGGCCGGGACGCCGAGGGGAAGGCGTACATCGGAACCACCGACTCCGCCGCCTACGTCACCGACTCGATCGATGCGCTCCGTGCGCTGATCTCGGCCGTCAAGGCGGGAGCAGCGGACCACCTGCTGGCGTGACTTTAGTCCCTTCAGGCCACTCCACACCCCCCTCAAACTGCACAGATAACGGGACGTAACCAGACAGAGGTCCCCTTGGGGCTTGGCTGGTCTTGATGTCGCGCTTAACCTACGACTCCGTAGGCTACGGAACCGTAGGTAAGTCTCTTTGCACCCAGGAGTACCCGTGACGATCACCTCTCCCCACCTCGGCAGCTCGGAGGCGTGGACGGACGCCAAGCTGCTGTTCGCGCTGGAAGAGGTGGTCGAGAAGGAACTCAACCGCCATCTGAAGGTCACCAAGGACTGGATGCCCCACGAGTACGTCCCGTGGAGCGACGGCCGCAACTTCCCCGGCTTCTTCGAGGACGGCGAAGCCTGGGACCCGCAGCAGTCCAAGGTCACCGAGATCGGCAAGATCGCGCTCGTCGTGAACCTGCTGACCGAGGACAACCTCCCCAGCTACCACCACGAGATCGCCTCGCTTTTCGGCCGCAACGGCGCCTGGGGCACCTGGGTGCACCGCTGGACCGCCGAGGAGGGCCGCCACGGCATCGTCATGCGCGACTACCTGCTGGCCTCGCGCGCCGTGGACCCGGACAAGCTCGAAGCATTCCGGATGCAGCACATGTCGGAGGGGTTCGAGTCCGACAACCGCCACTCGATGCTCCACTCCGTGGCGTACGTGGCCTTCCAGGAGCTCGCGACCCGCATCTCGCACCGCAACACCGGCCACCAGTCCGGTGACCCGGTCTGCGACCGCATGCTGGCCCGCATCGCGCAGGACGAGAACCTGCACATGGTCTTCTACCGCAACCTGCTGGGCGCGGCCTTCGAGCTCGCCCCGGACCTGACGATGCAGGCCGTACGGGACGTCGTGGTCGACTTCCGGATGCCCGGACACGGGATGCCCGGCTTCGAGCGGATGGCCGCGCAGATGGCGATCGGCGGGGTCTACAACCTGCGGATCCACCACGACGACGTGCTGAGCCCCGTGATCCGCTTCCTGAAGATCATGGAGATCGACGGCCTCGGCCCCGATGGGCAGAAGGCCCAGGAGGAGCTGGGTCTCTTCATGGACGGCCTGGACTCCGAGGCCCGCAAGTTCGACGAGCGGCTGGCCGCCCGCGCGGCGCGCATCGCGGCCCGCAAGGCCTGATCGCACCGTCTGACCACACCGCACCCGCCGACCTGACCGGTTTCCGCTCGCTCGGGCGGGTGACGACGATTGCCCTGGCAGAGCCCCGCTCTGCCAGGGTTTCGTCATGACCGCCATGACGCCGCTCCAGGTCGAGATCGACCAGCTGGCCCGCCTCACCAACGCCCTGGACACCTCGCTGACCGCGCTGCGCGAGGCCCGGCGGGAGCTGGACCACGTACGGGCCGACCAGCTGGGCACGGCGGACCTCGACGCGGCGTGCGACGGCTTCCAGGAGAGATGGGGCCACGGCACCAAGGAGCTCGCGGGGCGGATCAAGACCGTGCGCGAGGGCGTGCGCCGCAGCGCCGCCGAGTACGCGGAGCTCGACGAGGCCATCCGCGCGGCCTTCCGGCAGGCGGCGTCCATCCGTGGCTGACTCCCCCGTGGTCGGCATCACCCCGGCCGGGCACACCGCCCTCGATCACGCCGCGCTCGGCTTCGACCCGGCCCCGGGGAGCCCGGATGCGGTACTGGCCCTGGCGAAGAAGCTCCGTTCCTCGGCGGACTGCCTCGCGGAGAGCTCCCGCGTCGTCGACGCCCTGGTCTCCCACAGCTCGGCCTGGCAGGGCGAGGCCGCCACCGCCTTCCGCGCCTCGCTGTCGCGGGAGCTCCCCCGTCACCTCCACGCGGCCCACACCTCCCTGGCGGAGGCGGCGCGCGGGCTGACCGGCTGGCACGACACCCTGGCCGCGCACCGCACCCTGGCCTCCCGCTACGCCTCCCTGGCCACTGCGGCCACCACCGAGGAGGCCCTCACCGACGCCCGCCTCCTGGCCCGTGAACTGGCCTCGGAGCACTCGGCGGCGGCCCGCAGAGTGGCGCGCACGCTGACCGCGACGGCGGAGCGGCTGGCGCCGAAGGAGCCCGGGGTGCTGGAGTCGGTCTGGAACAAGATCGTCGAGGATCCGGCCGACGCCCTCTCGAACGCGGCGGCCATTCTGGGTGCCGCCGGTGCGGGCATCGCCCTCTTCTTCCCGCCGGCCGGGATGGCGGTGATGCTCGTAGCGGGCGGGCTCTCGCTGGCCGCCCTGACCGCGCACCTCGCGGACCCCGGCTTCCGCAAGCCGCTGACCGAGGGTTTCACCCGGGGCAAGTTCGACGCCGCGTTCTGGAAGAACGGCGTGACCCTGCTCGGCGACGGCCTCGGCGCCGTTCCGGGCGTGGCCGCGGTCGCCTCGGGCGCGCGGGCCGGTACGGTCGCGGCCCGCGCGGCCATGGCGGTCCCGGAGGCCGGCGCCCTGGCGGGCGTGTCCCCGGGCGCGGGTGCCTTCGCCCGTACGACGTGGAACACGGCGGACGAGCTGCGGAAGGTGGAGAGCCCGCTCGCGGCGTGGGCACTGCGGTCCTCGACGCCCGAGGTCAGGGAGCGGGTGGGGGTGGCCGTGGCCGGCACCGGAGCGGCCACGGCCGCCGCCGACTACACCGGCGACGACGCCGCCGTGGACCGCGGCTCCACGGCGGTGGACGGCACCCGTCTCGTCGTGGAGGACGGTCCGTCCACGGCCGCGAAGTCGGCCCGCCTCTGGACGCTGGTGCAGCCGTGACGCGCCACGCCGTCCCGCCCGTCTGGTTCCGGCTGCCTCCCGGGTTCCACGACATCGGCCCCGAGGACCGGGGCGCCCTGGAGGAGGTCGCCGGAGTCCTGGAGGCCCTGGCCGACTTCGGCGACGGCACGGATGCGGCTGCGGCTGCCGGTGCGGCTGCCGGAACCGGTGCGGGGGCGCAGCTCGCACTTCTGATGGACCGCCTCGACGAGCTCGCCGGTCAACCCGGCCTGCACCTGGTCCACACCGCGGTCGGCCTCCACCCCGAGGGGCCCGAGGCCGTCTCCACCTCGCTGTTCTCCCTCTCCGTCCGGCCCGCCGAAGAGCCCGGGTCCGCAACCGGCGCCGCGGCGGGTGTCGCGCGTACGGCACTGGCCCTCGCCCGGTCGGCACCCGGGGGCGGATCGACGCGCAGCTTCGTCGAGCTGGCATCGGGCCTCCCGTGCGCCCTGGTCTGCGGGGTCGTTCCCGCCTCCGGCACCGACCGGGGGCTGTTCCAGGCCAGGGCCGTCACGGCCCATCCGGAGGGACGCCACCTGTTCCTGCTCGACCTCACCAGCGCGGCCACCGAGCACGCGGGTGCGTACACCGCCATCCTGGAGGCGGTCGCGCACACGCTCTCCTTCGCCGATCCCAGGGCCCGGACGCCCGGGCCGCCGGGCGGCGCCGGGACCTCGCGGATCCTGGAACTGCTGGGGTGACGCCGCCGCCCGCCGGGGGCCGCGCGGCCGGGCCGTCTCTTCCGGATCTTGCCGGTCAGGCCCGGGGCCCGTCCTTCGAGTCAGGGCCGGCGGCGCAGGGCCTGGCGCTCGGATTCGGACAGGCCGCCCCAGACGCCGAAGCGTTCGTCGTTGGTCAGGGCGTAGTCCAGGCAGGCCTTGCGGCCCTCGCAGGCCCCGCACAGCCGCTTCGCGTCGCGCAGCGAGGAGCCGGGCTCCGGGAAGAAGAAGCCCGGGCCCGTCTGGGCGCAGAGGGCGAGCTCGTACCAGGCCGGGGCGGCAGTGGCGGAATCGGTAGCGGTGGTGTTCATCGACATGCCGCAGAGCCTGTCCGCCGGTGATGGACGTCCGATCAACGCCTGATCAACAGCCCAGAGTGAACGACCGTGCGTGCGATGACTTCGGTACCATGGCGGTATGGCAGACGGACGCGTGGAGCGCGGGAACCAGACCCGGCGGACCGTCCTGGAACGGACGATGAGCACCGCCTCGATGGACGGCCTGGAAGGGCTGTCCCTGGGGAAGATCGCCACGGAACTGGGGCTGAGCAAGAGCGGCGTGTTCGCCCTCTTCGGGTCCAAGGAGGAGCTGCAGCTCGCCACCGTGCAGGCGGCCCGTGACGTCTTCGTCGAGGAGGTCGTGCGTCCCGTACGGGACGAGCCCGCCGGGATCGCCAAGGTGTGGCGGCTGTGCGAGAGCTGGCTCGACTACTCCGGCCGCCGGGTCTTCCCCGGCGGCTGCTTCTTCTACTCCGCCGCCGCCGAGTTCGATTCGCGCCCCGGGCCCGTCCACGACGAGATCGCCAAGACCCGTGGCGCCTGGACGCGGTACGTCGAGCGGCTGCTCGACGAGGCCCGGCTGGCGGACGGGTTCCGTGATGCGGCCGCGGCCGACGCCGAGGCCGTGGAACAGCTCGCCTTCGAGATCATGGCGATGATGGAGCTGGCCAACGCGCACTCCGTGCTGCACGAGGACACCACGGCCTACGACCGTGCCGCGCGGGGCATCCTCGCCCGGCTGCGCGCGGCGACGGCCGCCCCGGAGGAACTCCCGGAGCGGCCGCCCGTACTCACGTTCCCGGTCGCCGGTTTCTCCGCCGGCGACGCACCGGCCGTCAGCCTCCCGGCCGCGTCGGCTTCGTCGGACCGCTGAGCCGCATCGAGGCTCCCGCGACCGCCGCGGCGAGCGCGGACAGCGCGATCAGCAAGAAGATCCCGTGCCAGTGCTCGCCGGGGCCGCCCCGGGTCAGCAGGGCCGCCGCACCGGCGACTCCGAGCGCCCCGCCGAGCTGGCGGGCCGTCATCAGCAGGCCGGTACCGGCAGCGAAGCGCTGCGGCGGGAGTCCGGCCGAGGCCGTGGTCGAGAGCGCGGTCAGCACGGCTCCGATGCCGAGACCTCCGAGCAGTGCGGCGGGCAGGAAGATCCGGGCGTACGAGGTGGACTCCCCGACCCACCCCCACAGCAGCAGGGCGTTGGCGGCGAAGAGCAGCGATCCGACGGTGACGGCGGCCCAGTGGAGGCGGTGGGGGACCCGGCGGCCCACGTAGAGCGAGCCGGCCATGGCGAGGACGGCGCCCGGTGTGACGCCGACGCCTGCCTGCAGGACCGAGTAGTCCCAGCGCTCGACGAGGTAGGACGGGCCCATCAGCAGCCACGCGTACATGGCGACGCCGAAGAGCAGGGCTCCGATGTTGGCGCGGGCGAACAGCGGGTCGCGCCACAGGTCCCGGTCGACGGCCGGGGCCGGATGACTGCGCGAGCGGCGCAGCGCGAGGGTGCCCGCCAGGGCCCCGCCGATGACCAGGACGAGCACCTTGGGGTCGGTCCAGCCCCACTCCGTGCCCTGGGAGAGCCCGGCCACCACTCCCCCGATGCCGAGGGCGAGGGCCGTCGTACCGACGGGGTCGGGGAGCCTGCGCCCGGTGCGCGGCTCCTTGGGGAGGATGCGGGCCGCGGCCCAGCCGACGGCGAGGCCGAGCGGGACGTTGATGAGGAAGATCGCGCGCCAGTCCCACCACTCGACGAGCACTCCGCCGATGCTCGGGCCGACGGCGGCGGCCAGTCCGCCCGCCGCGGACCAGGCCCCGAGGGCGGCGGCCCGGCGGGCGGGCGGCGTGTGGGCCAGTACGAGGCCCAGCGCGGCGGGGATCATCCCGGCGGCGGCCGCTCCCTGGAGGGCGCGGGCCAGGATGAGCAGCTCGGCGGTGGGGGCCGCGCTGGCGGCGAGCGAGGTCAGGGTGAAGGCGAGGGTCGAGCCGAGGAACAGGGCCCGGCGGCCCAGGATGTCCGCGAGCCGGCCGGCCGCGGCGAGCAGGGCTGCGAACAGGACGGCGTAGGCACTGACGACCCAGGTCAGGCGGGCCAGCGACACCTCGGGGAAGGCCCGGCGCAGGTCGGGGAAGGCGATGTTGACGACGGTGGCGTCGAGGAAGGCGAGAAAGGTGACGGCACTGGCCAGCAGGAGCACCTGCCCGGCACCGGGGCCGGACGCGGGGGCGGGGGCGGGGGCGGGGGCGGAGGCCGGGGCAGGGGCTGGCACGGAAGGGGAGCCGGGCGCGGCTACGGGCGCGGGCGCGCCCGGTTCGGGATGGGTGGCGGTCATCGGGTGGCTCCTGCGGTCTCGGCGGCCGGGCTCGCCGCAGGGGTCTGCGACGGGGTTGCGTTCAGGAACTCGACGGCGGCCGCGATGACTTCCGGGTCGAGGAGGATGCGGCGGTGGCCGAGTCCGGTCGTCTCGATCAGGCGGGCCCGCTCCCCGTAGGCCGCCGCGATGGCGCGGGACTGGGCGGGGGCCGCGGTGTCGTCGTCCGCGTCGTGCACGAGCAGGATCTGCGAGGGGATCTCCTCGGGGCGGTGGCACGCGTCGAAGCGGGGCCAGATGTCGGGCTCGCCCGGGAAGAGCCGGCGCTGGATGTGGCGCCGCATGGCGTCCTCGACGGCCTGGTTCACGCCCAGCAGCGCGCGGAACCGCTCGGCGAGGAAGTCGAAGTCGGCGATGGATCCGATCCCGACGATCCGGTCGGCCCGGATCCCGTCCCGCAGCGCGAAGAAGGTGGACACCACCCCGAAGGAGTGGGCCAGGACGGCCGAGAACTCCCCGTACTGCGCCCGCAGTCGGCGGATGATCTCGCGCTGCCGGAGGATGGTGGTGGCCCGGCCGCCGGACGCGCCGTGACCGGGTGCGTCGAAGGAGACCACGGTCCGGCCCTCGGCCAGCAGCGCCTCGACGAACCCGGCGAAGCGCGAGGCGCGGGAGGTCCAGCCGTGCACGATGAGGACCGGCCGGTCGCCGTCGCCCCAGCGGTACGTGGTCACGGGTATCCCGTCCACGACGAGCCGCCCGGTCACGGCCCGGGCCATGACCTCGGCCTCGCCCGGCTTCACCTTCGGCCGGCCGAGCGGCCGCACGAACAGCGCGAAGGCCACCCGCCCGACCGGGCCCGGGGCGACCCGGGCGGTGATGTTGAGGGTGGTGCTCAGGAGTGAAGCCATGGGGTGCATGCCCGGTTCTCCGGATCTCCTCAGAGTGGCCAGACGGGGCTGGCGGGTCAGGGTGGTGAAGAGATATTAGCACGATCGTTCGTGTTGTTATGGATGGATCACGCGAGCCCTCTTCCTGTCCGGTCGCCCTCGCCAACGACGGTAGTCGACATTGATCCACCGACCGGGAGAACTCCGGTCGCCATCAAGGACTTTGATGACCCCACCTCGCCGGGCGGCCGGCCGACCGGATTCGGGGGGTAGCCCCACCCCCGGTCGGGTGGGTCGCCGGATGTCCCCGACCCCCGGCCTCCCCGGATCCTGTGACGAGCCAAGGGACTTCGGCAGCGAACGGGGACGGCACGATGACAGACACAGACACACGCGCACGCACAGACGCAGGCGCAGGCGCCCGCACGGGCACACGCACGGGGACTCACCGGCGCGCGGCCGCGGCGGCGCTGCTCCTCGCCCTCACGGTCGCCACCGCCGGCCCCGCCGCGGCCGCCACCACCGCGGGCCGCTCACCCGCCGGGCCGGTCGGGATCTGGCGGCTCGACGGCTACGGCACCGTGCTCCGCGTGGAGTCCGGACGGCTCCAGGAGTACCAGGTCACCGGGATCAGCTGCCTGCCCGGCCCGAGCGCGCTGCGGGTACCGGACAGCGGGAGCCCCGCGGCCTTCCGTTACGCCACCGAGGACGGCGAGGTCCTCACCGTGCGCCGCGGATCGGTGCACGTCGAAGGTTCGGTCGGCGACCGGGCGACCCAGCGCCTCGCCTCCTTGCCCGAGCGGTGCCGCGAGGCCCAGGAGCCCGGCCCCGGCGCGGACCCGGTCGCCACCTTCGACGTGTTCTGGCAGAGCTTCGCGGAGAACTACCCCTTCTTCGCCGCCAAGGGCGTCGACTGGAACGCGGTGCGCGCGAGCCACCGCCCCCGCGTACACGCCGGCACCACCGAGGACGAACTCTTCGCCGTCTTCGAGGAGATGCTCGCCCCGCTGCACGACGCACACGTCCGCCTCTCCGACGGCGGCGACCGGTTCTTCGGCGAGGTGCGCCCGGGCACCGTGATGCCGACCCTGGAACTCGAGACCCGGGTCAAGGCGTACATCCAGGAGGTGGCCCTCGGCGGACGAGCCCCGCAGGAGTTCGCCCAGGGACGCATCTCCTACGCCGACCTGCCCGACGGCCGCGGCTACCTGCGCCTCTCCGGCTTCGGCGGCTACACCGAGAGCGGCGACTTCGCCTCCGAGAGCGCCGAGCTCGACCGTGTCCTGGAAAGCGTCTTCACCGCCGAGCGCACCGCCCGCCTGCGCGGCCTGGTCATCGACCTGCGCATCAACGGCGGCGGCTCCGACGAGCTCGGCCTGCGCCTGGCCGCCCGGCTCACGGACCGCCCGTACTTCGCGTACGCCAAGCGCGTGCGCAACGACCCCGACGACGCGACCCGGTTCACCCGCCCGCAGCCGCTGTACGTCCAGCCCGCGCGGGGCCCCCGCTTCACCGGACCGGTTGCCGTGCTCACCGGCGGCTCCACCGTGAGCGCGGGCGAGACCTTCACCCAGGCCCTCCTGGAGCGCCCCGGCCGGACGGTGCGCATCGGCGAGCCGACCCAGGGGGTCTTCTCCGACGTCCTCGGCCGCACCCTCCCCAACGGCTGGGAACTGGGCCTGCCCAACGAACAGTTCCTCACCCGCACCGGGAAGACCTTCGACGGCCCGGGCATCCCGGTCGACGTCACCACCCCGGTCTTCACGCAGGAGGAGTTCGACGCACACCGCGACTCCGCCTTCACCACCGCCCTGCGCCACCTTCCCCGGGCCTAGGGGTCTGGCAGCTCCCGTCAGTCCTCGTGCTTCGCGCGGCTCGGCTGGACGCGCTTGGGCTCGCCCGGCATCTTCGGGTAGTCCGGGGGGTACGGCATGTCGCCGAGGCCGTGGTCGCGTTCGTGGCGGTCGGCCAGTTCCAGCGCGGCGTCCAGGGCGAAGGCGTGCTCGTCCATGTCGGCGTGCAGGTCGCCCAGTTCCGCGAAGCGGGCCGGCATCGTCACGATGTCGAAATCGCGCGGCTCCGCCTCGTCCAGCTCGTCCCAGCGCAGGGGCGCGGACACGGGAGCGTGCGGGCGCGGACGGATGGAGTACGCGGAGGCGATGGTGCGGTCGCGCGCCGTCTGGTTGTAGTCGACGAAGATCCGCTCGCCGCGCTCCTCCTTCCACCAGGCGGTGGTGACCTTCCCCGGCATCCGGCGCTCCAGGTCCCGGCCGATCGCGATGGCGCACCTGCGGACCTCCGTGAAGGTCCAGCGCGGTGCGATCGGCACGAACACGTGCAGGCCGCGGCCGCCCGAGGTCTTGGGCCAGCCGCGCAGACCCAACTCCTCCAGCAGTACACGCAGTTCGTGGGCGACCGCGACCGCGTGGTGGTAGTCGGTGCCCGGCTGCGGGTCCAGGTCGATGCGCAGCTCGTCGGGACGGTCGGTGTCGTCCCGGCGGACCGGCCAGGGGTGGAAGGTGAGACAGCCCAGGTTGGCGGCCCACAGGACGGCGGCCGGCTCGGTCGGGCAGATCTCGTCGGCGGTGCGTCCGCTCGGGAAGGCGATGTGAGCGGTGGGGATCCAGTCGGGCAGGTTCTTCGGGGCCCGCTTCTGGAAGAAGGACTCGCCCTCCACCCCGTCCGGGAACCGCTCCAGGGTCGTGGGCCGGTTGCGCAGGGCGCGGGTGATGCCGTCCGCGACCGCGAGGTAGTAGGCGGCCACGTCCCCCTTGGTGAGGCCGCGCTCGGGAAAGTACACCTTGTCCGGGCTGGACAGCCGGACGGCCCGGCCGCCCGCCTCCAGCTCGATCGCTTTGCCCGCTGCACCCATGTGCGCCACGGTAGGCGGACCCGCGCGGCCCCGCACACCGAGCGGGTCCGGGCGTACCGCCCCAGAATCGGAGACATGGATCTGCCGGTCATGCCACCCGTGAAGCCGATGCTCGCCAAATCCGTGTCCGCGATCCCCCCGGGCATGCAGTACGAGGCCAAGTGGGACGGCTTCCGCGCGATCGTCCACCGGGACGGGGACGAGATCGAGCTCGGCAGCCGCACCGGCAAGAGCCTGACCAGGTACTTTCCCGAACTGGTGGCGGCACTGAAGGCGAATCTGCCCGATCGATGCGTCGTCGACGGCGAGATCGTCGTCATCCAGGGCGCGCGCCTCGACTTCGACCGGCTCAGCGAGCGGATCCATCCCGCCGCCTCCCGGGTGAAACTGCTCGCCGAGACGACCCCGGCCTCGTTCGTGGCCTTCGATCTGCTCGCGCTGGGCGACGAGGCCCTCCTCGACACCCCGCTCGCCGACCGCCGCGCCGCCCTGACCCGCATCCTGTCCACCGCCCGGCCCCCCGTACACCTCGCGCCCGCGACCACCGACCCCGCGCTCGCACGGGAGTGGTTCGAACGGTTCGAGGGCGCCGGACTCGACGGGGTCGTCGCCAAACCCCTCGATCTTCCCTACCGGCCCGACGCCCGCCTCATGTTCAAGATCAAGCACGAGCGTACGGCCGACGTCGTCATCGCGGGTTTCCGTTTCCACAAGAGCGGTCCGATTGTCGGATCGCTGCTCCTGGGCCTGTACGACGCCCACGGCACCCTCCAGCACGTGGGCGTCTGCGCCGCCTTCCCGATGAAGCGCCGCGCCGAGCTGATCGACGAGCTCGAACCGCTCCGGATGCCCGACCCCGCGGGCCACCCGTGGGCCGCATGGGCCGAGGAGTCCGCCCACGAGACCGCCCGCCTGCCCGGGGCACAGAGCCGCTGGACCGGAAAGAAGGACCTGTCCTGGGTACCTCTGCGCCCCGAGTGGGTCTGCGAGGTGGCGTACGACCATATGGAGGGCGACCGGTTCCGGCACACCGCACAGTTCCGCCGCATGCGGCCGGACCGGGAGCCGCGGAGCTGTACGTACGGCCAATTGGAAGAGGTCGTCGGCTACGACCTCGCAGAGGTCCTGAGCACGAAGACGGCCTGAGGCCCGCCGCGCGGCCGGGCCGGGCGGGAGCCGTGCGCCGGAGCGAATATCTCCTCGAACAGTGTCGTGACCGTGTGCGAAACTGCGGGCTCATCTGCTGGTTTCCGCAGCACACCGAGGACATCCGCAGCGCCCGTAGCGCCCGGACCTGCCACGGGTTCCGCGGTGAGAACGACGAGGATTCACGTGCGACGTCCCCTGCTTCCCGTGGCACTGGCGCTGGCCGCACTCACCGTGGCGGCGCTCAGCGGCTGTGGCGGCGCGGTCTTCACCTCCCGCGGAGCCGGAGGTGAAGCCGGAGCCGGAGCCGGAGCCGGAGCCCCGGCCGCTCCTGGCACCGGGTCGGCGGCGCCGTCCTCGAAGCCGGCCTCACCGCAGTGGAATTCGCAGCCGCCCCCCGCGGGACGGGGGCCGCGCGATTACGACCCCGAGGCGGATGCCGGGGCCGACATAGCGGCCGCGCTCGCGGCGGCGAAGCAGGACGGCCGTCCGGTGCTCATCGACTTCGGCGCCGACTGGTGCGTGGACTGCCGCGTCCTGGGCGTCCGGTTCAGGCAAGCCGGACCCGCCGCGCTGCTGGCCAAGTACCACGTGGTGAAGGTGGACGTCGGCGAGTTCGACCGCAATCTGAACGTGGCCGAGCGCTACGTCGACCTGGGCACGAGCGGCATACCCGCGCTGGCCGTCCTGGATCCCGCCTCCGGCGACATCAAGGTGGCCACGAACCAGGGCGAGTTCTCCAGTGCCCGCAGCATGTCGGCCGCACAGGTCGAGGAGTTCCTGAAGCGATGGCTGTAGCCCTCCGGCTCCGGGCCCGCCGCGCGCGGGCCGGCTGCGCGTTCGTCGCCGCCTGCGCGGCCGTGCTCACCGGGTGCGTCGCAAGTCCCGGTGAGAGCGGGAGAACTGCGAAGGCCGCCCCCTTCACCGCCGGTGGAGTGGCCGTGAAGGTGCGGGCGGAGTTCCGTGACGGCGGCGTACGGATCCTCGCGGAACTGCGGCCGGAGCAGCCGGGTTTCCACCTCTACGGCATCGGTCTGCCGAACGAAGGCATCGACGGGATCGGCATACCGACCCGCATCCGTGCCGAAGGCGGCCTGGGGGCCACCGGGCCGGCGACCACCGATGCGAAGCCGCGGGTGCTGCGTCCGGCCGGTCTGGACGTCGGGCTGCCGGTCTACGAGGACGGGACGGTCACCCTCGAACTTCCGGTCCGGCGGGTCGAGGGTGCCGACAGCGCGCAGGTGTTCCTCACGTACGGGGCGTGCAGCGAGACCGGCGGCTGCCTGCCGCCCGTGCGCGACCACGAGGTGGTCCTGCCGCTCGGCCCGCTGGATCCGGCGAGCCCGGCGAGCTGAGGAATCCACCGACCGGCCCGCTCGGCGCAGGCTCGGGGCGCCGGTGGTCAGCGCGTCGTCAGCTTCTCCCACTCCGCCCGGCTCGGGCCGCCGCTGTTCGGCGCGTAGTCGGGCCGGGCCGCCAGCCAGCGCGCCACCCGCGCCCGGATCTCCGGGTCGGCGTACGTCCGCTCCGGCGGATCGGCCAGGTGCCTGACCCTCGCGCGCGCCCGCATCACCTCCGGGTCCTCCAGCGCGCAGTCGAAGAGCGCGGCCACCTCGCGGGGCGTTCCCACGCGCCCGGCGCGGGTCGCGAACCGCTCCCCGATGGCCCCGTCCGCGACCACCTGGAAGTCGAACCACGGCTTGAGGGTGCGCACCGCCCACGCGTGGTACTCGGCGGCGAACCGCAGCGATCCCGGGTCCTGGTGGGCCGTACGGGCCACCCTGCGCGCCGCCCACAGGGTGAGCGAAGTCCCCTGCCCGAGCGTCGGGTTGGTATGGGTGACGGAGTCTCCGACCGGTACGAACCCGCTCACCACCGGCCCCCGTTCGTCGACCAGGGCGCTCCAGCGGTTGTCCAGGCCGCCCGTGGCCAGTACCCCGGACAGCGGCTCGGCGCCCAGCCCCAGCCAGGCCGCGCCGGGCGGGAAGGCCCGGGCGGCCGCCTCGAACACGGCCGGATCGCGCAGCGCGGAACGCGTGGGGTCCCCGGTGTGCACGAACAGCGTCACGGCGAACAGCCGGTTGTCGGCCGGGAAGACCGCGCACCCGGCGAAGCTGCCGCCCGTCACCGCCCAGGGGCGCCTCGGCCCCTCCTCCCGGCCCTCGGGCAGCCGGTACCAGCGGCAGAAGTAGGCGAGGCCCGTGCGGTGCCGCTCCACGACGCCCGGCCGGCAGCCGATCGCCGCCAGCCACCGTTCGGAGCCGCCGCGCCGGCCGCCCGCGTCCACGACCAGGTCGCCGGCGTAGGCCCCCGCCCCCGTGGTCACTCCCGTCACCCTGACCCCGGATGGATCAGCCCCCTCCGCGATCAGCCCGGTCACCGGCTCCCCGTACCGCGCGACCACCCCCGGTTCGGCCCGTACCGCCGTGGCGAGCGCGCTCTCCAGCACGATCCGCCGGGCCTGGAGCATCACCAGGTCCTCGTCGCCGGGCCGCGCGGGAGGGCGTACGTCGAACCAGTCCAGCTCGTGCCGCTCCCGGGCTCCGAGCCGCAGCATCTCGGCTTGGACGTCGGGCAGTTCCTCGCACAGCACCCCCCGTGCGGCCCCGAGCAGCACGTGCGGCTGGTTCGCCTGGGGCACCGTCGACCGGTGCCAGCCGAAGAAGTCCCGGTCGAGCGCGGTGCCGGGGGCGCGCGGATCGCGTTCGAAGAGCTCGGCCGTGTGTCCGTGGCGCGCCGCGAGCAGCGCGGTGGCCAGCCCTCCTATGCCCCCGCCGACAACCAGCACGTGCGCCATGGAGCCCCCTTGAGCCGGCCGAACCGGCGAACCGGCCGACCTGCGAGTCGACGAGCCGATGCGCCGTACGACGATCGGACCGCGGGAAGCCTGCGCGGGCGGCGCCCGGCCGAAACCCCGCAGGGTCGCTCCGGACGTAAGGTCACAGCGGGCCGCACCGCACGCCGCCCCGGCACGACCGATCCACCGATCCACCGAAGGACACCCATGAGCACAGAATCCGGCGAAGCCACCGGACGCGCCGTCCCGCGCGCCCACGCCGTCATCGGAGTCGGCGTGGTCGTGGTCGGCCCCGACGGCCGGGTCCTGCTCGGCCAGGCGCACGACGGGCGCTGGGAACTGCCCGGCGGCAAGGTCGACCCCGGGGAGGGCTTCGAACATGCCGCCGCCCGCGAACTGGCAGAGGAGACCTCGCTACGGGTCACCCCCGAGGAGGTCCGGATCGTGTCGATCATGCTCGCCGGCGACACCGGAGCCGACCCCGACACCGGCACCGACTCCGGCCCGACCCGGCTGACGGCAGCGGCCGTCACCTCGGTCGCCGAGGGCACCCCCATGGTCACCGAGCCCCACAACATCGCCCGCTGGTCCTGGTTCGCCCCGGCGGAGATCCCGGCGGCCCTCTACGCCCCGTCCGCGGCGGCCCTGCGCGCATGGCGGCCCGAGCTCGCTCCGAGCCTCCCGCACGTGCCCTCGTACGACTATCCGACGGCCATGCCGCCCCAGACGGCAGGCGCGTCCTAGCCGAACACCGTCGCCGTCGTGGCCACGGTGATCGCGGCCATCGCCAGCCGCATGTCGCGGATCGCGGTCCGGATGCTCTCGGCCGCCCACTGCCCCTCGGCGATCTCCGCCGTGCGCGCCTTGATCTCCTTGCGCGGGGCCCCCGGGAAGGCCAGGCCGTGCAGGTCGGCGGCGTGGATCACCGTGATGAGGCTCGCGGTGCGCTCGTCCGGCTCCGCGCCCTTCTCGACCGCGGCGGCGAGCCGCTCGCGCAGTGCGCGCTCGACCGCGCCGTCGGCCTCCGGGTAGCGGCGGACCGGGAACACGCCGAGCGCCTTGCGCTGCTCCTCGACCACCACGCCGCGCGCGGTCAGCCGCTCCACCGCCGCGCCGATTGCCTTGGCCTGGTCCTTCGTCAGCCATTCGCTGACCCGGCGCCTGGGCCGGCCGCGCATCCAGGTCCGGATCGACTCGGCCCGGCCGTCGAGCAGTTCCTCCCCGGTGGGCGACTTGTCGACCACCTCCAGGTACTTGCCCGAGACCCGTACCCGCTCCGCGAGGACCAGTTCGAGCAGAAGGGCTCCGGCCACGGCCCAGCCCACCGCCTGCCGCTGCTTGACCGACCCGGACTCGTCGTCCAGGGACAGCAGCGTGATCTCCTCCGCCAGCGTGATCGTCATGCCCAGCTCCCCCGTCGACCGTCCGCCTTCACATGATCAGACGTCCGAACGCGCCCTGAGGTTCCACCGGTTCCGCGATCTCCCGCCTGGACTACGGCCGCCCCGCCATCGCGCGCGGGGCGAAGTTCCCGTCCCCGAGGTCCTCCGCCAGCAGGCGCTTGGCGATCGCGTCCGCCGCGGCCCGCAGCTCCGCGCTGCGCGGTCGGCCCCGGTCCTTCTCCAGCTGGTCGCCGAGCCACTTGGCCCACGCGTCCGAGATGACGGCCGCTTCCCGCTCCCCCGCCGGGGTCTGGGTGTAGAAGCCGTTCTGCCGCGTCATGTAGCCCTCGTCCACCATCCGTTCGAAGACCGGCAGCAGTACCTCCGGGGGCAGGTGCCGGCGCGAGGCGATGAGTCCCAGGCTCGCGTAGCCGACGGTGCGGGTCATCAGGTCCACCTGCATCACCGCCCACGCGCCCGCCATGTCCAGCCGCGTGTCGGAGGAGTTCACGATCCCGCGCGCCGTCTCCGGCCCCATGCTCCGCACCAGCTTGCCGACCGCCAGTTCCAGCAGCTTCGCCGAGTCTCCGGAGGCCGTGGCGGGCGAGCCGAAGCCGTCGCCCATGTCCGTGGAACCGGCCCGTGCGCTGTCGCGCAGCTTGACCTGCTTGAGGAACAGCGCGACGACGAATCCGACCACCGCCACCGGCACGGTCCACAGGAACACCGTGTGCAGGGTGTCCGCGTACGCGTTGATGACCGGCCCGGCCGCCGCCGGATCCATGCCGTGCACGCCCTGCGGGCTCTGCGCCGCGACGCCCAGCTGCCGCGGGTCCTCGCCGGTGGCCCGCGCGGCCTCCGCCACGCCCTTCGCCAGCGCGGGCTTGAGGGTGTTGGCGTAGATCGTGCCGAAGACGGCGGTCCCGAAGGCGCTGCCGAGCGTACGGAAGAAGGTGACGCCCGAGGTCGCGGTGCCGAGGTCGGCGTAGTCCACGGTGTTCTGCACGGCGATGGTCAGCACCTGCATGCACAGGCCGATGCCGGTACCGAGGACGAACATGTACAGGGATTCCAGCCATGCGCCGGACTCCGGTCCCATCCGCGACAGCAGGTAGAGCCCGAGGCCCATCACGGCGCAGCCGACGATCGGGAAGATCCGGTAGTGCCCGGTCTTGCTCGTGACGTTGCCGCTGAAGACCGAAGCGATCAGCAGGCCGATGACCAGCGGCAGCGTCCGTACGCCCGAGACGGTGGCCGAGTCCCCGTCCACGTACTGCAGGTACGTGGGCAGGAAGGTCATCGCGCCGAGCATCGCGAAGCCGACGACGAAGCTGAGGACGGAGCAGACCGAGAAGACGGGGTTGCGGAACAGCCGCATCGGCAGCATCGGCTGCGCGGCGCGCACCTCCACCAGGCAGAAGAGCGCCAGTGCCACGACTCCGCCGGCGAAGAGCCCGACGATGAGCGGCGAGCTCCAGGCGTACTCGTTCCCGCCCAGGCTCGTGGCCAGGATCAGCGCGCTCGCGCCGATCGCGACCATGGCGATGCCCAGGTAGTCGATGACCGGCTTGCCGACGGCGCGCACGGACGGGATCGTCTTCGCGGCGGCCACCACGACCAGGATCGCGATCGGCACGTTGACGTAGAAGGCCCAGCGCCAGGTCAGGTGGTCGGTGAAGAGTCCGCCGAGCAGGGGGCCGATGACCGTCGCGACGCCGAAGACGGCGCCGATCGCGCCCTGGTACTTGCCGCGTTCGCGCAGGGGGACCACATCGGCGATGAGGGCCATCGCGGTGACCATCAGCCCGCCGGCGCCGATGCCCTGGATGCCGCGCCACACGATGAGCAGGGTCATGTTGCTCGCGAGGCCGCACAGGAAGGAGCCGGTGATGAAGACGATGGCGGAGACCTGGAAGACCAGTTTCCGGCCGAAGAGGTCGCCGAACTTGCCGACGAGCACGGTCGCGACCGTCTCGGTGAGCAGGTACGAGGTCACGACCCAGGACATGTGGTCGCCGCCGCCGAGGTCCGCCACGATCGTGGGCAGTGCCGTGCCCACGATCGTCTGGTCCAGGGCCGCCAGCAGCACGCCGAGCATGATCGTGCCGAACACGATGTTGCGCGAGCGCCGGTCGAGGACGGGCGGTGCCGCGGCGGACGGGGCGGGGGCTGCACCTTCGGCTGGGGCTGCACCTTCGGCTGTGGTCACACCTCGCACTCTCACAGCGCCCCCGCCCGGCCGCATGCGGCGCTAGCCCATCCGGGGACGGGTGCGCGGGCCGTCGGTGCAGGTGGACGGGGTGTCAGCGCAGGTAGCCCAGCCCCGGATGCTCCGCCGCGTACCCGGTCACCAGCCGCCGGGCCACCCCGACCGAGTCGACCAGCGGATGCAGCGCGAAGGCCTTGACCGCGTCCGCGCGCGATCCGCTCGCCGCCGCGGCGAGGACCTCCCGCTCGGCGGCCTTGACCGAGGTCACCAGGCCCACCGCGTGCAGCGGCAGCGGATCGACGGCGACCGGGTGGGCCCCGTTGGCGTCGACCAGGCAGGGCACCTCGATGACGGCCTCGGCGTCGAGCACCGACAGGGTGCCGCGGTTGCGGACGTTGAGGATCAAGGTGGCGCGCTCGTCCCGGGCGATGGCGCGCATCAGGGCGAGGGCCACCTTCTCGTACCCGCCCGATTCCAGGTCGCTCTCCTCGCGCGCGCCGACGCCCGCGACCTCGCGGTTCTCGGACATGTACGTGGCTTCGCGCTCGGCCCTGGTCCGGTCCCAGGCGGCCAGCGCGGCCCCGGGTGCCGGATCCGGCCGTCCGGCCTCGGCGTAGAAGCCCCGCTGCTGGTCGCGCAGGAAGGCCCCGCGGGTCTGTTCGGCCTCCTGGTAGGCCCGTACGGTGTCACGGTTGAAGTAGTAGTAGTGCAGGTACTCGTTCGGGATCGCGCCGAGCGAGCGCAGCCACTCGGCGCCGAACAGCCGGCCCTCCTCGAAGGATTCCAGCGCCCGCGCGTCGGCCAGCAGCCGCGGGAGTTCGTCCCGGCCGCCGATCCGCAGCCCGCGCACCCAGCCCAGGTGGTTGAGGCCGACGTAGTCGATCCAGGCGTCCTCGGGCCGGGCGCCGAGCAGCCGGGCGATGCGCCGCCCGAGTCCGACGGGCGAATCGCAGATGCCGATGACCCGGTCCCCGAGCTCCTCGGCCATGGCCTCGGTGACCACCCCGGCGGGGTTGGTGAAGTTGATGACCCACGCGTCGGGGGCGGTACGGGCCACCCTGCGCGCGATCTCGCGGGCCACCGGCACCGTCCGCAGGCCGTAGGCGATACCGCCCGCGCCCACCGTCTCCTGGCCCAGCACTCCCTCGGCCAGGGCGATCCGCTCGTCGGCGGCCCGCCCCTCCAGCCCTCCGACGCGAATGGCCGAAAACACGAAGTCGGCGCCGCGCAGGGCCTCGTCGAGATCGGTGGTGGCCGTGACGGCCGGGGCGTCCGCGATCCCGGCGGCCTGGTCCGCGAGCACCCGTGCCATGGCACGGAGCCGGCCGGAGTCCTCGTCGTAGAGAGTGACGTGCGAGACCCTGCCCTCGGCGCGATCGCCGAGCAGGGCTCCGTAGACGAGCGGTACCCGGAATCCGCCTCCGCCGAGGATCGTCAGCCGCACGCCCTTACCGCCTTTCGCAGTGCACCAGTGCCACGATTCGTGGCACCAGTCTCTCCCGCCGGATCAGTCCACCGGCGACGGCACGGCCCTCAGCCGCGGCGGCTGGTGCTGCTGCGCGCCCGGACCGCCCGGCAGCGGACCCGTCGCCAGGCCCCGCGGCGTGGAGAGGACCAGCGTCATCCGGGTCAGTCCCATGCCGTCGAGCATCGGTCCGGATTCCGCCACCATCCGGCAGCGCACCAGGCCCCAGCCCGGGTCCGGGTGGCGCACGCTGCGCACGGCGCCGTCCTGTTCGGCGGCCTGCGCCCCGTGGGTCGACAGCCAGTGCGGCACTCCGTACCGGTAGGCGGCCTCCATGAACGGGTCACGGGCCACCTCCTGACGGATGCTGCGCAGTCCCTCGTCCTCGGGGGCGGCGGCCAGCGCGGTCGCGAACCGGGCCAGCAGCGGTACGCACCAGGCCGGTTCGTGGTCCTCCAGCACGGCGGCGGCGTCCGGGTGGAACAGCACGAAGCGCAGGAAGTTGTCGTCCGGCAGGGCGGTCGGATGCGGGCGCACCGACTGGAAGAGCCGGTCGAAGGCCGAGTTGGTCAGGGCCACGTCCCAGCGGTGGTCCACGAGGAAACTCGGGTAGGGCACGGCCTCCATGAGGGCCGCGTAGTCGCACAGGTAGTCGCGCTGCGCCGGATCGTCCGGCAGCCGGCTGTCCTCGGCCGCGCGCCAGGTGGGCGGCGGGTCACGGTCGACCATGATCCGGAAGAGCCAGAAGCACTGACGCTCGCTCATTTCCAGGGCTTCGGCCAGGGCGAGCAGCTTGCGGTCCGTCCACTCCTTGACCAGGCCGCGCTCCCAGTTCCCGTAGGCGCGCACGCTGATGCGCAACCGCGCCGCCAGGTCTTCCTGGCTCAGCCCGAGTTCCTCCCGGCGCTGGCGCAAAATCTCCTTGCGTCGCTCCGACCGCACGGCGCCGCGTGCGGACTCCTCGCCCGCGAGGCGCTCCCCACCGATGTGGGCGAGGCCATCGGACGGGCCCACCGCTGCGAGATGTGGCACCGAGAGCTCCCCCCTCTTCCTTACGGTCTGGATCTTCATTTCCGTGTGGCGATCCTGCTACCGACTTCATTCGAGTGTCAACTATTGTGGCAATTCCAGCCTCAGGGCAGCTCGTTCCCGCCACAGATGTGGCACGTTCTAGCCGTACGGACCGAGAGCGGATAGATTCCAGAGGCCGACCACGTGCCCGTACCCCGACCTCGCGCGATCTAGGAGAACCACTGGTGACAGACGGCTTCCCGGCTCCCGTCGCGGTGGCCAACACGCTCCTGGCAGCCACCGTCACGCGGGTCGCAGAACTCGCGGGCAAGCTGGGCCGCGACCGGAACCAGGTCTTCGACCTGCGCCGCCTCTCCGAGGCCTCGGGCGTCCCGGCCGACGTGGTGCGGAGCCTGCTGGACGGCCGGCCCGCCGGCGAGCCCGATCTCCAGACCCGGTTCCTCCAGCGCCTCGACCTCCTGCGGCGCACCCGCGTCAAGCCCAACGGCCGCCGCTACACGCAGCAGGAGATCGCCGACGGCGCCGCCATGTCGCGCCAGCAGGCCGGGGCCCTGATCAACGGCGACCGGCGGCCGACCATGGAACACTGTGACGCGATCCAGCGCTTCTTCGGGGTGCACGCCGGATTCCTCACCGCCCATGACGCGGATGCGCTCACGGACGCCCTCCAGCGCACCGAGCAACAGCTGCTCCAGGACTTCGCGGGCCGTTCCCGGGAAACCGCACCCGCTCCGGCCGCTTCGACGGGCGATCCGCTGGCAAGACTTCTCCAGAACCACGGCGTACGCGGCATCGCCTGGAGAGCCGCCCAACTGCCCAGCGACAAGCACCGGGACAAGGTGACCGAATGGCTGGACATGCTCCTCGAAAGCGTCAAACCGAACGAATCCTGACCCAGTCGAAAGTCTGGGTCTGATCCTTGAGTCCTGATCCGGATCCGCGCCGACGGGGAGAACGGTGAGCATAGGCAGAGAGCAGCGGCGGTTGTGCGGGGAGCTGGTGGCAGGCATCAACCTGTCCGCGCCCGTGGAGCCCGTGGACCTCTACGCCGCCCTCTGCGAGGGCATGAGCAAGCACCGCGGCCGCCGGGTGGAGTTCCGGATGGCCTCGTTCCCGCCGGGAACGGCCAGCGGCCTGTGGCTCGACATGGCGGACCGCGATCTGGTGGTCATCGAGGAACGCACCGCACCCGACCACCAACTGGTGATCCTCGGGCACGAGCTGTGGCACATGAAGGCCGGTCACTGCAGCCACCACGTCGACGGCGCCGCCGTCGCCGCCCGGATGCTGACGGACGAGGCCGACATCGGCGAGACCGTGCGGCGCGTCGCCGCGCGCACCCGAGCCGACGTCCAGGAGGAGACCGAGGCGGAAACCTTCGGTCTGCTGCTGGGCAGCCGCTGCCGGACCTGGCTGGCCGGATCCGCCAGCCACCGGGCACCGGCACAGCGGGACCAACTGGCCGGCCGCATCGAGGCCGCGCTCGGATACCGGGGGCACAGGAACGACCGTTGAAAGGCCAGGACTACTACACGCCGGCAGCCGCGATGGCGATCGCACTCGCCTTCAAACTGCCGACGCTACGGAAAAACTGGCGCGATCCGCTCCTGCGGTCGGTCTGCGCCCTGCTCACCTTGGCCGGCGCCGTCTTCACCTTCGCCGCCCCGCCCACCATCGCGGCGGTCAACCGCTGGACCGGCATACCCAACTTCTCCGCCCCGTTCGTCTACTGCCTGATCACCGCCTTCAGCGCCGCCTGCCTCGTGCTCATCGTCAACTGGCGCGGCGGCCCCCCGGAGGAGACCCGGCGCGTCTCGCGCGCGTGGATCCTCGGCTATTCCGTGGTGATCGTGACGCTGATGGTGCTGTTCGTCCTCGGTGACAGCCCGGTCGAGCGGCTGCGGGACTTCGACACCTACTACGCCAACACCCCCTTCACCCGGGAGATGATCGCCCTCTACCTGGTGGCCCACAACGTGGCCGCCATCGTGATGGTCGCGATGTGCTGGCGCTGGTCCCTGCAGGTGCGCGGCTGGCTCCGCGTCGGCCTCGTGATCATCGTCATCGGATACGTCTTCAACCTCTGCTACGACGCCACCAAGATGACCGCCGTCGTCGCCCGCTGGACCGGCCACGACCTGGACTGGCTGAGCACCTCGGTGGCACCGCCCGTCGCCTCCATCGGAGCCAACGTCAGCGCCATCGGCTTCGTCCTCCCGCTGGTGTTCCAGCGGCTGTCCGACGCCTGGCAGTACTGGTCCACGTACCGGCGGCTGGGCACGCTCTGGCGGGAGCTGCGCACCTGCGGCCCCGAGGGCGCCCCCAGCGTGCGGATGGCCTGGTGGTCCGCCGTGGAGCTGCGGATGATCCAGCGCGAGTCGGACATCCACGACGGCTTCCTGCACCTCGGCCCGTACTTCGACCAGTCCCACCGGGACGACGCCCTCGCGCGTGCCTTCGCCGCCGGCGCCGACGAGGAGACCGCGCGGGCCGTCGCCGACGCGGCCATGGTCGCGGCCGCCGTGCGCGCCCGGGCGGCCGACCCCGAGGGGCGGGTCATCGGGGCCAGCGACGAGGGGGCCCCGCCGCCCGCCGACGGTCCCCGCGACCTCGTGCGGATCTCGCACGCCCTGCGCAACTCCCGCGTGGTGGCCGAATGCCGACGGCAGTCGTCCCTGTCGGGAAGCTGACAACCGGTCTCCGAAACCGGTGCTCAGCTCCCCGAGGCCAGGGTCAGCGACGGGAACAGGTCCTGGAACGGGGCCGCCGAGTCGATCCCGTCCCGGCCGAAGGGCGCGTCGAAGCTCCACACCATGAACAGCAGGAACACGATCAGCGCGCTGAACAGCCCCGCCAGCAGCAGTTCCCGCCCCGAACGCCGGATCTGCAGGGTGAAGATCAGCCCGACGGTGACCAGCCCGCCCGCGACCAGCCCCAGCCAGACCACCCCCGGCAGGGTGGACTCGTCGCTCTGCGTCCGCTCGTGGCGGGCGTCGTCGGCGGCCGCGATGTGGTCCAGCAGCGGCTGGTAGGCCTGCGCCTGCAGCTCGTTGCCCGGGCTCTGGTGGGTGACGTCGCTGCGCAGCTTGCCGAGCAGTTCGCCGCCCTCCGCGGACACCGGGGCCCCGGAGGTCAGCCGGGGCCAGTCCACGCTGACGGTGTGGGACACGTACGCGTTGACCTCGCCGCGGATCCGGTCGCGCACGGCGGCCGGGTAGACGTCGGCCCGCTGGGTGACCTCGTACAGGGACTGGGCCTCGCGGCGCACGCTGTCCTCGGCGGCGCCGCGCGCCTCCCAGACGCCCGCGATGGCCAGGCCGAGCACGATCGCGTAGACCACGCCGACCATCATCACCATGTACTCGAGGACGTCGGGGGTTTCGCTGGTGTCCTCGTCGTCGGCGACCCGGCGGTGCCGGATCGCGGTGAACGCGAGGACGAGGGCGCAGACGAGCGCCATGGCGATGGCCAGGACCAGCCATTCGGACACGAGGGTTCTCCGTAGGTCGAGATGAGCGGACTGAACGTGGGGGCCGGGCTAGCCCCGGCTCCTGGAACGGGGCCGCAGCGCGACGGCGGCGAGCACCGCCGGGGTCGTGACGACGACCATGAGCATCAGGGTGGACATGCCGTCCGGGCCGCGCCGCGCCAGGGCCGCGGAGTGGTACGGGCGCACGTGGAAGCGCCCCGCCGCCCCGGCCCCCGCTGCGACCCGGTGCGGGGCCACCGCTCCGCCCGGAGCGGCCTGCGCGACCCCGGCCTCCTCCACCGCGGCCGCCCGCGGCTGCGCCGCCGAAGGCCTTGCCTGCGCCGTCGGCCCCGGCCCCGGCTCCGCCGCCACGCCGGCCGGCGCGGGGGCCAGCGGCCCCAGCCCCGGGTGGCGCACCGTCGGCGCGGCCGGGCCGGGCAGCAGCACGCGGGCGGTCGGCCGGACGGCCGGAGCCGGGGCCGACGGCGGCAGGAGCAGCGGCGGCACGGACGGCCTCGGCCGCGACCCGGCGGGAACACACAGGTCGACCCGGGCTCCGCGCCCGTGGCCGTCTCCGGCGACCGCCACGTGACCGTGCAGCGGGCAGAGCGCCGCCACCAGGCCGGCCCCGGCGAAGTACTGCCAAGCGGTCACCGCTCGTTCTCCCGATTCCGCAGCAGGGATGAGGACTACGCCTGAAGAAACGATCACGGCGGTGCTTCGATACGCGGCAGACAGGTCAAGATCGGCGCACGGCAGCCCACTTCGGGCCACAGCGGGCCCGGCCGGCCCCCTCCCCGTCCCGGTCCCGCACCGGTCGCGCACCGGTCCCGCACCGGCGGGCGTGCCCCCGCTCACCACTCCGGCGCGCCCTCGCGCGCCCCCGCACCCGCGGCCGGGCTTCACCCGTCCGGCCCACTCCGTCACGGCGCGGCCCGCTCCCCCCGCCGATGATCGGAGAACCCGATCCCGCAGCTCAGCGGGGTGGCCCCGGGGAGCACAGGGACGGTGGCAGGTGGACGCGGACGGCTCGCAGACCCTCGAAGCACAGGTCGACGCCCTGATGGACGGCCTGCAGGCCGACTTGGAACGGCTCGCGTCGATCCCCTCGGTCGCCTTCCCCGGCTACCCGCCGGAGCCCGTCGAGGAGGCGCACGACCTGCTCGTCTCCCTGCTGCGCGAGGCGGGCGTCCCCACCATCGAGCGGATCGACCTCCCCGACACCGCCCCGGTCATCTATGGCGAGATCCCGCCCCCGCATCCGGACGCCCCGACCGTCCTGCTGTACGGGCACTACGACGTCCAGCCCGCCGGCAATCCGACCCTCTGGCTCTCCCCGCCCTTCGAACCCACGCCCGTCCCCGGCGTCCCCGGCGCCCTGCGGGCGCGCGGCATCGCCGACGACAAGTCGAACGTGATCGCGCACCTGGGCATGCTCCGGGTCTACGGCGGCCGGCCGCCCGTCGGGATCAAGATCGTGATCGAGGGGCAGGAGGAGTACGGCAGCCCCTTCGACGACTATCCGCCCACCGATCCGGAGCGGTTCGCCTGCGACGCGATGGTCATCGCCGACCTCGGCAACCTGCGACCCGGCACCCCGACCCTGACCACCGGTCTGCGCGGGGCCTGCGAGGTCATGGTGGAGGTGCGCACCCTCAAGGAGGCGCGGCACAGCGGGGAGTTCGGCGGAGCCGCTCCCGACGCCCTGCTGGTCCTGCTCCGGGCGCTGGCCACCCTGCACGACGAGCACGGAGACGTGGCGGTGCCCGGGCTGCGCCGCGATCCCTGGGAGGGAACGACCTACACCGAGGAGGAGTTCCGCCGGCTGGCCTCCGTCCGGGACGGACTGCCGCTGATCGGCACCGGCTCGCTCGGCGAGCGGCTGTGGAGCGGGCCCGCCGTCACCGTCATCGGGCTGGACGCCCCGGACGTGGCGGGTGCCGCCTCCGCCGTGGTCCCGTACGCGCGGGCCAAGCTGAACCTGCGCTTCCATCCGCTCCAGGACGCGAAGGAGGCCCGGACCGCGCTCGTGAAGCACCTGCGCGCGCAGCGCCCCTTCGGCATCCCGCTCACCGTCACCCCGGGCGACACCGGCCCCGGCTTCGAGGCGCGGACGGGCGGGCCGGCGTACCGGGCGGCACTGACCGCGCTGAAGGAGGCCTGGGGCACGGAGGCCTCGTACGTGGCCACGGGCGGCTCCATCCCGCTGGTGAACGGCCTCGCGAGGGCGGCTCCGGGCGCGGAGGTGCTGCTGTTCGGCGCGCAGGACAGCATGTGCAATCTGCACGCGCCGAACGAGCGGGTGCTGCTGTCGGAGGTCCGCAACACGGTGGTGGCGATGGCCGCCTTCGTCCGGGAGTACGCGGCGGACTTCCGCGCTCCACAGGCCCCGCCGTCCCCGGGAGGCGCGCAGTGACCACGACGCCCCCGCCCCCGGCCCCGCCCCAGATCCCGACCGTGCAGACTCCGCCGGAGGAGCCGCCGCCCGCACGGAAGTTCTCCTTCCCCAGCGCGCTGACCATCCTGGCCATCGTCACCGTCGCGATCTGGCTGCTGGCCTTCCTCGTCCCGGCCGGCCAGTACGACCGCAACGACAGCGGCGCGCCCGTCGCCGGCACCTACCACCGGGTCGACGGCACCCAGAGCTTCACCGATCGCCTGAACGACCTGTTCCTCTCCCCCGTCAACGGGCTCTACGGCCTCCAGGACCCCAAGACCGGCGAGGTCGGGCCCACCTTCAGCGGTGATCTGTACGGCAGCGCGGGCGTGTTCCTCTTCGTGCTCGCGATCGGCGCCTTCATCACCGTCGTGTTCGCCACCGGGGCCCTCGACCGCGGCATCGCCCGCCTCGCCCACCGGCTGCGCGACCGCGGGGCGCTGCTCATCGCCGCCGTGATGGTGGTCTTCTCGATCCTGGGCACCGTGGAGGGCTTCGCCGAGGAGACCCTCGGTTTCTACGGTCTGCTGGTGCCGATGATGCTGGCCCTCGGCTACGACCGGCTGGTCGCGGTCGGCGCGAGCATCCTCGGCGCGGGCGTCGGCGTGCTCTGCTCGACGGTGAACCCGTTCGCGACCGGCGTCGCCTCCTCGGCGGCCGACATCTCGCTGGGCGACGGGATCGGGCTGCGCTTCCTCATGTGGATCGTGCTGACCACCGTGACCGTGCTCTACGTGATCCGGTACGCGCGGCGGGTCCAGAAGGACCCCTCCAAGTCGATCTGCGGGTTCCTGCCCGGGGACCGGGAGCAGAAGGCCACCGGCGCCGAGGAGGTGGAGCCGGAGCTGACCGGGCTGCACAAGGTCGTCCTGGTCCTGCTGGTCCTCGTCTTCGCCTTCATGATCTTCTCGGTGGTGCCCTGGTCGAGCGCGCTCACCGGGAAGGCGGACGCGGCCCCGTACGCCTGGGAACTGGACTGGTCCTTCGCCCAGTTGGCGGCGCTGTTCATCTGTGCGGCCGTGCTGATCGGCCTGGTCGCCCGGATGGGCGAGGCCAAGCTCAGCTCCACGATCATCCAGGGCGCCGCCGACTTCATCTCGCCCGCCCTGGTCATCATGCTGGCGCGCGGGGTCACGGTCATCATGAACAACTCGCAGATCACCGACACCGTGCTGCACTCCATCGAGGGCGTGGTGAAGGGGACTTCGTCCGGGATCTTCGCGATCATCGTCTTCCTCGTGAACCTCCCGCTCGCCTTCCTGATCCCCTCCACCTCCGGGCACGCCACGCTCACCATGCCGATCCTGGCCCCGCTCGCCGACTTCGCGGGCGTCTCCCGCGCGCTGATGGTGACGGCCTGGCAGTCGGCGAGCGGCTGGATGAACCTCTGGGTTCCCACCACCGCCGTCACCATCGGCGGTGTCGCACTGGCCAAGGTCGGCTACGACAAGTACCTGCGCTTCGTCTGGCCGTTGCTCGGCATCCTCTTCGTGCTGATCTGCGGGTTCCTGGCCCTGGGTGCCACGATGTGACGGCGCCGGTGCCGGCTCAGCGCCGCCGGACGACGACGAAGTCGGCCAGGGCGGTGAGCTGTTCGCGGACCTCTTCGGGCAGGTAGATCTCGTCGAGGGCGCCGAGGGCGGTGTCGTACTGCCGCCTCGCCTCGGCGGCGGTCCACGCGCGGCCCCCGGCCTCCTCGATCAGGGCGGCCCGGAGCGCGAACTCCACCTCGTCGAAGACCTCGTCCGGCGCGCCTCCGGTGGCCCCGGCGTACGCGGCATCGGCGGCGTCGGCGGCGAGCAGTGCGGCGAGGCGCTCCGCGGCCGGTCCGCCGGCTTCGAGCGCCGCGCACACCGGCAGCGACTTCTTGCGCTGCTTGAGGTCGCTCCACGCCTGCTTTCCGGTCTGCTCCGGGGTGCCCCAGATGCCGAGCAGGTCGTCGACGGCCTGGAAGGCGAGGCCGAGGTGGTACCCGTAGCGCTCCAGGGCGTCGGCGGTCGCGTCGTCGGCGCCGTTGAGCACGGCGCCTATGGAGATGGCGCAGGCCAGCAGCGCGCCCGTCTTGTTGCCCTCCATCTCCAGGCATTCGGCGACGGACGCCCGGTCGCGCTGCTCGAAGGACATGTCCTGGGCCTGCCCGTCGATCAGCTTGCGGGTCGCGGTGTTCAGCCGGCGGGTGGCGCGGGTCGCGTCGACGGTGCCCAGGTCCAGCAGCACCTCACCGGCCAGCGCCAGCAGCGCGTCCCCGACCAGGATCGCCTGGGCCGGGCCGTGCACCTTCCAGACCGTGTCGCGGTGGCGGCGCTGTTCGTCGCCGTCCATGAAGTCGTCGTGCAGCAGCGAGAAGTTGTGCACGAGCTCGACCGCTACCGCCCCGGTCACCCCCGCTTCGGGCGGGGCGCCGGCGGCTTCGGCGGAGATCAGGGCGAGGGCGGACCGGAGGGCTTTGCCGCCGTCTGCGTCCGACGGGTTGCCCGCGGCGTCGATCCAGCCGAAGTGGTAGGCGGCGATGGTGTCCATGGGCGCCGCCAGCCGTTCGACGGCCTTGCGCAGCACGGGCGCGGACAGGGTGCGCCCCCGCTCCAGCAGGCCGCGTACGTCAACGGCGCCGCGGATCCTCGGCTTCACGTCCAGACGGTTCATGCTGTCTCCTCGCAGAAGGGCCGGGCGCCGTGCAGCCAGGCCATGTGCTCGTACAGGTCGTCCTCGCCCAGTGACCGCAGCATCGCGTTGCGCGCGCGGGCGGCCTCGCCGGCGGGGTGGTAGAGCCGTTCTCCCATCTCCCTGGCCAGGAGCTGGGTACGTGCGGTGCGTTCGCGCCGTTCGGCGTTGTACTTCTCCAGGCGCGCGGGCACGTCGTCGGCGGTGGCGTCGCCGAGGAGCTCCCCCAGCACCACGGCGTCCTCCAGGCTCTGGCACGCCCCCTGGGCGGCGTACTGGAGCATCGGGTGGGCCGCGTCGCCCAGCAGGGTCACCCGCCCGTCGGTCCACACGTCCACGGGGTCGCGGTCGCACAGCACCCACTCGCGCCATTCCTCGCCCAGGTGGAGGAGCCGGCGGGCCGGGCCGCGCAGTTCCCGGAAGCGCTCGTGGACGAGGTCCCGCGGGGCGGGCCGTCCCGCCACGGGCTCGCGGGCGCCGTCGTCCAGGGTCGCGGCGAGGTTGAGGTACTTCCCGCCCCCGATGACGTAGTGGACGAAGTGCCATCGGGGGCCGGCCCACAGCGTCACCGCGTTCCACCGCAGCTCCTCGGGAACCTTCCCGATCGGTATCACCGAGCGGTAGATGGTGTGCCCGCAGACCCGGGGGGCTCCGTCGCCGACGAGCTGGGCGCGGACGGCCGACCGGATGCCGTCGGCCCCGACCAGCAGATCGCCGGTGAAGCTCCGGCCGTCGGCCGTGGACACGGTGACTGCGGACGGCTGCTGGGCGTACGCGCGGACGGCGGCGCCGGTCACCAGCTCGATGCCGTCGGCCGCGCGGCACGCCGAGAGCAGCGGCTGGTAGAGGTCGGCCCGGTGCACGACCGCGTAGGGGCCGGCGAACCTGCGGCGGTAGCGCTCGGTGAGGGGCAGGGTGGCGACGGTCTCGCCGGTGACTCCGTCCATGAAGCGGAGTTCGGCGGTGAACACCGCCCGCTCGCGCACCGCCGGGCCCACGCCCAGCCGGTCCAGGGCGTGGAAGGCGTTGGGGGCGAGCTGGATGCCCGCGCCGATCTCGGTGAAGGCCTCCGCGCGCTCCAGGACCGTGACGCGGTGTCCCCGCCGTGCGAGGGAGAGGGCTGCGGCGAGACCGCCTATGCCCCCGCCGGCGACGAGTGCGTGCGTCGCGGGCCCGCTCGTGATCGTCCTCACGTTCGCGTTCGCGTTCGCGTTCGCGTTCACGGCCGCAGCACCCCGGTGAGCAGCGAACCGAGGATCCGCCTGCCTTCCTGGGTCAGGACGGACTCCGCGTGGAACTGTACGGAGGCGAAGTGCCGGCCCTCCAGGGCGTGCACCTCCCCGGTGTCGCGGTCCCGGCTCACCGCCACCCGGCCGTGGTCGGGATGATCGAGGACGTCGGCCTCGGCCCGGGCGGCGAACGTGTTGTAGAAGCCCACCCGTTCGCGCCCTCCCAGCAGGTCGATCTCGCGCTGCACCCCCTGGTTCGGGGCCGCGCGGCGGACCAGGCCGAGACCGAGGAACCCGCTCAGCACCTGGTGGCTCAGGCACACCCCGAGGAAGGGCTGCTCCCGTACGAGCAGCCGGGAGACCTCGGCCCTGAGGTGGGCGATCTTCGGATGCGCGAGGTCGCCCGGGTCGCCCGGACCGGGGCCCAGGACCACCAGGTCGTGCGCCGCGGTGTCGTACGGCTCGTCGAACCGCCGTACGGTGACCTCCGCGCCGAGGGAGCGGATCAGCTGGGCGAGCATCGCCGTGAAGGTGTCCTCGGCGTCCACCACCAGGACGCGGCGCCCCGCCAGTTCGTCGGTGGCCCCGTTCCTGCCGCCCGGGTCGTCCAGCCAGAACCCGGCGACGGTCTCGTTGCGCAGGGCGAGCGCGGCGCGCACCTCGGGATGGGCGGCGAAGCGGCTGGGGGCGGGGCCGGCCAGGGCCGCGAGCAGCCCGGCGGCCTTGGCCCGGGTCTCGCGCGCCTCGGCTTCGGGATCGGAGTGGCGCACCAGCGTGGCGCCGACGCCGATGCGCAGCCGGCCGTCCGCGGCGATGTCGGCCGTCCGGATGAGGATGGCGGAGTCGAGGCTCCGGGCGCCCGAGGGGTCCCTGCCGATGAGCGCGGCGACGCCGCTGTAGTAGCCGCGTCCGGTGGTCTCGTGGCGGCTGATCACCCGGGCGGCGTTCTCCAGCGGTGCGCCGGTCACCGTCGGGGCGAACAGGGTCTCCCGGAGGATGTCGCGCACGTCCAGGTCGGTGCTGCCCTCGATGAGGTACTCGGTGTGCGCGAGCCGGGTCATCTCCTTGAGGTAGGGGCCGATGAGCCGCCCGCCGGACCGGCAGAGCCGGGACATCATCTTCAGCTCCTCGTCGACGACCATGTACAGCTCGTCGGCTTCCTTCCGGTCCGTCAGGAAGGACAGGACGCCGTCGAGCGTGGGGCCGCCCGGGGGGTAGCAGTAGGTGCCGCTGATGGGGTTCATCACCGCGGTGCCGCCCCGGACGCTGATGTGGCGCTCGGGGGTGGCGCCGATGAGCATCCGGTCGCCGGTGTGCACGAGGAAGGTCCAGTAGGCCCCGGCCTCCCGTTCGAGGAGGCGGCGGAAGAAGGACAGGGCGCCGACGACCGAGCAGTCCGGCAGCCAGGCCGTGAACGTCCGCTTGATCACGAAGTTCGCGCCTTCGCCGGTGCCGATCTCGTCGGCGACCACCCGGCGCACGATGTCCGCGTACGCCTCGTCCGAGAGGTCGAACTCCTCGGACTCGACCTTGACCGGGTCGTCGGGCAGTCGGCGCAGGGCCGCGGCGAGCGGGAGGTCCTGCCGTTCGGCGACGGTCAGCGCGATGAGCGGCTCGCCGTCGTCGAGGGCGGCGAACCCGCGCTCGGTGATCTGCCGGTACGGCACCAGGGCGAGCACCTCGCCCCCGCCTGACAGTGCCGCGGGGTCCGTGAGCGGGAGGTCCGCCAGGGTGGCGCAGGCGGCCGTGTCGCCCAGCAGCACTTCCAGGGTGCCCGGGGCCGTGGATTCCGGGCGGTACAGCAGGGCGAAGGCTCCCACGGAGCCGTCCAGGACCCGGGCGAGGAGGTCCGGGGCCACGGCGGCGGGCGGCCCGGCCTCGGCGGCGGGCGGCCCGGCCGCGGCGGCATCCGCACCGGATGCGGGCCTGCCCGGCCCGCTCACCGCCGGTCCCCCGCCGGTACGGCGCCGGCCAGTGCCTCGCACACGGAGGCCGTGGTGAGGACGGCCGCGCACCGCTCGGCCGCGTACTCCAGCGCGAGCCGGTGGTAGGGGGCGGAGAAGTCGGCGACGGCGTCGCCCACGAGGAACGGCTGGATGTCGCGGGTGAACGCGTCCACCGCCGTCATCAGGACCCCCACGTGCGCGTAGACCCCGCAGATGACGAGCTGGTCGCGGCCTTCGGTCCGCATCCGTTCCAGCAGGCCGGAGTTGAAGAAGGCGCTGTACCGCCACTTGGTGAACACCCAGTCGTCCGGGGCCGGTTCGAGGCCCGCGACGACTTGGCGGTGTTCCGGGGAGGTGCGCATCCCGGGGCCCCAGAAGTCCGCGAGCAGGCCCCGCTCGGCGGGGGTCATCCCGCCGGGCTGGGCCGTGTAGGCGACGGGGACGCCGAGTTCGGCGCAGCGCCGGCGCAGCAGGGTCGCGTTGCTCACGAGGGGGTCCCGGGGGGAGGTTCCCCGCGGGAACGGCCGGAGGAAGTACTCCTGCATGTCGTGGACGAGCAGCACGGCGCGCCGCGGGTCCACCCGCCAGCCGACCGCCGCGGGAGGGAACTCACCGGGCAGGGGAATCGGGTAGGGATCGATGGAAGGGAGGCCTGCCATGCGGTGGTCGGTCCTTTCGGGATGCGGTCGGTGGACGGAGCGGACCCGGGCTCGGGCGTGGACGTGGACGCGAGCCGCGCCCGGGGCGGAGCGGGTGTACGGCGGGGGGCCGGGGCTGCCCGGCTACACCCCGAGGGTGGCCCCGCCGTCGACGGTCAGGCCCTGCAGGGTGATGTGCCCGGCCTCGTCCGACAGCAGGAAGCGGATGGCGTGGGCGACGTCCTCGGGGCTCGCCACCTTTCCCAGCGGTATGCCGGTCCGGTAGGCGTCCGGGTTTCCCGCCACGGAGGCGGTGACCGCGCTGCCGTCGGCGTGCATGCCGTGCAGCATGTGGGTGTCCGTCGAACCGGGGGTGACCACGTTGCAGCGGACGCCGTACCGGGCGACCTCCAGGCCCATGCACTTGGTGAAGGCGATCGCCGCCGCCTTGGACGCGGCGTAGGCGGCCATGTGCGAGCGGGCGGTGCCCGCGGCGTTCGACGCGACGGTGACGATCGAACCCCTGCGGCGCGCCACCATGCGGCTGACCACCGCGCGGGACACGAAGAAGACTCCGTTCGCGTTGACCGCGAAGGTGAGGTACCACTCCTGGTCGCTGAGGTCCGTGACCTCGCCGAGGCGGAGCACGCCGGCGGCGTTCACCAGGTAGTCGATGGGCCCCAGTTGGTCCTCCACCGCATCGATCACGGCTTCGACGTCGGCGCTCGACGTCACGTCGGCCGGGTGGCCCCGTACCGGCAGGCCTTCGGCGGTGAGCTTCTCGACCGTTTCCCAGAGCTGCCCGTTGTCCAGGTCCACGGCGGCCACCACCGTGCCCTGCTCGGCGAGCAGCCGGACCACGGCCGAACCGATGCCGCCGGCCGCTCCGGTCACCAGGGCGACTTTGCGGGCCATCCCGTCGCTCATTGCGAGCCCGTCGCCGACAGGGACCGCGGGGCGGACCGGTCGGTGAACTCTTCTGCTGCGAGGGCCCGTTCGCCTCCGGCCTGCGCCCCCTCGGCTTCACGCAGGGCCGCGATCTTCAACTGGCGGACGAGCATGAAGAGTCCGTAGGTCACGATCAGGGCGATGGCCGGTGCCCCGACGATGTACGCCCACACGTGCCGGATGCCGAACCGCCGGCTCTCCACGATCATGTACGCGCCGACGGCCGCCCAGGTGAGCACCAGGTCCATGTAGACGAACCGGGTCGCGAGGTTGGTCGTCGAGTCACGGAGGAAGTTCTCCACGACCCCCAGCGCACCGGCGTCGGCGTTCTGCACGACGAACGCGACGGCCATCCACCCCATGACGATCAGACCGATCAGGGCGGACGCCCCGTACAGGAAGCACAGTGCGCGGTCCCTCCCGCGCACCTCGCTCAAACGCGTCACATCTGCCTCCCAGGCATGGGTTCCTCCTGCGGCCGGGCGGCCGCGGGATCATCGTTCGTAGCTGTAGTCGTCCAGGTCGAAGTGGCGGGCCCGCCAGGCCGCTTCGTAGGTGGAGGCGGGTCGGACGGCCGGTGCGTCCCCGTGCTCGTCGAGGTAGTAGCTGTGGGTGCCCCGGCAACTCGGGTCGAGGAAGACGGTGTTGCGCATGCGGCGCAGGTTCCTGCGGAAGGACCGGTCGTGCTTCTCCGGGCGGATGACCGCTTCCGTGGCCCGGCGCCGCCGGGCTTCGCCGATCACCCTCAGGGCGTGGGTCACCTGGTAGTCGATCATTCCGAACCAGGAGCCGCCGGTGAAGGAATAGGGGCCGACGATGAACCACAGGTTCGGGTAGCCCTTGATCGACGTGCCCTCGTACGTCTGGAAGCGCTCGGTCTTCCAGAACTCCTTGAGGTCGCGGCCCCCTTGGCCGCGCATCGGGAACGGGGGCAGGTTGTCGAGCACGTGGAATCCGGTGGCCAGGATCAGTACGTCGAGGTCCTGTTCCTCGCCGTCCGCGGTGCGGATGCCGGACGGGGTGATCTCCTCGATGGGCTCGGTGACGAGCTCGACGTGGTCGCGGGTGAAGGTGCGCCAGTAGCCCTTGCTCAGCGACGGCCGCTTGCAGCCCACCCGGTAGGAGGGCGTCAGCTTGCGCATCAGCGTGCGGTCGCCCTTGACCTGACTCCGCAGGTAGAGCTTGGACGCCGCCTCCCCGGCCTTCGCCAGGAACGGGAAGCGCCGGTAGTGGACCATGGCGATCACGAAGCTGAGCTCGGTCACGACGTCGGTGAGCAGCCGGATCGTCCGCTGCGTCGCGGGCACCCTGCGGAAGAGCCGGCGGACGGACTCCGGCACCGCGAAGTCCGGCTTCGGGAGCAGCCAGGTGGGGGTCCGCTGGTAGACGTGCAGTTGCTCCGTCCGCTCGGCGATCTCCGGGACGATCTGGACCGCCGAGGCCCCGGTGCCGATGACTCCCACCCGCTTGCCGTCCAGGTCCAGGGACTGGTCCCATTGCGCCGTGTGCACGAGGTCGCCCTTGAACGTGTCGAGGCCGGCGATGGCGGGCGTCTTGGGCTTGGTGAGCCACCCGGTGGCGCAGATGACGAAGCGTGCCGTCAGTGCGGTGCCGTCGCCGAGGACCACCGTCCACACGTGCGCCGATTCGCTGTAGGAGGCGCGCTTGACCCGGGAGTTGAAGCGCAGGTGGGGCCGCAGGGCGTACGCGTCGATGCAGTGGTCGGCGTAGGCCTTGAGTTCCTCCCCCGGGGGGAAGACCCGGGACCAGGACGCGAAGGGTTCGGCGGCGAAGGAGTAGGAGAAGGCGGAGATGTCCACGGCGACGCCGGGGTACGTGTTGGCGTACCAGCTGCCGCCCACGTCGTCCCGCTCCTCCAGGACGACGAAGTCGTCGATGCCCGCCCGGCGCAGGCCGAGCGCGGCTCCGATGCCGGAGAACCCCGCGCCGATGACGAGGACTTCGTGGTCGGGACGCATCGTTCCCCTCATGGACGTCACAGGGCCAGGCCGATCGCCTGCAGGGACCCGAACGCGAGCAGCAGCAGACAGGTGTGCTCCAGCGCCGGAATCAGCTCGCGGCCGGCCGCTCCGCCCAGCACCCGGCGCATCGGGAGGACGGCGACCGGGACCGCGCCGAGGACGAGGAAGGCGCCGGGGCGGGCGGAGGCGAGGAGCAGCGCGGACACGAAGGCCGCGGCGACGCAGAGGGCGTAGAACCGCCGGGTCGGTCCGGCGCCCATCCGCACGGCGAGGGTGATCTTCCCCGCGGCCGCGTCGGTCGGGATGTCGCGGAGGTTGTTCGTGGTCAGCAGCGCGACCGCGAGGAAGCCGAGGGGGACGGACGCGCCGAGGGCGATCGGGGGCACGTGCCCGAGCTGGACGGCGGCCGGGGCGCACACGAAGACGACGCCGTGGTAGAGGAAGATGCTGACCTCGCCGAGCCCGCGGTAGCCGTAGGGCCGGGCCCCGCCGGTGTAGAACCAGCCGCCGAGGGCGAGGGACGCGGTCAGCGCCAGCACCCACCACGAGACCAGTACGGCCAGGACCAGCCCGGCCAGTGCGCCCACGGCGTACAGCACCAGTCCGTGCCGGAAGACCTGCCGGGGCGTGGCCCGTCCCGAGCCCACCAGCCGGGCCGGGCCCGCCCGGTGGTCGTCGACGCCCCGGATCCCGTCGCTGTAGTCGTTGAAGAAGTTGGTCCCCAGGACGAAGCCCAGGACGAGCACGGCCGTCAGGGCGGCGTGCCACCGGTCGACGGTCCCGGCCTCGGCGGCGACGGCGAGGCCCACCGCGAGCGGGGCGAGGGTGACGGGCAGGGTCTTGAGCCGTGCGCCGGCCACCCAGCTCCGTACGGCACCGTGCTGCACGGGTTGTTGCTGAAGGGTCATTTCTTGGATCCCACGCCCAGGTAGAGGACGGACGTGGACTTCGTGCGCACCATGGTCACTTCGTCGATCCGGCCGGCCGCGAAGCGGGCCATCTCGCGCATCCGGGGGCGCAGGCCGAGCAGTTCGAGCTCGACTCCGTTCTCCCGGGCGGCCCGGGTCAGTCGCTCCCGGTTGACGAAGAGCCGGTGGTCGTGGGTGCCGCGGGGCGGCCGGCCGGGGAGGGGGAGGTTCTCGGCGAGGGTGATGGAGACGAGTCGGGCGATCCGGGTGTCGGCGATGGTGTCGACGATCAGCGTGCCTCCGGGGCGCAGCACCCGGCACGCCTCGGCCACCACGGCGTAGGGATCCGGTACGTGCTCCAGGCACTGCCCGGCGGTGACCACGTCGAACGACTCGTCCTCGAAGGGGAGTGTGGCTACGTCGGCCCGGACGACCTCGTCGAACCCGTGCCGCAGTGCCTCGCGGAGCGACATCTCCGACAGGTCGACGCCGACGACGCGGTAGCCCTTGGCCGCCGCGTGCGGGCCGAACAGCCCCCCGCCACAGGCGATGTCGAGCAGGGCGGCCTGCTCGTTCCGCGCGGAGGGGACGAATTGCGCGCGGGCCCGGGCGATCCAGCTCAGTGGTGCGAGCGCACCCCTGGGATCCCACCACTCGTCGGCGAGCCCGTCGTAATCCGAGATGAAGTCCTGCCGGATTTCCGACCTGTCCTTTTCTTCACTGCGTGTAAGCAAAGCAGTTTACCTCCGCCCGTCAGTCGCACTGCGGTCAGCCTTTCCCGAAGCCTGACAGGGGCTGATAGAGCCCGCATGGAGCATCCCTAGGGCCGACGGCCCGCGAGCGCCCTGCGGCCTTCCGGAGCGGGGACGGAGCCGGTTACCCTCCCCTGACTTCTTCGACTCCGGCAACCTGCCGCCCCATTCGGCAGGCACCATGCGGCGCGACCCGGAATGAATTCCGGGAAAGGTGGCACACGATGAGCACATTCAGCACCGATTTCGGGCGGTCCCTCTCCCTCACCCCCGGAAGGGTGGTCCGGGAGGGCGCGGACGGCGAGATCGGCGACCTCATGGCCGAGGCGGCCGCATCCGGCAAGGACACGGCCGTACGGGGAGCCGGCCGCTCGTGCAATACCCAGACGCTCGCGACCGGGACCGTGCTGGACAATTCCCGCGAGGACGCGGAGCCCCGTTTCACGGGCGAGGGGCACCTTGTGGAGGTCCCGAGCGGAATCACCTGGCTGGCGCTGGAGAAATGGCTGAACGGGCACGGCCGGGCCAACCCCGTCCTGCCCAGCTATCTGAATCTCACGGTGGGCGGGACGCTGTCCATCGGAGGTTTCGGACACGGTTCCCTGCGGTCGGGACTTCAGATCGACCAGGTGGAGGAGATCGAACTCGTCGACGGAACGGGACGCTCACGCACGTGCTCCCGCGAGGAGAATTCCGAGCTGTTCCGATTCGCCCTGGGCGGCCTGGGACAAGTCGGTTTCATCAGGAACGCCGTGCTCCGCACCGTGCCGTACCGGGCGGTCACTCCCGTATCCAGGATTCCGCACACGGGAATCTCCGATCTCGCGGAATTCATGAAGGGCGTCGCCGCCGATCCCGCGGTGTCCGGCTATTTCGGCATGTACGACCGGGCCGCCTGGTATTCGCAGATCGCCCTCGCGGCGGAGGCGGCGGAAGCCGTGGAGGCCGGCGAGCCGGGCACCGTGCTGCCCGCCCCCGACTACTCCCTGCTGCTGCACGAGGAGGTCGACCGGCACCTGCTGCCCGTCCTCCAGGACGCATCCCTCGTGAACCTCTGGGCCGACTACGTCTTCGACGAGGCGGGCTTCGAGGGGATCACGAAGACCCTGGAGGAACTGACCCGCGAGTCCCCGTTCGCGGACCACCTGATCAGTCTGTACTTCCTGGTCATCGGCCGCCCCGAAGCGGCGACGCCCTTCGTCTTCGCCCCGTCGCTCGACACACCGGTCCAGTACGGGATCGGCGTGTTCACCACCATCGAGGCGTCCGACTCCCACGCGGTGGCCGAGACCCGCCGGGTGCTGCGCGCGCTGCTGGCGGCCTGCGCGGAGGCCAAGGGGCGCCCGTACCTGTACGGCTCCCACGAGCTCGACGCGGAGCTGCTGGAGGGGTTCTACGGTGCGGACGCGCTGCGGCGGCTGGAATCCCTGCGCGCGGAGCACGCGCTGACCCGCTTCAACCCGCGGGCGTTCGGCGGCGTACGGCCGTGAGGAACGCGCGCAGGGGCGCGACCCCAACGGGCCGCGCCCCTGCGTAAGTTGATGCCTGGGCCGCTGAGGGCCCGTCCGGCTCAGGCCTCGGGGTTGCCGCCGAAGCGCTCGCGGTAGGACTCCAGGTCGTCCTCGGTGACCCTCGGGAAGAGCACCGGCGGAACCGTGAACGGGGTGCCCGCCGGCACCGCGTCGAGGGACGCGGCCTGCTCGGGGGTGACCCAGGTGGCCGTGTCGTCGGCGAGGTCGAACGCGGAGCGCATGGCGCGCGCGGAGGCCGGGATGAACGGCTCGGATACCACCGCGTAGAGGTGGATGAGGTTCATCGCGGTGCGCAGGGTGAGCGCGGCGCCCTCCAGGTCGGTCTTGACCTCCGTCCAGGGGGCCTTCTCGTCGAGGTAGGCGTTTCCGGCGGACCACAGGGCGCGCAGCGCGGCCGCGGCCTTGCGGTACTGGAGCGCGTCCATGTGGCCCTCGTACTCGGCCAGCAGTTCGGCGATCTGCGCGCCCAGCTTGGCCTCGGCCTCGCCCGCGGGGTTTCCGGCCGGGACCTCGTCGCCGAACTTCTTGCGGGAGAAGGTCAGGACGCGGTTGACGAAGTTGCCGAGGGTGCCGCCGAGGTCCTTGTTCACCGTGGCCGCGAAGTGCTCCCACGTGAAGGAGGAGTCGTCGGACTCGGGCGCGTTGGCGATGAGGAAGTAGCGCCAGAAGTCGGCCGGGAGGATCTCCAGCGCCTGGTCGGTGAAGACGCCGCGCTTCTGCGAGGTGGAGAACTTGCCGCCGTAGTACGTCAGCCAGTTGAAGGCCTTGACGTAGTCGACCTTCTTCCAGGGCTCGCGGGTGCCGAGCTCGGTGGCGGGGAACATCACCGTGTGGAACGGGACGTTGTCCTTGGCCATGAACTGCGTGTAGCGGACGTCCTCGGCCTCGTACCACCAGGACTTGTAGTCGCGGTTCGCCGGGTCGGCGTCCGACCACTCCTTGGTGGAGGCGATGTACTCGATCGGGGCGTCGAACCAGACGTAGAACACCTTGCCGTCGGCGGCCAGCTCGGGCCACGTGTCGGCCGGGACCGGGACGCCCCAGTCGAGGTCGCGCGTGATGGCGCGGTCGTGCAGGCCCTCGGTCAGCCACTTGCGGGCGATGGAGGACGCGAGCTGCGGCCACTCCTCCTCGTGCTCCGCGACCCAGGCCTCGACCTCGTGCTGGAGCTTGGACTGGAGGAGGAAGAGGTGCTTGGTCTCGCGGACCTCCAGCTCGGTGGAGCCGGAGATGGCCGAGCGGGGCTCGATCAGGTCCGTGGGGTCCAGGACGCGGGTGCAGTTCTCGCACTGGTCGCCGCGGGCCTTGTCGTAGCCGCAGTGCGGGCAGGTGCCCTCCACGTAGCGGTCCGGCAGGAAGCGGCCGTCGACCGGCGAGTAGACCTGCCGGATCGCGCGCTCCTCGATGAAGCCGTTCTTCTCCAGCTGGCGCGCGAAGTGCTGGGTGATCTCGCGGTTCTCCGCCGAGGAGCTGCGGCCGAAGTAGTCGAAGGACAGCTCGAAGCCGTCGTAGACCGCCTTCTGGGCGTCGTGGGCCTGCGCGCAGAACTCGGCGACCGAGAGACCGGCCGCCTTCGCGGCGAGCTCGGCGGGGGTGCCGTGCTCGTCGGTGGCGCAGATGTAGAGGACGTCGTGGCCGCGCTGGCGGAGGTACCGGGAGTACACATCCGCCGGAAGCATCGACCCGACCATGTTGCCCAGGTGCTTGATCCCGTTGATGTAGGGAAGCGCGCTGGTGATCAGGTGTCGAGCCATCCTCGGATGCTCCATTTCATATATGCCGGTACAACGTGACGTGCGGTTCATCGTATCGAACCGCCGAAACGCCACGCGCCGCATTTCTTCGGGGTGGACTGGGGGGTACAGCGCAGAACTGACGGGTGCAACGCAAAAGCGAGGACTGTGACCTCTCCGTCACGGCCCTCGCGCTGCGGCCATGGTACAGCGGGCCGGGCAGCAGCCGAACCGCCGTCCACCCCCGTGGGACACGGCGGCGGGCGGTCAGTCGCGGCCGCCCCGGGCGCCGTCGATCGCGGTGATCCGGACCCCGCTCGCGAGCCTGCCCGTCAGGGTGGCCGCAGGGCCCTGCGGACCGGCGACGGGGACGGCCAGGGTCCGGCCGGCGACCTCCGCGCGGACGGCGCCGGCCGCCGTGATGCCCGCGACCTCGCGGCTGCCGGCCGCCAGCAGGTACCAGCGGCCGGCCGGCGACCTCCACCGGGTGCCCGCGAGCAGGTGCTGCCCGAACCGTCCGCACGCCGCGGTCCCCTGGGACCGCGCCACGTCCTGCGGAGCCCCGGCGGGCAGGCGCAGCTGGACCAGGACGTCGCCCGGGCCGGCCCAGCCGGAGGCCCGGGTGCAGGTCCAGACGGCCCGGCCCGCGCCGTCGGGGAGGTCGGAGCCGGCGAAGTCCCAGATGTTGACGGCCCGTACCCCGCCGGCGCGGTACTCCCGCAGCCGGCAGGCGACCGGCGCCCACGCCGCCCGCGCGGCCGGGCCGGTGGCCTCGCGCGGCTGGCGTGCCGCCACCGCGCCCGGACCGTCGGGCAGCGGCGTGTAGGTCAGGTGTACGGGAGTCAGTGCGCCCAGGTCGGCGAGGACGAAGGCGTGCTTCTCCACGATGCGGGCGGAGGAGGTCAGCTCCAGCACGGGCCACGCGGCGCAGGCTCCGCCGGCGTCGCCCGTACGGGGCACCGCGGTCTCCTCGGTGACCCCGTCGGCGGAGACCGCCAGGGGCGTGGTCCCCTCCCCCGTCCGGAGCAGGTCGCGGGTGCCGGCCCGGGCGATCCACGGCGCGAGCAGGTACCGGGCCCGGCCCCCGTCCGCGCTGCCGTTCCCGCTCCCCTTCCCGTCCCCGTTCTCTTCCCCCTTCTCCGGGGAGCGGCTCAGGGTCAGCGCGGCGGCTGTGGTCACGTTCGCCTCGTCGGTACGGGCGAAGTCGAGCTCCCGGCCGCGCGGCCCGGCGGTGCCGTCCGCCGGTTCGCCGTAGCGGACCACCCGGTCCCCGTCGAGCAGCAGCACGACCGCCCGCCCGGCGACGTCCCCCGCGTACAGCAGCTGCGGCGCGCGCAGCGGAGCGTCGGTGGCCGTCCCCGGTGCGGCCGTCACCGCCACCTCCCGGGGCCGGGCCGCCCAGGCCGCCAGGGCGCGGGCGAGCAGACCCCGGTCGGCGGTGCGGGCGCCGCGCGCGGGCCAGGCGGTGAAGTCGACGCGGGCGGTGTCCGCCCAGGCCTCGGCGGGCACGCGGACCAGCCGGGCGGGGTCCAGCGCCCCGGCGGCGGCCGGTCCGGCGAGCGGCGACGCGTCGGGGCGGGGCGCCGACCCGTCGGCCGCGAGGATCCCGGCGGCCAGAACCAGCGCGACCGCGGCGGTCCAGCCCGCCCGGGTCCGGCGCCGCCGGCGCAGCAGGTCGGTGGGGCGGGCACTGACCACGGCGGCATCGAACGCGACGCCGCCCGGCCCCCGCAGGAGCGTTTCCCCACCGGCCTCCCCCGCACGGGTTCCGGATCCGGAACCGGAACCGGAACCGGAACCGGCCCACGGTCCGCGCCCCGCCGCCGGAACACCGTCGCGCACGGCGTGCGGTCCCGCCGCCGACGGCGCCGCTCCCGTCCACGGCCCGGTGCCCGCCCCCAGGGGTCCGGGGGCACCGCCCGCCCACTCCCGCCAAGCGGCCAGCGCCTCGCGCACGGCGTCCGCCGGGTCGGCGACCCCCGCCGCGCCGAGGAGCCTGGCCACCGCCTCCTCGGGCAGGCCGTCCATGCCGTGCAGGACGAACGCCGCCCGGACCGGCCCCGGGGCCGCACCCAGCACCCGGGCCGGCTCGTCGATCCCGCCCGCCGGGGGCCACAGCCGCAGCCCCCAGACGAAGGGCGGCACCGGCGGCCACCCGAGCCCGGCCGCGGCGAGTCGGGCCCGGCCGGACGGAGCGAGGCTCGCGCGCAGGACCCGTACGCGCACCTGGGCCAGGGGGCCGCCCGGCCCGTCGGGACCGGCCGGGGCCGGCTGTGCAGTGCCGAGCCCGCCGCGCGGCAGGGCCCGTTGGACCGCCTTGTGCGCGAGGAGGACCCGGGTATGGCGGCCGAGCGTGACCGGGAGCGTCACGTAGGCGAGCCGTACCAGTTGGGGGTAGTGCTCGACGAGGACGGCCTCGGCCTGCTCCACGGCGGTGGAGCCGAATCGCTGTGTTGTGCCCACTCTCCGACAAACGAGTGAATCTTGGGATGGTCACACGCCGTGCTCTCCGGCGGGGCGCGAAACGAACGCACAGGAGAACGGCATATGCGTTTGCGCTGGTTGGGCGCGCGTGCGATCGACATCGATCATCACGCGATCATCACCGAACGTAATTCTTCCAGCTTTCGTCTCTGCGCCCTCCGAGTGCGCCCGCGCTGATTTCCTTGCCCCGCACACGGGATGGGGTGGAGCGGTGAGCGATGGCAGCGGTCTTCCGGAGGAGTCCGGTGGCGGAGCCGTGGGTCTGCCGAGCCGGCGACGGCGGCCGGCGCCCATGAGCCAGTGGAATGCGACGGCACGCCTGTCGTACTGGGCCTTCCACGCCGACCGGCGCCCGGCCTACATGCGGTTCGCGTACCTGCAGCTGGGCTCGGACGCGGCGGCCGAGGAAGCGGTCGACGCCGCCTTCGACTCGATCATGTGCGAATGGCTGCGGATGCTGCACATGGACCGGCTCGACGCCTACGCGTGGACCGTCCTCAAACAGCGCCTGATCGACCGGCAGTTCCGCCGCGGCCCCGGGCCGGAGCCGGTGGACACCAGTGCCTTCGAGGCAGCGCTCAAGCAGGCCCACGCGGAAGCCGACCAGTACGAGGTGCTCACCGACACCATCCGCTTCTACTCCGCCGTCTCCCGGCTCGCCGAACGGCAGCGCGACGCCGTGCTGCTGCGGTACGGGCTCCAGTGCACCCCCGGCGAAGCCGCCGCGATCATGGGTGTGGACGAGGCCACGGTCCGCTCGCAGCTCGGCCAGGCCCAGCGGCGGCTCGCCCGCCTGCTCGACACCTCGGCCGAGTCATGAACCGCAACACGAGCCGCGGAATCCGCCGCGAGGACGGCGGACTCCCGCGCTCCCTGGAGCAGTTCCTGGCCCGGGCGAGCGTGCGCGACCGCTATCCGCACTACGACCTGGGCGCGGCGGAGGCCCGGCTGCTGCGCGGAGCCGACTTCACCGCCGCCGGGTCGAAGCCGCTCCCCGCCCCGGCTCCCAGGCGCGGCGGAACCCATGCCCGGCGCCGCACGCTGGGCTGGAGCGACCCCCTGCGCGACCTGCCGCTGGACTCCGAGCGGGCCGGACGCGACCTCAAGGCCGCCTGTCTGGCCTCCGTGTGCGCCACGGGGGCCCGGGAGCGGCTCGACGCCTTCGAGAGCGGCGGCCACGCCGACCTGCCCGGAGCCGTGGTCTTCGGCTGTCTGCTGCACCTGGCCGGACTGCGCGAAGGAGCCCGGTTCTGGTGGCAGTTCGCCGCCGGGTCCGGGCGCAGCCGGACCGCGCACGCCGCGTACTGCCTCTTCCTCGACCACTCCCGGCGCGGCGAGCACCACGACGCCCGGGTCTGGGCCCGGGAGCTGGGCCGGCGCCGCTTCCGGCCGAGCGGGCGGCGGGAGCTGCGCGAGGTACGGCTGTGCGCGCAGGCGGCCGTCCTGCGCTACGTCGACCAGCTCGACGACCCCGACCTGGGCCCGGTGCCGCTGCCCAGGCCCGGGGTGTCCCGGGCGCTGGACGCGTTCCGGCCGCCGGCCGCTCCGGTGCGGCCGCCCCGGCCGGGGGCGGGCCGGCTGGGTTCGGGCCCGCTGCGCCACCCCGCGCTGACGGCCGCGGCCCGCGGGACCGTGGTCCAGCCCGGCGGGGGCGAGGCCCTGGCGGCCGCCCGGCGCGCCCTGGCCGTCGTACGGGTCCTGCAGCGGCGGCCGCTCGGCGTACGGGCCGGGCGGCTCGGGCGGGAGGCCGGTCTGGCCGAGGCGGAGCTCCGGCCGCTGCTGTCGATGCTCTGCGAGGAGGGGTACGCGTACCGCTCCGGCGTCGGGGTCTACGCCCCGGGGCCGGCCCTCGACCGGCTCGCGGCCCCGGGCGGCCGGGGGCTGGCGGGCCAGTTGCAGCGCACGCTGGCCCTGGCGCGGGACAGCGCGGGTGCGGCCGTGTACCTGAGCCGGTACGCGGAGGGGGAGGTCCGGATCACCCAGATGGCGGACGGTCCCGGCGCCCCGCCGGTACGGGAGTGGGTGGACTTCCGGGACGCCGCGCACGCCAGCGCGGTGGGCAAGTGCCTGCTGAGCCAGCTCGACCACGACGGCCGCGCCGACCACGTGGCCCGGCACCGGCCCGCCCGGCTCACCGAGCGGACCATCACCGACAGCCGGGCCCTGTTCAGCGCGCTCGACGCGGTGGCCCCGGGCGCCCCCGTCTTCGACCTGCGCGAGTACGCCCCCGGCGTGGTGTGCGCGGCGGTCCCCCTCGCGCTCGGCGACGCGGCGGGCAGCCTCGCCCTGTCCCTGCCCGGCGGGCACGCGCACCGGCTGGGCCGGGCCACCGAGGCGCTCCGGCTGAAGGCGGTTCCGGTGCTCCTGGCGCTGCTGCTGGCGGGGGCGATCCCGCCGGACGGCACGGAGGCGACGGGCGGCGCGGACCGCGCGGAGGAAGCGGCGGGGGCCTGCGGTCCGGAACGCCGGCCGGAGCCGGAACCGCAGCCGATGCCCGTGCCGGTCACGGCGGAGACCCTGCGCCAGCTGCGCAGGGTCTTCCGGACCCCGCTCACACGGGCCACCGGCGGGGCGGACGGGCCGCACCTGGTCAGCGACAGCGCCTCGGAGGCGGCATACCTCTTCGACGCCCCCCAGGGCGACGGAGCCCCGGGCCTGGCGCTCCCGCGCACCTACGGCCCACTGGTCCCGGGCAGCCTGCGGACGGCCGACGGTCAGGACGGGCTGGTGGTGCTGCGCACCTGACCGGGGCCCCGGGAAGGCGGGATCAGGGGGTGACGGACCCGGGTGCGCCGGGGACGAAGGTGGCCACGGCGGTGTCGAAGTGCCGTTTGGCCGCGGCCAGTTCGTCCACCGGGGCGGAGACCCAGATGTCGTACATCCGGCCGTTCTGGTCCCAGCAGAGGTCGTAGGTGTGCCGGGGCCCCTCGGCCGGGTCGAAGCCGTTCCAGGTGAACTCCCACAGCGCCGCCGGGAGTTCGTGGTGGGTCGTGGAGACGACCGTGCCGCCGCGGTAACCGGGGTTGGTGTCCGGGCCCTTGGCGTGGGCCTGCCGCATCACCCCGAGCGGACCGCCGGGCACCGGCATCTTCACCCGGATCCCGACGCGGAAGGCCCCGTCCGGGGAGACGTAGAAGACCCGCTGGTCGTCGGTGGCCCGCTGGTACCCCTCGGGCACGGCGATGGCGAAGCCCTGCGGATCGGCGAAGGTCCGGTACCCGGAGGGCGGCGCGCCCGGGGCCACACTCACCGGACTCGGCGTGGAGCCGCCCCCGCCCGGGGTCACGGGCGGGCTCGCGGAGCCGCCGGGCGCCACCGGCGCGCTCGATGTCCCCCCGTGCTCCTCCACCACTCCGAACAGCGAGCGCAGCGGGTCGGCTCCCACCACCACCCCGCCCGCCACCAGGACGACGACGGCCGCGACCACCCCGAGGCCGAGGCCCCGCCGGGTGGCGACCCGCTGCCTGGCCGTCGGGCGCGGAGCCACGGCCGGGGCCGTCAGCCCCTCGTACCCCGGCGCGGGCGTGGATCCGGCGGCGGGGGCGGCGCCGTCCGCGGGCACGGATGCGGGCGTCCCGCCGGCGGGCAGGGGCACACGGTCGGCGGGTACGGGCACACGGCCCACATCCGCAGGACCGCTCGCGGGTACGGGTACGGGTACGGGTACGGGTACGGGTACGGTCATCCGCCCGGCCGACCCGACCGGGCTGCCGCCCGACAGGTACGCCGACAACAGCCGGTCCGCCTCGGCCGCCGCCATCCTCCGCTCCGGGTCGCGCTCCAGCAGCCCCCGGATGACCGGCAGGAGCGGCCCGGCCTGGGCGGGCGTCCGGATCTCCCCGGACACGACGGCGTGCAGGACGCCGCCCAGCGAATCGCGGCGGAAGGGGGACTCCCCGGTCAGCGCGGTGCACATGAGCGTGCCGAGCGACCACAGGTCGGCGGCCGGCCCGGCCGCGGCTCCCTGCATCCGCTCGGGAGCGGTGTACTCGGGCGAGCCGACGAAGGCGCCCGTCTCGCTGATGGTGGTGGCCCCGGAGAACCGGGCGATGCCGAAGTCGGTGAGCACCACCCGGCCGGTCCCCGCCTCCATGAGGACGTTGGCGGGCTTCACGTCCCGGTGGAGCACCCCCCGGCCGTGCGCCGCGGTCAGGGCGCCGAGCAGGGCGAGTGCGGTCCTGGCGGTCTCGACCGGAGTGAGGGTCTTCCCCGCGGAGACCAGGTCGGCGAGCGAACCGCCGTCGACCAGTTCCATGACGATGCAGGGACGGCCGTCGTGTTCGACGACGTCGTGGACCACGACGACATGGGGGTGGCGCACGTGCGCCACGGCGCGCGCCTCGCGCAGCGCCCCCGCGGCCACACCGTCCCCGTCGCCCTCGCCCACGTGCAGTTCCTTGACGGCGACCGGACGCCCGAGCAGCTCGTCGGTGGCCCGCCACACGGTACCCATCCCGCCCCGGCCCAGCCGGTCCTCCAGGCGGTACCGCCCGGCCACCACGACGCTGCCGCGCACCTCGTCCTGTGCCACCGCGATCCCCCCTCAGCCGTTCCACGGGCCATGATGCCGTAGCCCGCTCTCCCAACGGTCCGAGCCCGGCGCACTCTAGAATCGCGTCGGGCGGCACCGGCACAGCTCTACGGGGGGCACACGTGGAACCCACAGCCATCGGGCTCAAGTTGGCGACGGCCGTGATCGGGCCGCTCGTCAGGAAGTTCTTCGTCGCCGACGCCCCCGGGGCGGGGCTGGTCGACAAGCCGGTACGGCTCTCCGGGTACGTCTCCTTCAAGGGCGAGAAGCGCACCCTCACCGAGTCCGACGTGCGCACCCTGGCCGCCACCCTGGTCCAGCAGGCCCTGAGCACGGGCGAACGCCGGATCCCGGCGGACGAGGAGAACGCCGTCACCGACGCCCTCGCCGCGACCCTGCACGCCCTCGGCGACCTCACGATCACGGACGTCGACGCCGTCCGCCTCGGCCCGGAGGCCTTCGCCCGCGAACTGCGCCGCGCGGCCGACCGCCCGGAGCGCCACCTCTCCGCCGACGCCACACACTTCTACGAGGCCCTGCTCGGCGTCGCCTCCCTGCACATCCTGGAGTTCTTCACCCAGCGCAAGACCTTCACGGCCCGCGCCCTGGTCGGCCAGACCCGTGCGGTCCACGAACTGACGGCGAAGACGGACGAGTTGATCCGCCGCACCCCGCTCCCCGACGCGGCGGACGCGGCGTTCGAGGCGACGTACCTCCCCTACGTGGCGAAGAAGCACTCCAAGCTCACCATCTACGGCATCGACCTGAGCAATTCACCCACGCGCTGGCCGCTGGACGTGGCGTACCTGAGCCTGGAGGCGGCGCCGCTGGGGCGCTCGGAGATCTCCTGGGACGCCTACGAGACCGCGGACGATTTCCTCGCGGTGCAGCGGACCCGGGAACCCCAGCCCGCGGACCAGGCACTGGCCCGCACCCCCCGCGTCCTCCTGCGGGGCGAGGCCGGTTCCGGGAAGACCACGCTCGTCCAGTGGCTGGCGGTCACCGCCGCGCAGCAGGACCGCCCGGACCGGCCCGCGTACCTCCGCGACCGGATCCCCTTCGTGCTCCCGCTCCGCACCCTCACCCGCCACGGCGAGCGCCTGCCGGCCCCCAAGGACTTCCTGGCCGCCATCGGCTGCCCCCTCGCCGGCTCCCAGCCCGTCGGATGGGAACACCGGGTGCTCACCGCCGGGCGGGGGCTGGTCCTCGTGGACGGCATCGATGAGGTACCGGAGGCAGAGCGGGAGCGGACCCGCCGCTGGCTGAGGGACCTCATCGACACGTACGACGCCACCGGCAACCGCTGGCTGGTCACCTCGCGCCCGTCGGCCGTGGGCCAGGACTGGCTGGCCGAGGAGGGGTTCGGCGAACTGGTGCTGTCCGCCATGGGGCGCTCCGACACCGCCACCTTCATCAGGCGCTGGCACGCGGCCGCCCGCGACGGCTCCGAATCCGCAGCCGAGACAGCCCAACTCGACGCGTACGAGGCACAGCTCCTCGCCGCAGTCGGTGCCAAGGCCGACCTCGGCAGGCTGGCCACCAACCCCCTGATGTGCAGCCTGATCTGCGCGCTCCACCGCGACCGCCGGGGCTATCTCCCGTACGGCCGGAAGGACTTGTACGAGGCCGCGCTGTCCATGCTGGTAAGCCGCCGGGACCGCGAGCGGGACATGGACGTCCCCGACCTCCGGGAAGAGCCGCAGCTCGAACTCCTCCAGCGGCTCGCGTACTGGCTGATCAAGAACGGCCGTACGGAGATGGACCGTTCCCAGGCCGAAGCCATCATCGGCCGGGCCCTCCCGGCGGTCCCGGAGGCGGCGGCGCTGGGTGACGCTCCGGCCGTCTTCGACCACTTCCTCCAGCGCAGCGGCCTGCTCCGCGAGTCGGCCCCCGACACGGTGGACTTCATCCACCGCACCTTCCAGGACTTCCTGGGCGCGCGGGCGGCGGTGGAGGAGGGCGACTTCGGGCTGCTCGCGGCGCACGCCGCGGACGACCAGTGGGAGGACGTCATCCGCATGGCGGTCGCCCTGGCCCGGCCGCGCGAGCGGGTGACCCTCTTCCAGGACATGCTGGCCCTCGGCGACGGCACCGAGGAGGAACGCATCCGCTTCCGCGTCTACCTCCTCGCCGCGGCCTGCCTGGAGCACGCCACGACGCTGGAACCGGCCGTCCGCGCGGCCGTGGAGGAACGCACCGCCCGACTGATCCCGCCGAACGACGAGGACGAGGCCCGGGCACTGGCACAAGTGGGTCCCCTGATCCTGGACCTGCTACCCGGCCCGGACGCCGTCGGTTCGGCGGACGCGGCGCGCCACGTGGTCATCGCGGCCTCCCACGTCGTGTCCGACGCCACGATTCCGTTCCTGGCACGGTACGCCGCCGAACGGGAATCACCCCTCAGGGTCCGCAGTCAGCTCGTGTGGGCCTGGTCGCGCTTCGACACCGCGCGGTACGCGGAGGAGATCATCGCGCGACTGAACCCGGAGGACCTGGATTTCACCGTCACGTCCGATGAGCAGGTGCGCCTCCTGGAGCGGCTGGGGGTATCCGTGAAATCCCTGGACGTCAGGGGCGACCCCTCGTGGGAGGTACTCGCCTCCTACCTCTCCCGGCACGCGCTGACGAGCTTGCAGCTCAAAGATCGCGACCTGCCGGACCTGTCGTTCCTGGAGGGCCAGACCCGCCTCGAAACGTTCACCGCTCTCCACTGCAGCCCGGTCACCGATCTCTCCCCGCTCACCGCGCTCCCCCTCCGAAACCTGTTCATCGGCATCACCACGGACGTGGACCTCGGTCCGTTGTGGCAGCTGCCCGACCTCTGCAGCCTCTCGGTGTCCGCCGTGGAGCTCGAGAGCTGGTCGCCGGCCGATTTCCCTCCGCACGCTCCCCTCGAGAACCTCCAGATGTTCAGCCACTTCCCCCATCGGTTCGAACTCAAGGGGATCGGCCGCTTCCCCCTGCTCAGATCCCTCGGGTTCTCCGGCTCTGCGACGGCCGAGGACTGGCAGGAGTTCTCCTCCCTTCAGGCGCTCTCCCGGCTCACCCTGGGGGCGGCCTCCTTCGACGTCCTCCCGTCCGACACCGTCCTGGCGGAACTCACGCATCTCGACGTGAGCGGCATCGACGACGCACTCGGCGCACAGAAGATCATCGACATCCTGCCCCACACCTTCCCCCGCCTCACCGAATGCGCGTTCTGGGGAAAGGCGGCTCTGGCAGGCACCGTCGACGTCGTCCCACTGGCAGGTGCGCACGCCTTGGAGGACTTCCGCATCAGCATGTCTCCGGCCCAGCTGGACGGTCTCGCCACGCTGCCCTCCCGGATCTTCGTCCACAGCGACTACTGACCGGACTTTCGGTCACCCTGTCCGCGCGAGTGCCGGGAACCGCCCGGTAAGGTGTCGGACCGTGGCTGATCGTCGAACGGCAATCATGGAAGGCGCCGCGCGGGTCATCGCCCGGCGCGGCGTCCGCGGCCTGCGCGTGGAGGAGCTCGCCGCCGAGGCGGGCGTGTCCACGGCCTTGATCTACTACCACTTCAAGGACCGCGCGGGGATCCTCCGCGCCACCCTGGAGTTCATCAACGACCGCGCCGGCCGGTACACCACGGAGCGGGACCCCTCCGATCCGCCGCTCGACGCCCTGGGCGAGCTGGAGCAGACGCTCCTGCTGGAGTTCCAGGACGACCCGGCGGTACGGGAGAACAGCACCGCCTGGGGAGAGCTGCGCGCCAGCGCGGTGTTCGACCCCGACCTGCGGGAAGACCTCGCCGGCGCCACCCGCGTGTGGATCCAGGAAGTGGGCGAGCTGCTCGGGCAGGCCCGCCCCATGGCCCCGGCCGCCGCCCTCTCCGGTGCCGCCGAGCGGCTGACCGCCCTGGTGGAGGGGCTGAGCTCGCGCTGGCTCAGCGGCAGCCTGCCCCTCGCGCACGCCCGCGAGCTGATGGTGTCGTCCATCGCCGCCGAACTGGACCGCCTCTCCCGCACCGCCTGAGCCGCAGGCCTCGTACGAGGTCCCCGCCCTCGGCAGGGATCACGCACGCCTCGCGCCTTGACTGAATTTTCAGTCAGTGACAGAGTCCGGTCATGGCCGCTCTCGGCACCCCCACCTGCTCCGGAGGCTCACCCATGCACGACTCCCCCGACGACAGCCGCTCCCTCCTCGGCCGGCTCTTCGGCTCCGCCCCCTCCCGCAGGCGTGTCCTGGGGGCCGCCGGACTCGGAGCGGCGGGGGTCGCCCTCGGTACCGCGGCCGCCGCGGCGCCGGGGGCGCTCCGGGCGCCGAGCCCGGCGGTGCAGCGCTGGCGGGTGGACCACGACGACGTCCCCCACACCCGCACCTGGATGTCCTGGCCCTCGCGCTCCTCCATCTGGGGCGGCCGTGCACTGGCCGGGGTCCAGGAGGACATCGCGCTGATCGCGAAGACGATCGCGCGCTACGAGCCCGTCACGATGTGCGCGCCGGACTCGTACACCGCCTCCACCGCCCGCTCCTGGTGCGGCCCGGGCGTGACCGTGACCACCGCCATCGGCACCGACGACCTCTGGATGCGCGACATCGCACCGGTCTTCCGCCGGGACGGCCGCGGCGGGATCGACGCGATCGGCCTGAACTTCAACGGCTGGGGCAACAAGCAGGCCCACTCCTACGACCGTCACGTCGCGGAGAGCGTCGCCTACGAGGCCCATCTCCCTTTCAGCAAGACGGACTTCGTCGGCGAGGGCGGGTCGATCGAGACCGACGGCGACGGGACCGTGATGGCCACGGAGAGCAGCCTCGTCAACAAGAACCGCAACCCGGGCTGGAGCCGGGCCGAGGTCGAGGACGCCGTTCTGCACGCGTACGGCGCCGAGAAGATGATCTGGGTGCCGGGCATCAAGGGCAAGGACATCACCGACGACCACATCGACGTGACCTCGCGCTTCATCCGACCCGGGGTGGTCATGGTCCAGGTGCCGCCGGCGGGCCGCGACGACATCTGGGCGCGCGATGCCCGGCAGCAGTTCTCGATCCTCTCCGCGGCCACGGACGCCCGGGGCCGGCGACTGACCGTCATCAAGGTCGACGGTCCCGACACCACGCGCTCGAAGAACCCCGAGTTCGTCGACTCGTACATGAACTTCCACGTGGTCAACGGGGCCGTCATCACCGCCCAGTTCGGGGACTCCGCGAAGGACGCGGCGGCGAAGCGGGCCCTGGCGGCCGCCTTCCCCGGCCGGACCGTGGTGCAGCTCGACGTCGACCGGCTGATGGCCGGGGGCGGCGGCATCCACTGCTCCACGATGGCCGAACCGCGCCCGTAGGGCCGCCGCCCGCCCTTCCCCTCACAGACGAGGCCGTATGCGACTGACACCCACCGAGCGGGACCGGCTGCTGATCTTCACGGCGGCGGAACTGGCCCGGGCCCGCCGCGCGCGCGGCGTGAAGCTCAACGTTCCCGAGGCCACCGCTCTGATCACCGACACGGTGTGCGAGGCGGCGCGGGACGGCCGCAGACTGGCCGAGGCCGTCGAGGCCGGCCGCCTCGCGCTCCGTGCCGACGAGGTGCTGCCGGGGGTGCCCGACGTGGTCACCTCGATCCAGGTCGAGGCCGTCTTCGACGACGGTACGAGGCTCTGTGTCATCGACGACCCCTTCCGGCAGGAGGGTTCGCTCGGGGCCGACGCCCCCGGCGCCGGCCTGCCCGGGGAGGGTGCGGGCTACGGTCCGGCCGCGCCGACGGTGCGGCTGGCCGTGCGGAACACGGCGAGCGTGCCCATCAGCGTCACCTCGCACTTCCACTTCTTCGAGTCGAACCCCCGCCTCGCCTTCGACCGCGCCGCCGCCTACGGCACCCGGCTCGCCGTACCGGCGGGCTCCTCGGTCCGCTTCGACGTCGGAGCCACCGTCTTGGTGGAGCTGCTGCCCATCGGCGGGGCGCGCGTGGCCATCGGGTTCGCCGGTCTCGTCGACGGCCCCTTGGACGCACCCGGGGCGCGCGAGGCCGCCCTGGCCAAGGCCCGGGCCACGGGGTACCTCACCGCATACGAGGAAGAGGCGCCCGACGGGGCGCAGCGCCGGGCCCGGGCCCACGAGCAGCAGGAACAGGAGCAGGCATGAGCGGCAGCGTCTTCGATTCCGCGGGCTGCCACGGCCGCCCGGGCGCGGCCCCGGCGGACAGCACCGACCCGCACGACTACATGGCCGTCCACGGCCCCCGGGCGGGCGACCGCATCCGGCTCGGTGACTCCGGGCTCATCGTCCGGGTGGAGTCGGACTCCCAGAAGCCCGGGGACGAGTTCCTGGCCGGTTTCGGCAAGACGGCCCGCGACGGGCTGCACCTGAAGGCCGCCGCCGTCCGCGGCACCTGCGACGTGGTGATCAGCAACGTGCTGGTCATCGACGCCGTCCTCGGCATCCGCAAGACGAGCATCGACATCCGCGAAGGGCGCATCCACGCCATCGGCCGGGCCGGCAACCCCGACACCCTCGACGGGGTCGACGTGGCGGTCGGCACGGGAACGACCATCGTGTCCGGCGAGGGCATGATCGTCACGGCCGGGGCCGTCGACACCCACGTCCACCTGCTCTCGCCGCGGATTCCCTGGCGTCCGGGGTCACCACGATCATCGGCCAGGAGTTCGGCCCCGTATGGGCGGTCGGCGTCAACTCCCCGTGGGCGCTGAAGCACGCCTTCAACGCCTTCGACGCCTGGCCCGTCAACATCGGCTTCCTGGCCCGCGGTTCCTCCTCGGACCCGGCCCCGCTGATCGAGGCCCTCGCCGAAGGCGGGGCGAGCGGCTTCAAGGTCCACGAGGACATGGGCGCGCACACCCGCGCCCTGGACACCGCCCTGCGCGTCGCCGAGGAGCACGACGTACAAGTCGCCCTGCACAGCGACGGCCTCAACGAATGCCTGTCCCTCGAGGACACCCTGCGAGTGCTGGACGGCCGGACCATCCACGCCTTCCACATCGAGGGCTGCGGCGCGAGGGCTCCTACGGCACCGCGGAGAGCGGCGACGACAACGAGCGCAATGTGCGCTACATGGCGAAGCTGACCATCAACCCGGCGATCGCCCACGGCCTGGCTCACGAGATCGGCTCCATCGAGGTCGGCAAGCTCGCGGACCTGGTGATGTGGTGGCCGGAGTACTTCGGCGCCAAGCCCCAACTGGTCCTGAAGGGCGGCTTCCCGGCGTACGGGGTCACCGGCGACCCGAACGCCTCGACCGACCGGTGCGAACCGCTGGTCCTCGGAGCGCAGTTCGGTGCGTACGGGGCCACCGCGGCCGACATATCCGTGGCGTTCGTCGCGGAAGCGGCCGTCCGGAACGGGGACATGATGCCCACCCGGCGGCGCCGCGTGGCGGTCCGCGGGACCCGGGGCATCGGGCCGAAGCACATGCTCCGCAACAGCCGTACCGGCAGGGTAGACGTCCATCCCGGCACGGGCCTGGTGTCGCTCGACGGGGAGCCGCTGGTCTCCGAGCCGGCCGACTCCATCCCCCTCGGCAGGCTCTACTTCCTCTAGGGCATGTCGACCGGAGCTAGGGCGTGTCCCCCGGGGCCTGCGGGCGGAGGTCCAGCATGCAGAAGACCTTGTCGTAGCGGCGTTCGCCGACGGCGACGAAGCGGGGCAGCCGCCCGTACTCGGTGAAGCCCAGGGAGGCGTAGAGCCGCAGGGCCCGGGTGTTGTCGCCCCGCGCATCCAGCGTGAGGACCTCGATCCCGGCCCTGCGGGCGTCCTCGACGAGCGCGGCGGTCAGTGCCCGGCCGCTCCAGGGCGTCGACGATCACGACTCCGGCGGCCGCGCCGCCCGTCTCTTGATCCATGACCGCTATACGCCCAGTTCCCCGTCGATCGCGTCGGCGAGGAGCCGGCGGGCGTGCTCCAGGGGCAGCGAGCCGCTCAGCCACCGGACGCTGAGCCCTTCGAGGAGGGCCGTGAGGCGCTCGGCGGCGGCCGCGTGCTCGGGGGCCGTGCCGGTGGGGCGGGCCTGGGCGAGGAGGTAGGAGATCTCGTGGACCCAGCTGTGCGTGGCCTTGGCCACGTCCTCGCGCAGGTCGGAGTCGAATACGGCGCTGGCCCTCAGCTCGCCCCAGGCGGTGCTGTTCTCCCGCACCTCGGGGGTTTCCTGGAGTTCGAGGAGCAGGGTCCGCTTGAGCTCGTCGCGAGGGCTCTCCGGCTCGTCCGGGCCGTCCTCGCGTTCGGCGGTGTAGCGCTCGGCACGGTCGCTGATGAACTCCAGCGTGCGGCGCAGGATTCCGGCGCGGTCGGTGAAGTGGTAGTAGATCAGCGAGGTGGACACGCCCGCTTCGGCGGCGAGCTCCCCCACCCGGAGCCCGCGCACGCCGCGTCGCGCGATCACTCGCGTGGCGGCTCTGAGTATTTCCGTTCGACGGTCTGACACGAAGGGTCACTCTACCCGTCGAGTCCGTCACCTGGGGCTTTTCCTGACCGTAACATCAGGCACCCGTTTCCGGCGGTAACGCCGTGATCGTGCCGATTCAGGGGCCCCTCCACAGCCTTTCGCGCCGTGTTCGACACGCGGTGTGACCGATTCCGCATCAGCTTGGCCAGAACCATTGACTGAATTTTCAGTTCGGTGGAGGATGCGGGCACCCCTTACAAACACTGACTGAATTTTCAAACAGGAGTGGATCATGACGAGTTTCCGCATGCCGGCCGAGTGGACGGACCACGAGGGCTGTCTGATGGCGTGGCCGACCCGGCAGGAGCTGTGGGGCGACGTCTTCGACGAGGTCAAGGTCGAGTACGCCCAGGTCGCCGGTGCGATCGCGGAATTCGAGCCCGTCACCATGGTCGCCCTGCCCGGCAGCGGCGACGAGGCCCGCACCCTGTGCGGTGAGGGCGTCGAGGTGATCGAGCTCCCGCTGGACGACTCCTGGTTCCGGGACTCCGGACCGATCTTCGTGCTCGGGCAGGACGGCAGCCGGGCGGGCGTGGACTTCCGCTTCAACGCCTGGGGCGGCAAGCACTTCCCGTGGGACACCGATGACAAGATCGCCGCAGCCCTGCTGGAGCGCATGGACGTGGACCGGATCGACTCCCGGATGATCCTGGAGGGCGGCGCGATCACGGTCGACGGCGAGGGCACGCTGATCACCACCGAGCAGTGCCTGCTGCACCCGAACCGCAACCCGGACATGACCAAGGAGCAGATCGAGGCCGAGCTGATCGCCCGCCTCGGTGTCACCAAGGTGATCTGGCTGCCGTACGGCGGTCTGCTGGACACCGAGACGGACGGGCACGTGGACGGCGTCTGCGCCTTCGTGGCCCCCGCCACCGTCGTCGTCCAGCTCCCGAGCGACCCCGCGCACCCCGACTACGAGCGCATGCGCGTCAACCGCGCCGTCCTGGAGGGCTCCACCGACGCCGCCGGCCGCCCCTTCACGATCATCGACCTGCCGCAGAGCAACCTCGTCGAGGTCGACGGCAAGGAGACCGAGGTCGGCTACCTGAACTTCTACATCGCCAACGGCGGGGTCGTGGTCCCGATCGCCGGCACCTCCGAGGACGGGGGCGCGCTCGCCGTCATCGCGTCCGCGCTGCCCGGCCGCAAGGTCGTCGGAGTCCGCTCGCGCGTGATCGCGTACGGCGGTGGCGGCGTGCACTGCATCACCCAGCAGATCCCCGCGGCCGGCCGCACCGCCTGACCGGTTCGCCCCCTTCGCCGTGCCCGGGCCGGCGGCCCGCACCCGAGCCTCCCCTCCCCGACCCGCTCGCCGCCTGCCCGTACCTCCCCGCCCCGCATGGAAGAGAGAGCACCGATGCCCAGATCCCTTCCCTGGTCCAGAGCCGCCAGGTCCGCCGGCCCCGCCGCCACCGGTGGCGCCTCCACCGCCCGTAGCTCCACCGCCCGCCGGTCCGCGCTGCCCGTCGCCGCGCTGGCCGCCCTCAGCCTGGTCACCGCGTGTTCCGGGCCGCCCAAGGGCGGCGGGAGCGGCAAGGACGTGGCCTTCAAGCTGTCCGCCGGCACCCCCGCCGCCGCGGGCGAGATCGACTCCTTCACCTGGGCCGTGTACGCGGAACCGCCGACGCTGGACTACATATCGGCCTTCGACTACCCGGCGAACACGATCCTGTCGAACGTGTGCGAGAGCCTGATGCGGTGGACCCCGCAGCTCACCATGGCTCCGGGACTGGCCGAGAAGGCCACCAACCCCAATGACCTGACCTGGGTCTACGACCTGCGCCCGGGCGTGCGCTTCCACGACGGCGGCACGATGAGCGCCGACGACGTGGTCCACAGCCTGGGCCGCCAGATGGACCCGGCGAACGGGGCCGCCTGGAACAGCAACTTCTCCAACGTCGAGACCGTCACCAAGACCGGCCCGCTCCAGGTGACCGTCAAGCTGAAGCAGCCCGACTCCCAGTTCCCCCAGTACATGGCGACCGCCGCCGGCGTCGTGGCCTCCAAGGCCGGGGTGGAGAAGGCGGGCGAGGACTACGGCACCACCGGCAGCCTGGACTGCACCGGCCCCTTCAAGCTCGGCACCTGGAACAAGGGCCAGTCGATCGAGCTCCAGCGCTTCGACGGCTACTGGGGCACCAAGGCCAAGTCCGGCAAGGCCGTCTTCACCTTCCTCACCGACCCCAACGCCCGGACGAACGCCCTGCTGACCGGCGGAGCCGACGGCGGCTACCTGATCCCCACCGAGAGCTACGACCGGCTGCGCGCGAGCGGCGCCGGCACCCTCTACTTCGGCGAGGGCCTCAGCACCGTCAACGTCAACGTCACGAGCATGAAGGGCGCCCTCGGCGACGTCCGCGTGCGCCGGGCCCTGTCCCTGGCCCTGGACCGCCGCGGCTTCGTCAAGGCCGGCCTGGGCGGCGCCGGCACCGTCACCAGCTCGCTCACCACCAAGGCGATCTGGGCCGGCGCCCCCGATGCCGTCCGCGCGTCCGCCTTCGACACCCTGCCGTCCCCCGACCAGAACGTCGAAGCGGCCAAGCGGATGATCGAGGAGGCCGGCGCCACCGGCAAGACGCTGACCGTGGCGACCAGTTCCATCGGCCAGGACGTCTCGGTACTGGCCACCGCGATCCAGGACGCCGGCACCAAGATCGGTCTGAAGATCGAGCTGAAGACCATCGCCCCGAACGCCTTCACCGCGCTGTTCACCGACCCGGCGGCGCGCGAGGGCATCGACATGTTCCCGGAGACGTACTACGACTCCATCACCGACCCGATGGACCTGCTGAGCAACTTCCAGACCGGGGCCTACCAGAACTACGCCGGCTACAGCGACGAGGCCTACGACGCGCTGACCGACAAGGCACGGGCCGAGTCCGACCCGGCCAAGCGCTACTCGGCGGCCGCCGAACTCCAGAAGAAGGCCTCCGACCAGGTCCTGTGGATCCCGGTCGCCGAATGGCCGACCGCGGTCTTCCTGAACAAGCGGATCACCGGCGCGCCCACCACCATCTCCTACCTGTACTCCCCGTGGGCCGCAGACATCGGGGCGGCCGCGCGATGAGTTTCCTGCGCTTCGCCGTACGGCGGCTGGCCGAAATGGCCGCCACCCTGCTCGGCGCCTCCTTCGTGATCTTCGGCGCGCTGTACCTGGCTCCGGGCAATCCGGCGAGCTTCCTCCTGGGCGGCCGCTCGGCTTCCCCGGAGGCATTGCAGGCGATCAACGAGCACTACCACCTGGACGACCCCTTCGCCGTGCGGTACGTGAACTGGCTCGGCCAGGTGGTGCAGGGCGACTTCGGCCGCTCGATCACCTACCGCACGGACGTGTCGCGGCTGCTGGCGGACCGGCTGCCCAACACCCTGATGCTGATCTCGATGGCGCTCGTACTGGTCCTCGTGTTCGGGCTGCTCCTGGGCTGGATCGGCGCCGTCCGCGGCGGGAAGGCCGACTCCGCGATCCTGGTGACGACCACCGTCGCCATCGGCACCCCGTCCTTCGTGGCGGCGGTGCTGCTGCAGGGCCTGTTCGCCGTCAAGCTGGGCTGGTTCCCCACCGGCGGGGCCGGCGACGGTTTCGGGCAGATGCTGTGGCACCTGACCCTGCCCGCCATCGCCCTGGCGCTCTACCTGATCGGCATGCTCGCCCGGGTCACCCGGGCCGCGATGCTCGAAGTCCTCGGCCAGGAGCACGTCACCGTCGCCCGGAGCCGCGGCGTGTCCGCGAGCCAGGTCGTCCGGCGGCACGTCTTCCGCAACGCGCTGGGCACCGTGCTCACCACCGGCGGGCTCATCGTCTCCACCCTGCTGGTCTGCACCGTCCTGGTGGAGTCCGCCTTCAGCGTGGGCGGCATCGGCCAGCTCCTCGAACTCTCCACCACCACCAAGGACTTCCCCACCGTGCAGGCCATCTCCCTCATCATGGTCGCGCTGTTCATGACGGTGAACCTCGTCGTCGACCTGCTCCATCCGCTGGTCGATCCCCGGGTCACCCTCGGCCCCGCGAAGAAGGCCTCGTGAGCTCCGTCCTGGTGCGCCGGCCGGGCCTCGCCCGGCTCCGGACCTCCCGCGCCCCCCTCTCCCTGTTCTGTACGGGCTTCGTCGCCGTCGTCGTCCTCGTCGCGGTGCTCGCCCCCTGGATCGCGCCCTACGATCCCAACTCCGTCGACCTGGCCAACGCCCTCGCGGGCCCTTCGGCCGATCACCTCCTGGGTGTCGACGCCTCCGGGCGCGACACCTTCTCCCGGCTGGTCCTGGGCGCCCGTACCTCGCTCCTCGGTCCGCTCGGCGTGGTCGCCTTCTCCACCGCGGTCGGCGTGGCGATCGGCACCGCCGCCGCCTGGCGGGGCGGCTGGCTGGATTCGGTGCTCTCCCGCAGCACCGAGCTGGTCTTCGCCTTCCCCGGCATGCTGCTGGCCATCCTGATCGTCTCGGTCTACGGCGAGGGCCTGCTCGCCCCCGTCATCGCCCTGGCCATCGCCTACCTGCCGTACGTCAGCCGGCTGACCCGTTCCCTCGTGCTCGCCGAGCGCGCCCGCCCGTACGTGGAGGCGTACCGCGTGCAAGGACACTCGGGGGCTCAGATCTGCCTGCGCCACGTGGTCCCCTCCGTCATGCCCGTCGTCCTCGCGCAGTCCGCGATCAACTTCGGCTACGCCCTGATCGACCTGGCCGGCCTCGCCTTCCTCGGGCTGGGCGTACCGGCCCTGACTCCCGACTGGGGCCGCATGGTCTTCGACGGCAACGCCGCCATCCAGGCCGGCTATCCGCTCTCCGCGATCGTGCCCTGCGTGGCCATCGTGCTGACCGTGGTCGCCTTCAACGTCGTCGGCGAGGCCTGGGCCGACAAGGTAGCCCGGAGGGCGCGATGACTCTGATGAACACCCTTGAGATCGAGGGCCTGCGGCTGCACCTGCCGGGGGCCGTCCGGCCCGTCCTGGACGGCGTCGGGCTCACCGTCGGCCCCCGGGAGACCGTGGCCCTGGTCGGCGAGTCCGGCTCGGGCAAGAGCCTGACCTCGCGCAGCGTGCTGGGGCTGCTGCCCGAAGGGGCCCGCACGGAGGGCGAGGTGCGGGTGGCCGGGGACGACGTGCTGACCATGTCGCCGAGCCGGCTGCGCGTGCTGCGCACCAGCACGGCGGCGATGATCTTCCAGGACCCGCGGGCCGCGGTGAATCCGATGCGCCGCGTCGGTGACTTCCTCACCGAGAGCCTGCGGCTGAACGCCAAGGCGACCAAGGCGGTCGCCGAGGACCGGGCCGTGGCCATGCTGGAGGCTGTCGGCCTCACGGCGGGCGCGCTGCGCAAGTACCCCGGACAACTGTCCGGCGGCATGCTGCAGCGGGTCGTGATCGCGGCCGCGCTGATGGGCGATCCGGCCCTGATCCTCGCCGACGAACCCACCACGGCACTGGACGTCACCACCCAGGCCGAGGTGATCGGCCTCCTCGGCGAGCTGCGCGACCGCTTCGGAACGGGGCTGCTGTTCGTCACGCACGACCTCGGCCTCGCCGCCGCGATCAGCGACCGGGTGTACGTGATGTACGCGGGCCGGATCGTGGAAACGGGCCCGGCCGCCGAGCTGTTCGCCCGCCCCCGTCACCCGTACACGGCGGCCCTGCTGAACTCCACACCCCGCCTGGACGCGCCCCGCGGGCGGCTCGCCGCGATCGAGGGCCGGCCGCCGAGCCTGCGCGAGGAGCTGAGCGGCTGCCCGTTCGCCGCGCGCTGCGTGCTCGCGACCGACGTGTGCACGCGGGAGGCCCCGGCCCTGCTCCCGGTCGCCGGGGCTCCCGGCCGGCTCGCCTCCTGCCACCACGGCGAGCTGATCGCCGAGCAGGAACACGAACGGGATCGGGCGGGGAGCCGGCAGACGGGGACACAGCGGAAGGAACTCCACCCATGACGACCGCTACTGGAATGAGCGCCGTCCCCACTGCGGGCACGGCGAAGACCGTCCTGGAGGTCCTGGGCCTGCACCGGACCTACGGGAGCGTCCGGGCCGTGGACGACGTGTCCTTCCGGCTGGCCGAGGGCGGCTCCCTGGGCATCGTCGGCGAGTCCGGTTCGGGCAAGACGACCACGGCCCGCATCGTGGTGGGTCTGGAACACGCGGACGAGGGCCGGGTGTTGATCCAGGGCCGCGACCGCGGCGACCACGCGCGCGGCAAGGCGCGCCGGCTCGCGCGGGCCCGCGAGGTCCAGATGGTCTTCCAGGACCCCTTCCTGTCCCTGGACCCGCGCACCACGGTGGGCGCGGCCCTGCGGGAGACCCTCGCCCTGCACTTCCCCGGTGCCGACCACGCGCGCCGGATCACCGAACTGCTCGACCAGGTCGGCCTCGGCTCCCGCGAGGCGGACGCGCTGCCCCGGCAGCTGTCGGGAGGACAGCGCCAGCGCGTGGCGATCGCCCGCGCGCTGGCGGTCGAACCGGCCGTCCTCGTCCTCGACGAAGCGGTGGCCGCCCTGGACGTCTCGGTGCAGGCGCAGATCCTGAACCTGCTCTTCGACATCCGCGAACAGACCGGCATCGGCTACCTGTTCATCACTCATGACCTCGGCGTCGTGCGCTGCGTCACCGATGACGTGATCGTCATGCGGAGCGGCCGGATCGTCGAGTCGGGTCCGACGCAACAGGTGCTCGCCGACCCCCAACACCCTTACACGCGCCTGCTCCTGGAGTCCGTACCCCGCCCGGGGTGGGACCCGAGGAGCATCGCCGCCGCGCGCCGCGCCCTGTGAGGGGGGCCGCGGGTGCGTCGGCGCCCGCGGCCCATCGGTTCACCCGTTCACCCGTTCCACGCAATTCGCGCATCCACGGTTGACTGATCGGAGATCAGAGATGAACGAGCACGTCGTAGGGAAGCTGGACAGACGAGGGTTCCTGGCCGCGGCCGGCCTCACGGCCGCGGGCGCCGCACTGGCATCGGTGGGCGGGCAGGCCTTCGCGGCCGGACGGCCGTCGGCCGCGGCCGCCGGGGCCTTCGCCGTCCCGTGCGAGACCGTCCGGCACACCCGGACCTGGATGGCGTGGCCCGACCGGACCTCCATCTGGGGCAACAAGCTCTCGGGGGTGCAGGCGAACATCGCGCTCATCGCGAAGACCATCGCGAAGTACGAACCGGTCGTGATGCTCGCCAACCCGGCGAGCGTCTCCAAGGCGAAGAGTGCCTGCGGGACGTCGGTCACCGTCATCAGCTCGATCCCCGTCGACGACTGTTGGATCCGTGACACCGGCCCGGTGTTCCGCACCAACGGGGCGGGCGGCCTGGACGCGTTCGGCACCAACTTCAACGGCTGGGGCAACAAGCAGAGCCACGCCAAGGACGCCCTGGTGGCGGGCCGTGTCGCCGCTTACGCCGGAGTGGCGTTCGGCACCACCTCGTTCGTCGGCGAGGGCGGCTCGGTGGAGACGGACGGCGCCGGCACGCTCATGGCCACGCGCAGTTCCCTCATCAACTCCAACCGCAACCCCAACATGAGCCAGGCGCAGCTGGAGGCGGGCATGTGCGCCGCCTACGGCGCGTCCAAGGTGATCTGGTTCAAGGGCATCTCCGGCCAGGACATCACCGACGACCACGTCGACGCCACGTCCCGGTTCCTCGAAGCGGGCAGGGCCCTGGTCCAGATGCCGCTGGCGAGCGACAACGACATCTGGGCCAAGGACGCGCGCGAGCAGTACCAGATCCTGTCCACCTCCACGAGCGCCCAGGGCAGCCCCATCGCGGTCACCAAGCTCCAGGGCCCCGACTACAACAAGATCCGCTCCACGAACCCCGACTTCGTGGCCTCGTACGCCAACTACTACGTGTGCAACGGCGCGGTGATCTCCTCGCAGTTCGGTGACACCCGGGCCGACGCGGCGGCCAAGGCCACCCTCCAGCAGCTCTTCCCGGGCCGGGTCGTCGTGCAGCTCAACACCGACAGCCTCGGCGGGGGCGGCGGCGGCATCCACTGCGTGACCCAGCAGCAGCCGGTCGCGTAACCGCTCCCCCACCCGTCCGGCCCCCCGCTGTCCGCGGGGGGCCGGTTCCGTTCCTGCGGGACCGCGGCCCCACGGCCCTACGGGGCGACGTCGTCCCAGGCCATCGCGCTCATCCGCCAGCCGTCGGGCGTCCGCACGTACTGGGTGGTCTTGTGCCCGGAGCCCTCGAACCAGGTTCCGTCGAGGTATCCCGACTTGCGGTACTCGCTGAACCGGTGCGCGATCGAGCCGAAGACCTCGGTCCGCTCGGCGACCTCCCATTCGCGGAACTCCGTCAGCGTCCCGTCGGTGAGGATCTTCTCCCGCGGCTCGATGAAGCCGTCGAGGTCGTAGATCACGGGGTCGCCCCCGATGTTCTTGATGATCATCCCCTGGGAGATGAACACCTCGCGGACGGCGCCCAGATCCGGCCGCCCGCCTCCGGCATTGGTGAACGCGCCGAGGAAGACACCCATCAACCGGTCCAGCTCGGCCTTGACTTCGGACACGCATACCCTCCCGAGGGCGAAGATTCCCGGCCGATCTTCGCCTACCCCCGGGCACGAGGGCAATGGCCCGGTACGGCCAGGGCCCGGAAACGCAAAAGACCCCAGCCGAAGCTGGGGTCCTGCTGGTGTCCGAGGGGGGACTTGAACCCCCACGCCCGATAAAGGGCACTAGCACCTCAAGCTAGCGCGTCTGCCATTCCGCCACCCGGACCAGGTGGTCGGCCCCGGTTTCCCGCGGCGACATGGACAACAATAGCAAAGGTTCGGCGGGGTTCCGACCAGGTATTTCGCCCGGGCCGAGTTCGACGCGCCGCGCTGACCTGCGGGCATGCCCGGGACACGGGTCGGCGGGCAGAGCGAGACGGAGCGTCTCACTACTGAGCGCCGGCCTTGGCGCGCTCCCCCGCGACCCAGTCCTCGTTGTACTGCCAGGCGTACAGGGTCGTGTCGGCCTCCTTGTAGGCGTAGTACAGCCCGCAGCGCAGGGTGGCCCTGCCCCGCGCGTCCTTCGGGAACCAGTCCGCCTCCAGCTCCACCTCCTTGGCGTTCGGGGCGGGCGCGGGCGTGCACGGCTCCGGGAGCTTGCCGTCCGGGAGGGTCGCCTTCAGCAGGCGCTCGCCGCCCGTGGTCTTCATGGAGTACTCGACCGACTCCGCAGCGTCCGGGAGCCAGCGCGGGACGGAGGCCCGCTTCTCCTTCGCCTGGGCGCCGGTCGCGTACGCGCCCGTCTCCTGGTGCCGGTTCTCGATCCAGCCGTTCGCGGCGGGTACGGCGATCGCCGCGGCGGCTCCGAGGACCACGACGGCTCCGACGGTGGTCAGGACGACGGTCTTGCGGCTCATGTGACGGTTGCTCCTGTTGACGGCGGAATACGTGATTCCATGCTCCGGGTCGCGGGCCGCGGAGACGTCAGTCATTCGGGCGGGATTCGCCTCCCTCTCAAGTCGCACGCCCCCGAGGGCTCCCGGATGCTGATACCGGCTGGACACCAGGGTGCCGAGGCGATCGGATGGGCGCCGCACGTTCGAGTCCAGGGGGGAATCACGTATGGAATCCGAGCATCGCGTCAGCACGCTGGAGCTCTTCTTCGACCTCGTCTTCGTCTTCACCATCACCCAGCTGACGGTGCTGCTCGCGGACGACCTCACCCTTCGCGGCGCCGGGCGGGTGCTGCTGATCTTCACGGTGCTGTTCTGGATGTACGGCGGCTACGCGTACCTGACCAATCAGGTACCGCCCGACCGGCCCGTGCGCCGCGTGCTGATCCTGCTCGCCATGGGGGCGTTCCTGGTGTGCGCCCTGGCCGTGCCCACGGCCTTCGGTGACGGCGGGGTCGCCTTCGGTCTCGGCTACCTGGTCGTCGTGATCATGCACAGCGCGCTGTACAGCCAGGCCCACGGGCGCGGGGTGCTGTGGTTCGCGCTGCCGAACGCGCTGTCCGCGCTGTCGGTGACGGCCGCCGGGCTCTTCGACGGGGCGGCGGCCCTGGGGCTGTGGGCCCTGGCGCTGCTGTTCCAGTTCGTCACGCCGGCCATCTCGCGGCGGGCGGCGGCCACCGGGGACGACGCCGTCGAGGGGAAGACCATCGAGGACCAGCTCGGCGGGATCGGAGCCGCGCACTTCGTGGAACGGCACGGGCTGCTGCTGATCATCGTGTTCGGCGAGTCGATCATCGCGGTCGGCATCGGCGTGGGCTCACTGCCGCTGACCTCGGGGATCGTCGTCGGCGCGTTCCTGACGCTGGCCGTCGGGGCCGCACTGTGGTGGATGTACTTCGTGCGCGACGAGGGGCGTGCGGAGCACGTCTTCGCGAACTGCCCGCCGGACTGGCGTTTCAAGCTGGCGCTGCGCGCGTACTACTACTGCTTCATCCCGATGCTGCTGGGCATCGCCGCCTTCTCGGCGGGCGTCAAGAAGAGCATCGGGCACCTGGGCGAGCACCTTCCGGCCGGGCCCGCCCTCGCGCTCGCGGGCGGGGTCGCCTGCTACCTGGCCGGGGACGTCGCCTTCCGGCTGGTGCTGGGGATCCGGCCGGTACGGTTCCGGGCGCTCGCGGTGGTGCCCGTACTGGCGACCGCCGCGGCGGGCATGCGGATCGGTGCGGTCTGGCAGCTGACCGCTCTGGTCCTGGTGCTCGTGGCCGCGCTGGCGGCGGAGTCCCGCGGCGCGGGCCCCGGCGCGGATCCGACCGGGCCCGCGGCGGAGCCCGGGACGGAGCCCGAGTCCGAGCCCGCGACGGGCGGCGCCGCGGGCTCCGGCCCGGGTGTGGCCCCGGGTGTCACGGGCAGCTGATGACCTGGCCGGCGTAGGAGAGGTTGCCGCCGAAGCCGAAGAGGAGGACGGGCGCCCCGGAGGGGATCTCGCCGCGCTCGACCAGCTTGGACAGGGCCATCGGGATCGAGGCCGCCGAGGTGTTGCCGGAGTCGACGACATCGCGGGCGACGACCGCGTTGACGGCGCCGATCTTCGCGGCGAGCGGCTCGATGATCCGCAGGTTGGCCTGGTGGAGGACGACCGCGGCCAGGTCCTCCGGGGTGATCCCGGCCTTCTCGCAGACCTTGCGGGCGAGCGGGGGGAGCTGGCTGGTGGTCCAGCGGTAGACGGACTGGCCCTCCTGGGCGAAGACCGGCGGCGTGCCCTCGATGCGGACCGCGTTGCCCATCGAGGGCACCGAGCCCCACAGGACCGGGCCGATACCGGGCTCCTCGCAGGCCTCGACGACGGCCGCGCCGGCGCCGTCGCCGGTCAGGACGCAGGTGGTGCGGTCGCTCCAGTCGGTGATCTCGGTCATCTTGTCCGCCCCGATGACCAGGGCCCGGGTGGCGGCGCCGGCCCGGATCGCGTGGTCGGCGGTGGCCAGGGCATGGGTGAAGCCCGAGCAGACGACGTTGATGTCCATCACGGCGGGGCTGGAGCCCATCCCGAGCTTGGCCGCGACGCGGGCGGCCATGTTCGGGGAGCGGTCGATCGCGGTGGAGGTGGCGACGAGGACGAGGTCGATGTCGTCCGGGGTCAGACCGGCGTTCGCGAGCGCCTTGCCCGCGGCCTGGTAGGCCAGCTCGTCCACCGGTTCGTCGGGTCCGGCCATGTGCCGGGTCTTGATCCCGACGCGGGACCGGATCCACTCGTCGTTGGTGTCCACCATGGCGGCGAGGTCCTCGTTGGTGATCACCTTCGAGGGTTGGTAGTGCCCTAGCGCCACCACGCGTGAACCGGTCATGGGCGGGGTCCCCCCTTGTAAGGCAGTCAGGATGTACCAGCTTTGCCTGCTACTGATGGGTACAAGGGCGCGTGACCCGACAGGATTCAGTGCCCGGAATTTGGAGCTTCCCGAGGGTCCTCCAGCGGGGGAAGGTGCCCGAAGCGGATCCGGGAGAATGAATGCTCCAGGCGCAGGACAAGTCTGCCGCCGCCAGAAACAGATGGACTGATCACATGGGACGGGTCACCGAACGCCGTCGCGTCATCCGGATCCGGAACGGCGTGGCGGGGGCCCGGGCGGACACCCTGGTGGCCGAGGAGCCCCTGGAGATACGGCTGAACGGCAAGCCGCTGGCCATCACGATGCGTACCCCGGGTGACGATTTCGCCCTGGCCGTCGGCTTCCTCGCCAGCGAGGGCGTGCTCGCCTCGGCGTCGGACGTCCGGGCCGTGACCTATTGCGAGGGCGCCGCCGAGGACGGAACGAACACCTACAACGTGGTGAACGTACAGCTCGCCGCCGGAGTTCCGGTGCCCGACATCACGCTGGAGCGGAACGTCTACACCACCTCCTCCTGCGGCCTGTGCGGGAAGGCCAGCCTGGACGCGGTGCGCACCGCGACCCGCTTCCCGGGGCTCGCGGACGATCCCGTACGGGTGGGCGCGCGGCTCCTCGGTGAGCTGCCGGACCGGCTGCGCGCGGAGCAGAAGGTCTTCGAGCGCACCGGCGCCCTGCACGGCGCCGGGCTGTTCTCGGCGGGGGGCGAGCTGATCGACGTACGGGAGGACGTGGGCCGGCACAACGCGGTGGACAAGATCGTCGGGCGAGCGCTGCAAGCCGGGCGGCTGCCGCTGGCGGGCTCGGTCCTGCTGGTGTCGGGGCGGGCCTCCTTCGAGCTGGCGCAGAAGGCCGTGATGGCGGGCATCCCCGTACTGGCGGCGGTCTCCGCTCCGTCCTCGCTCGCGGTGGACCTGGCCCTGGAGTCGGGGCTGACGCTGGTCGGGTTCCTGCGGGGCGGGGACATGAACATCTACGCGGGTGAGGAGAGGATCGACCTGACGGAGTGAGCCGCGGGTCGGCCTGACGGCGTGAGCCGCGGGTCGGCCTGACGGCGTGAGCCGGGGGTGGCCGGGCGCCGACGGGGCGGCGGGGGCCGTCGCGCGGCCCCCGCCGCCGCCCGTGCGGGCTACTTGCCGGCCAGGTGCCCCGCGCCGGTGTGCGGGGTGCCCGCCGGAGCCTTGACGGTCTGGCTGTACGGGTTGTCCTTGGACGCGGGCTCGATCTTCTTCGCGGCCACGTGCGGGGTGCCGGCCGGGGCCTCGACGGTGCGGCTGTGGGCCGAGCCGTCCTTGGCGGTGCCGTTGCCGTTGTCCGCGGCGTTGGCGGCTCCGCCGAGGGCGAGCGTGGCGAGCAGGGCGGCGGCGGAGACGGCGGCGATGCGCTTGTTGAGCTTCATGAGGGGCTCCCTGGTGTTCGGGGTGGTGTGGCTGACACCCAGAACCTAGAAGAACCGGACATTTCCTCGCTCTAACGCTTTCCGCCCCCGCACCCCCTCCGTCCTTACGGCGCCCCGATCAGCGCTTGCGGCGGCCGCGGCGGGAAGCGGGCTCGGCCGGCTTCGGTTCCGGGGGGTCGATGCGGTGGAGGTCGAGGGTCGCCGGGAGCGGGGTGGCCCCGGGGCCGCCCGCTTCGGCCCAGGCGATGATCTCGTCGGTGGCGGTGTCGTCCAGGGCCCAGCCGAACCAGACCGCACGGGCGCCCCGGCGGCGGGCCTCGGTGGTGGGCTGGACCACGATGACGTTGGCCTGCGCGCAGGGGCCGAGGCAGTCGGTCGTACGGACGGCCAGGCGCCCTTCGGAGGCCGCCGCGGCCTCGCGCAGCCGGTCCAGCTGTCCCGCGTGGTCGGTGCCGGGGTTCTTGCGGGGGTCGCCGCAGCAGCAGCCCCGGCAGACCACCAGGGTGCAGGGGCGCGGGGCGTGGGCGGAGAGCGGGCGTATCCAGGTCACCGCCGCACGTTACCGGGCCTGCGGGACCGGGTGTTGAGGGGTGTGCGAGACCTCCGCCACATGTCCGGCGGCGCGTTCGGGCTGCTCGGTGGCCTGTGGGGCCTGCGGGGCTTGCGGGTCCCGTGCGCGGCGGCGGGCGAGTACCGCGCAGACCATCAGCTGCATCTGGTGGAAGAGCATCAGCGGCAGCACGGCGAGGCTCGCCTGGGCTCCGAACAGCACGCTGGCCATGGGGAGTCCGGCGGCCAGGCTCTTCTTCGACCCGGCGAACTGGATGGCGATCCGGTCCTCGCGGGTGAATCCGAGGCGCTTGGCCCCGTACCAGGTGGCCGCCAGCATCACGGCGAGGATGACCGCCTCCACCGCCATCAGCCCGCCCAGGCGCGGGAGGCTGACCTGGCGCCAGATCCCCGCGACCATGCCCGCGCTGAAGGCGGTGTAGACGACGAGCAGGATCGAGCCGCGGTCGACGTAGCCGAGGACCTTCTTGTTGCGGACGAGGAAGCCGCCGACCCAGGGGCGCAGCGCCTGGCCGAGGAGGAAGGGCAGGAGCAGCTGGAGGACGATCTTCACCAGCGAGTCGAGGGAGAAGCCGCCCGCGCTGTTGCCGAGCAGGCCGGCGGCGAGGAGGGGGGTCAGGAAGATGCCGACGAGGCTGGAGAAGGAGCCCGCGCAGATCGCGGCGGGAACGTTGCCGCGGGCGATCGAGGTGAAGGCGATGGAGGACTGGATGGTCGAGGGGACCAGGCAGAGGAAGAGCAGGCCGCTGTAGAGGGGTGGCGTGAGCACGGTGGGGACCAGAGCGTGCGCGGCGAGGCCCAGGAGGGGGAAGAGGAGGAAGGTGGAGGCGAGCACGGTGAGGTGGAGCCGCCAGTGGCGCATGCCGTCGAGGGCCTCGCGGGTGGAGAGCCGGGCGCCGTAGAGGAAGAAGAGCAGGGCCACCGCCGCGGTGGAGGCGGCCTCGGCCACGGAGGCGGCCGCGCCGCGGGCGGGCAGCAGGGCGGTGAGGCCGACGGTGGCGAGCAGACCCATGATGAACGGGTCCACGGGGAGGTGCGGGCGGCGCATGGGGAGGCTCACTTGCTGAGGGGGGACTCGACGGATTCCCCTTCATTCTCGGGGTCGGGGCGGTGATCGGGAAACCCGTACACCGCACTCACTGTCATCACGGAATGTGATGAGCGGGCGTAGGGTGAGGGGTATGTACGACCCCGTTCAGCTGCGCACCTTCCTGACCGTCGCCCAGACCCTGAGCTTCACGCAGGCCGCCGCCCGGCTCGGCGTCCGCCAGTCCACGGTCAGCCAGCACGTGCGCCGGCTGGAGGAAGCCACCGGCCGGCCCCTCTTCCTGCGCGACACGCACAGCGTGGAACTCACCGAGGACGGCGAGGCGCTGCTCGGCTTCGCCCGCTCGATCCTGGAGGCGCACGAACGCGCGGCGGCCTTCTTCGCGGGGACCCGGATCCGGGGCCGGCTGCGCTTCGGCGCCTCCGAGGACTTCGTGCTGACCCGGCTGCCGGAGATCCTGGAGGCCTTCCGGCACGAGCACCCCGAGGTGGAGCTGGAGCTGTCCGTGGAGCTTTCGGGGACCCTGCACGAGCGGCTGGACGCGGGGCGGCTGGACCTCGTACTCGCCAAGCGGCGCGGGGACGGCGACGAGCGGGGCCGGCTGGTGTGGCGGGACCGGATGGTGTGGATCGGCGCGGAGGGGCTGCGGGTGGACCCGGACCGGCCCGTTCCGCTCATCGTCTTCCCGCCGCCGGGGATCACGCGGGCGCGGGCGCTGGACGTGCTGCAGGCGGACGGGCGACCGTGGCGGATCGCCTGTACGAGCGGCAGCCTGAGCGGCCTGATCGCGGCGGCCCGTGCGGGGCTGGGCGTGATGGCCCACACCCGTGGACTGATCCCGCCGGGCCTGGTCCGGGTCGGTGGCCTCCCGGACCTCGGCACGGTCGAGTTCGCCCTGCTCCGCGGCCCCCGAAGCTCCGCCGCCGCGGAGGCCCTGGCCGCAGCGATCCTGTCGGGCGCGGACCGCCTCACACGGGCCGCGTAACCGGGGGCGAAGCCGGGAGCAGCGCAGCCGGGGACCGCGAAGCCCGGATCCGGACGGTTCGTCGCCCGGTGGTCCGGTCCCCGGGCCGGTCGCTTTCGGATCTCGCCGGAGGGTCGTCCCGTGCCCGCACCGAGTCTCGGTGTTTCCCCGCGCAGCCGCGCCGACCGCTCGACGACGGACGCGGCGCGCTCCGTACCGAAGAGTTGGGCTTCGATCACGTCGCGGTCGGGAACCGTCTCCTGGACAGCGGATTCGGCCTCGGCACCGACCCGCTCGTCCTGCTGTCGGCCGCCGCGGGCGCCGCGGGCCGCCTGCGGCCGCTGACGTCCGTGCGCGTCGCGCCGTACTACCCGGCGCTGCTGCTCGCCCATCAGGCCGCCCCACTGCGGCGAGCATCGCCGACGAGTTGGGACTGCTCGCCGAAGCGGGGCTCACCGCCTGCACCCTGTGGCTGCCCGTCGCGGCCGGGGACCTCGGGGAGGCCATGGAATGGATCGCGGCCGAGGTCGTGCCGCGGCTCCCCTGACCTGGGAACTCCAACGGCCGCCGGGGCGGATCTGCCGCCGCGCCGAATGTGCCGCCGCTCGGGGCGACGGGCGTTTAGGGTCGACGTACGCCAACCGGTCGCGGTGCGGCGGGAATTCGTACGCAACGTACGCAACGAGCACGACGAGCAGGGGGACGCACGTGAAGATCGCGGTACTGGGGACCGGTGAGGTCGGGCAGCGGCTGGCGGGGAAGCTGGTCTCGGTCGGGCACGAGGTCACGATGGGGTCCCGTACGGCGGACAACGCCGATGCCGCGCGGTGGGCTGCCGGGACGGGGGGTGGCCACGGGACCTTCGCCGATGCCGCCGCCTCCGCCGAGCTCGTCGTCAACGCGACCGGCGGGCTGGTCTCGCTCGCCGTGCTGGAGGCCGCCGGGGCCGGCAATCTCCGGGGCAAGACCGTCGTGGACGTCTCCAACGCGCTGGACTTCTCGGAGGGGTTCCCGCCCAGGGTGGTCACCCCGGACGGCCACAGCGTCGCCGAGCAGCTCCAGAAGGCGTTCCCCGAGGCGCGGATCGTCAAGACGCTGAACACCATGAACAACGCGGTGATGGTCGAGCCGAGCCGGGTGCCGGGCCACCACACCGTGTTCGTGAGCGGCGACGACGCCGACGCCAAGGCCGAGACCACCGCGCTCCTGCGCTCCTTCGGCTGGGCGCCCGAGCAGATCACCGATCTCGGCGACCTGTCGAGCGCCCGCGCCACCGAGGCCCTGATGGCGTTGTGGCTGCGCCTCTACGGGGTGCTCGGCCCGGTGGACTTCAACCTCTCCGTGGTCACGGCCCGGGATCTGTCCTGAACGCACCGCTGAGGAGGTCTTGTGGAGGTCTTCCTTCCGTGATCACTGGCGGGTAGGCGTGGGATAGCGTCGCCGCGCCGTACGGAGAGGAGCGGGCCTTGCAGGAGATCACCGTCCCACCCGTCGTCACGGGCTCACCCGTCGGCGGCCTCGCCGATGCCGTCTTCCTGCACGCCCGCGAGGACCCCGGCCGGGTCGTGCTCGGCCGCAAGTCGGACGGGGTCTGGGGCGACGTGACCTCCGGCGAGCTGGCCTCCGAGGTGCTCGGGCTCGCCAAGGGGCTGCTGGCGCAGGGCATCCGCTTCGGGGACCGGGTCGCGATCATGTCCCGTACCCGGTACGAGTGGACGCTCTTCGACTTCGCCCTGTGGGCGATCGGCGCCCAGCCGGTCCCCGTCTATCCCTCGTCCTCCGCCGAGCAGGTGCACTGGATCCTCTACGACTCCGGGTGCACGGCCTGTGTGGTGGAGGACGAGGACCAGGCCATGACCGTCGGATCGGTGATCGAGCGGCTGCCGCGGCTGCTCCGGCTGTGGCAGCTGGACGCGGGCGCCGTGGACGGGCTCGTCCGGGACGGGCTCCAGGTCTCCGAGGACGTCGTGCACCGGCACCGGAGCGCGGTGACGCCCGACGCGACGGCCACCGTCATCTACACCTCGGGGACCACCGGCCGCCCCAAGGGCTGTGTGCTGACGCACGCCAATTTCATGTTCGAGGCCGACACGATGGTGACCCGCTGGGAGTCCGTCTTCCAGGCCCGGCCCGGCGAGCAGCCGTCCACCCTGCTGTTCCTGCCGCTCGCCCACGTCTTCGGGCGGATGGTGGAGGTGGCGGCCGTCCGCGCCCGGGTGAAGCTCGGGCACCAGCCGGTGCTGGCGGCGGCCGAACTGCTGCCGGACCTGGCCGCGTTCCGGCCCACGTTCGTGCTCGGGGTGCCGTACGTCTTCGAGAAGGTCTTCGCCGCCGCCCGCCGCAAGGCCGAGACCGAGGGCCGGACGGGGCCCTTCGACCGGGCGGTGGACACGGCCGTACGGTACGCGGAGGCGCGCGAGCAGAAGGCGTTCGGTACCGGGCCCGGGCCTTCGGCGAAGCTGCGCATGGAGCACCAGCTGTTCGAGAAGCTGGTGTACGGGAAGGTCCGCGAGGCGCTGGGCGGCAGGGTGCGGTACGCCATGTCCGGCGGCTCCGCGATGTCGCGCCGGCTGGGGCTGTTCTTCGACGGCGCCGGGGTCACGGTCTTCGAGGGCTACGGGCTGACGGAGTCCTGCGCGGCGGCCACGGCGAACCCGCCCGGGGCCATCAAGTACGGCACCGTCGGGCAGCCGATCCCCGGCGGTACGGTGCACATCGCCGACGACGGGGAGATCTGGCTGTACGGAGCCCACGTCTTCTCCGGGTACCTCAACGACCCCGATGCCACGGAGGCCGTCCTGCGGGACGGCTGGCTGGCGACGGGGGACCTGGGGCGTCTCGACGCGGACGGGTACCTCACGATCACGGGGCGCAAGAAGGAGATCCTGGTGACCTCCAACGGCAAGAGCGTCGCGCCGGCCGCCCTGGAGGAGCGGGTCCGCTCGCATCCGCTCGTCTCCCAGTGCGTCCTGGTGGGCAACGACCGTCCGTACATCGCGGCCCTGCTCACCCTGGACATGGAGGGGGTCGCGCACTGGATGGCGATGCGCGGCCGCCCCCGGCTGCCGGCGGCGGAGCTGGTGCTCGACCCCGATCTGACGGCGGAGGTCCGCCGGTCGGTGGTGGCGGCCAACACCCTGGTCTCCCAGGCCGAGTCGATCCGCACGTTCCGCGTGCTGGCCGAGCAGTTCACCGAGGAACGGGGGCTGCTGACTCCCTCGCTGAAGCTGAAGCGGCGGGCCATAGAGAAGGTCTACGCCAAGGAGGTGGCGGCCCTCTACCAGTCCTGACGCGCGCCACCGCCGCGCTGCGACGCGATCACGCCGACGGTCCGAACCGTTACCTGACGGGCCGTCACTTTACTTGTCGTTGATATTGACGATGCGTCAGGTCACGCACAGAATGCGGGGATTCCGACCGGAGGGGATCCACACATGTTGCGACCGATCCGCACCCTGGCCGCCGCGGCAGCGGCGCTCGCGCTCGTCTCCGCCTGCAACTCCGCCTCCAACAGCGCCTCCCCCGACAAGCCGGGAGTGGCCGGCGGCAACTCCCGCGGGGTGACCGCCGACTCGATCAAGGTCGGCGGCATCGTTTCGATGACCAGCGCCAGCGGCTACAGCAAGAAGGACACCGACCTCGGGGCCAAGGCCCGCTACGCGAGAGCCAACGCCGAGGGCGGGATCAACGGGCGCAAGATCGACTACATCGGCGCCGAGGACGACGGGCAGGACCCCGCCAAGAACCTGGCGGCGGCCCGCAAGCTCGTCCAGCAGGACAAGGTCTTCGCGGTCTCCCCCATGAGCTCGGTCACCTTCACCGGCGCCGACTTCCTGGAGCAGGAGAAGGTGCCCACCTTCGGCTGGGGCACGCTCCCCTCCTTCTGCGGCCCCAAGTACATCTACGGGTTCAACGGCTGCCTCGTCCCCACCCCCGGCGGCACCATCAACCAGACCTGGCCCGAGGGCATCGGCCAGGTCCTCGGCGGCGCCGCGGGCAAGTCGGTCGCGATCATCGCCAACGACAGCGACGCCGGAAAGTTCGGCGTGCGCACCTTCCAGCAGGGCTTCACCAGCGCCGGCTTCAAGGTCTCCTACGCCAAGGCCTCGGTGCCCGGCACCGCCGTGCCGAGCGACTGGTCGGCGTACGTCAAGGAGATCCTGGAGAGCAACGGCGGCAAGGCCCCGGACGCGGTCGTGTCCGTCATGCAGACCCCCAACAACATCGGGCTGTTCACCTCGCTCAAGCGCAGCGGGTACAAGGGGCTGCTCTCCGACCCGACCGACTACGACCCGGGTCTGCTCGCCAAGGACGCCACCAAGATGGCCCTCGACGGCGTGCACGTCCTGCTCCAGTTCGAGCCGTTCGAGTCCACGAACCCGAAGATGGCCCAGTTCAAGGCCGACATCAAGGCCGCCAACGGCGGGCAGGACATCCCCCTCAACATGCACATGATGACGGGCTACATGTCCGCCGACCTGTTCGTGTCGATCGCGCAGAAGGCCGGCAAGGGCCTGACCGTCGAGTCCTTCCAGGCCGCCGCGCAGGGCTTCTCCGACACCGGCACCCTCGTCGGCGACCGTGCGGAGCCCAAGGGCCAGAAGGACAGCTTCGGCTGCGGGGCGCTTGTCCAGCTGAAGAACGGCGCGTACGAGGTCTCCGTACCGTTCAAGTGCTACGAGCCCATCCCCTTCAAGTAGGGGCAAGGGAAACCGAATGGGAGATCTGCTCGCCTTCGTCCTGAGCGGTCTGGTGTCCGGCGCCCTGTACGCACTGCTCGCCACCGGGCTGGTGCTGTCGTACTCGGCGTCCGGGCTGTTCAACTTCGCGCACGGGGCCACCGCCTACCTGTGCGCGCTCACCTTCTACGAACTGCACTCCGGACTCGGCTGGCCGGCCGTCCCGGCGGCACTGCTGGTGGTCCTGGTCCTGGCGCCCGGGCTCGGGTGGGCGCTGGACCGGCTGATGTTCCGGCGGCTCGCGCAGGTCGGCGAGACGGCCCAGATCGTGGCCACCATCGGGCTCCTGGTCGCCCTGCCGGCGGCCGGGCTGTGGGCGGTGGAGCTCCTGACCGACGCGGGAGCGCCGCTCAAGCCCGCGGAGAACCAGTTCGGGCTGCCGGGGGTGGGGCCGAGCCCCGCCACGTCCTGGCAGCTCACCGCGGACGTGGGCATCGACTCCGACCAGCTGATCACCTGGGTGGCCACGGCGCTGGTGGCCGTCGCCCTGTGGGTGCTGATGCGGCACACCCGGCTGGGGCTGCGGCTGCGGGCCGCCGTCGACAACCGCTCGCTCACCGAGCTGCGCGGGATCGACGCCGACCGGCTGTCCTCGGTGGCGTGGATGATCGCCTCGGGGCTGGCCGGGCTGGCGGGGGTCCTGGCGACTCCGCTGCTGGGGCTGTCCGCGCACGATTTCACGCTGTTCCTGTTCGTGTCGGCCACGGCGGCCGTCATCGGACGGTTCGCCTCCGTCCCGCTCGCCTTCGCGGGCGGGCTGGGGCTCGGCGTCCTGCAGAACCTGGTCGTCGGCTACGCGTCCTTCGCCGACTCCATCACCGGCTTCAGGACGGCCGTGCCCTTCCTGATCCTGTTCGGCGGGCTGCTGGTGCTCACCCGGCGGGCCCGGGCGGCCGGGACCGCCGCCGTCGACGTGGCCTCTCCCGACCATCTGGCCGGGGCCCCGTGGGGGCGGCGGTGGGGGGTGTGGGCCGTGGGCGCGGTACTGCTGTGCACGGCCTTCTACACCGTGACCACCCCGTTCTGGAGCGGGCTCCTCGCCCAAGGGCTCGCGCTGGCCCTGGTGTTCATGTCCTTCACCGTGGTCACCGGGCTCGGGGCGATGGTGTCCCTGGCCCAGGGCACCTTCGTGACCGGGGCCGCGCTGGTGGCCGGACTGCTGATGAGCCGCGGGTGGCCGTTCTTCGCGGCGCTGGCGGTCGGCACCTGCGTGGCCGCCGTCCTGGGAGCACTGGTCGCGCTGCCCGCACTGCGGCTCGGCGGGCGCTCCCTGGCCCTGGCGACGCTGGCCCTGGCCTTCCTGGCGGACCAGGTGCTCTTCCAGATGCGGTGGCTGCGCAACGGGGACTCCGGCTGGTCGATCCCGCGGCCCGTCATCGGACCGGTGGACCTCTCCGACGACCGGGCACTGGGGGTGGCGCTGGTCCTGCTGGTCGCGGCGGTCGCCGCCGGGCTGAGCGCGCTGCGGGGCTCCCCCTCGGGCCGGGCGATGCTCGCCGTACGGTCGGCTCCCGCGGCCGCGATGGCCTCCGGGGTGTCCGTGCTGCGGACGAAGCTGCTGCTGTTCACGCTGTCGGCGGGGCTGGCCGGGTTCGGGGGCGTGATGTACGCCTCGTACAACACCCGGATCACCGCCACCGACTTCACGGCGATGACCGGGCTGGTGTGGCTGGCGGTGGTCGTAGCGGCGGGTGTGCGCAGGCCGCAGTACGCGGTGGTGGCGGGGCTGGTCTTCGCCGTCGCTCCGCGGGTGATGGCGGACTACGTGACGGAGTCGGCGCACCTGCCGGTGATCCTGTTCGGGCTGGCGGGGTTGGCCCTGGCCAACGATCCCGACGGGTACTGCGCGGCGGTGCCGGTGCGGCGGGCCCGGCGGCGGGCGGGTTCCGCGGCCGCGGCGGGCGCCTCGGCCGGGGCCGTGCCCGCGGCCCGGGGCGTCGGCAAGGCCGAGGTCGAGGCCGCAGTCGTTCCCGCGGCCCGGGTGGGCGGCGGAGCCGGGGTGGGCCCTGCGGGGCTTTCCCCCACCCCGCCCCTTCCCGAAACCGGGGCTCCGCCCCAGACCCCGGCCCTCGAACGCCGGGCGGGCTGGAATTCAGCCCCGCCGGTGGGGAACTTGCCGCCCGCAGGGCAACCGTCCGCAGCCGGGCCGACTGCGAACCAGTCCGCTCGGGAACAGCCGGCCCGGGAACAGGCCACCCCGGCGGAGCCGCTCGCGGAGCCGCCCGCCCTGGAGCTGCGCGGTGTCACCGCCGGGTACGACGGGGGGCTCGTGCTGCACGGCGTGGACCTCGTCGTGCGGCGCGGCGAGATCCTCGCCGTGCTCGGGCCCAACGGGGCCGGGAAGAGCACCGCCTGCCGGGTGGCGGCCGGAGCACTGCCGGTCACCGGCGGGACCGTCCGCGTGGCCGGGCGGGACGCCACCCGCGACGGCGCCGTGGGCCGCTCCCGGGCGGGGGTGCTGCTCGCACCCGAGGGCCGGGGGATCTTCCCCTCGCTCAGCATCGAGGAGAACCTCGCCCTCTACCTGAGGGACCCGGGCGAACGCGACGCGGTCTACGACAGGTTCCCCCGGCTGCGCGAGCGACGCGCGGTCCCCGCCGGGTCGTTGTCCGGCGGCGAGCAGCAGATGCTGGCGCTCGCACCGCTGTTGCAGCGACCGCCCGGGGTGCTGATCGCGGACGAGCCCTCCCTCGGGCTCGCCCCGCGCGTGGTGGACGAGGTGTACGGGCTGCTCATGGAGCTCCGCGCCGCCGGCACCGCGCTGCTGCTGGTGGAGGAGAAGGCGGCCGAGATCCTCGGGATCGCCGACACCGTCGCCTACCTCTCGCAGGGCCGCGTCTCCTGGTGCGGACCCCGCTCCGAGGTGGAGGCGGACCGGCTGACCGAGGCCTACCTGGGGATGGCGACATGAGCGCGGGCGAAGCCCCGTACGAGGGGACGCACGAAGGGACGTACGTCCTGGAGGCCCGCGGCGTCAGTGTCCGGTTCGGCGGGGTCAAGGCGCTGACGGGCGTGGACCTCGGGATCCGGGCCGGCGAGGTGTGCGGGCTGATCGGGCCGAACGGGGCCGGGAAGACCACCCTGTTCGACGTGCTGTCCGGGATCCGGCGGCCCGACCAGGGCCGGATGCTGCTCGACGGGGTGGACGTCACCCGGCGCTCCCCCGTCTGGCGGGCCCGGCACGGGATGCGCCGGACCTTCCAGCGCCAGCAGTTGTTCGGGCAGCTCAGTGTGGCCGACAACGTCCTCGTCGCGCAGGAGTGGCGGGGCGGGGGCGGCGGTTTCGCCGCCGATCTGGTCGCCTCGCCCACCCGCCGCCGCCGCGAGCGGGAGCGGCGGGAGCGGGCCGCGCGCGTGCTGGCCGACTGCGGCATCGGCGCGCTCGGGGACGCGTACGCCGGCGGTCTGCCGGTGGGGCGGGCCCGGATGGTCGAGCTGGCCCGCGCCGTGGCCGATCCGCCCCGGGTGCTGCTCCTGGACGAGCCCGCGTCGGGCATGTCCGCGCCCGAACGCGAGCAGCTGGCGGCGGTCGTGCGCCGGCTCGCCGAGGAGGAGGGCTGTGCGGTGCTGCTGGTCGAGCACAACGTCGCCTTCGTGATGGACCTCTGCACCCGGGTGGTGGTCCTGGACCTGGGCACCGTCCTCGCCGAGGGCACGGCCGCCGAGGTACGGGCCAACGCGCTGGTCCGGGAGGCGTACCTGGGGGCGTAGGACCTCCACGCTCCTGTTCCCGCCGTACGGATTCACCCGTACGGCGGGAATAGGCCACGCCGGGGCCCGGTTGTCGCCGGTCGTACGGGCCTGCCCGCCGGCGCCCGTACGACCGGCAGTCAGCACCCGCACCAGCGACGACCAGAGGGAACGACCGACGTGAACCAGGTCCCCGGCATCAAGCTCAACAACGGCACGCTCATGCCCCAGCTCGGCTACGGCGTCTGGCAGGTTCCGGACGCCGAGGCGGAGCAGGCCGTCCGGACCGCGCTGGAGGCGGGCTACCGCAGCATCGACACGGCCGCCATCTACGGCAACGAGGAGGGCACCGGCAAGGCCATCGCCTCCGCCGGAGTGCCGCGCGAGGAGCTCTTCGTCACCACCAAGCTGTGGAACGGCAAGTCCGAGACCTGGGGCCGGGACAACGTCCTGCGCGAGTTCGACGCCTCGCTCGCCAAGCTGGGCCTCGACGAGATCGACCTGTACCTGATCCACTGGCCGCGCCCGATGCGCGACGACTTCCTCGCCATCTGGAAGACCTTCGAGGAGATCGCGCAGAGCGGCCGCGCCAAGGCCGTCGGCGTGTCCAACTTCCGCCCCGCCGACCTGGAACGGCTCGGCGCCGAAAGCTCCCTGGTCCCGGCCGTGAACCAGATCGAGCTGCACCCGCTGCTCCCCCAGGGCGAGCTGCGCGCCCTGCACGCGCGCCTGGGCATCGCCACCGAGGCCTGGTCCCCGCTCGGTCAGGGCAAGGACCTGCTGACCCTGCCCGCCGTCACCGCGATCGCCGCCAAGCACGGCCGCTCGGCCGCGCAGGTGGTCCTGCGCTGGCACCTCCAGCTGGGCAACGTCGTGATCCCCAAGTCCGTGACCCCGGCGCGGATCCGGGAGAACCTCGACGTCTTCGGCTTCGAGCTGGACGCCGAGGACGTGGCCGCGCTGGACGCGCTCGGCGCGGGTGGGGCGGGCCGCCGGATCGGTCCCGACCCGGCCGAGTTCGACTACTGAGCCGCCGGTGAGCGAGCCGACGAGAGGGACGAGGGCGCCCGACGGCGTCTACCGGATCCGCAATGCCGCCAGCGGGCTGCTGCTCCAGGTGGAGGGCGGCAACCGGGTCTGGGTCGGGCCGGACGGCGAACCGGCCGCGGCCCGGCAGTGGGAGATCACCCCGGTGCACAGCGGCGGCGGGATCTTCCACCTGGTCAGCGTCCACAACGGCAAGCGGCTCGACGTCGCGAACGCCTCGACCGAGAGCGGCACCCGGGTCCAAGTGTGGAAGGCGAACGCCTTCGGGGCGCAGGAGTGGGTCGTGGAGGAGCACCTCGACGACCCCGGCGTGGTCTCGCTGATCGCCGCGATCAGCGGTCTGCCGCTGGAGGCGGACGCGGAGGGCCGGGCCCGGCAGTGCGAGGACACCGACTCCCCGGCGCAGTGGTGGCGCCTGGAGCCCGCCTGAGGACGGGGCGGGGGCGGGGGGCGGTGACCCGTCGCCTCTCCGCCCGCCCTGCCCACGCCCTGCCCTCGCCCTGCCCCCCGCCCGTCAGGTCCGTACGAAGGCGTGCAGCCGGTACGTCGGCTCCGCGCGCGGGGTGTCCGGTCCTGGCAGGAGTTCCAGCCGGTCCGCGAGTGCGCGCGGGGTGATCCCGCGCGGGTGGACCCGGGAGGCGTACCGCCCGGCGAGCAGTGCTTCCGCGGCCCCGCGCGGGGTGCGGCCCTGGCCGTGGCCGGTGAAGAGGGCTTCGCCGGCGGGGCGCAGGCCCACCGCGGCCGCATGGCCGGTGACGGCCTGGACGGAGTCGGCGGGGGTCGCGGTGAGGTGCTCGGCGAGCACCGCGTCGATGTCGCTGCCCACGTCGTGGGCGGCGTCCTTGTCGACGGTGGTGACGAACACCCCGCCGGGCCGCAGCACCCGCCCGGCCTCGGCGATCACGGCGGCCACCAGGCCCGGTGAGCGCAGCAGGTGCAGCAGCCAGACCGCGGTGACCGCGTCGAGCGAGCCCGTGCGGAAGGGGAGCCGGGTCCCGGAGGCGAGGAGCACCGGGATCCCCCGGGAGCGCGCCATGGCGGCCATCCCGTACGAGGTGTCCGCGCCGAGGACCCGCAGCCCCGGGCGGGCGGCGGCGATGCGGGTGGTGACGATGCCCGTGCCGCAGCCGAGGTCGAGCAGGGTGAGGGTGTCGGGCGGGAGCAGGCCGAGGACCGCCGCGGCGGCGGCCTCGGCGCGCGGGACCCCGCCGCGGGTGGCGTCGTAGGCCTCGGCTTCGGCGTCGTAGTCGAGGAGCGGTCTCTGCGTGGGCACGGACATCGGCGGAGCTTTCGGCATCAGGCGGCGCCGTGGGCGGGGGCCAGGGACTCGACGCGCTCGGCGAGGGTGAAGTCGGCGTCGGTGACGGCGTCTCCGGCGTCGTGCGTGTTCACCGAGAGGCGGACGGTGTTGTAGCCGAGGGTGAGGTCGGAGTGGTGGTTCAACTCCTGCTGCACACTGGCGATATGGCTGACCAGCGCGCTCGCCGCGAAGTGGCTGCCCAGCCGGTAGGTGCGGATGATCCGGTCGTCCTCGAAGGCCCAGCCGGGGAGTTCCCGCAGCCGGTCCTCGATCTCCTTCTGCGAAAGCGGCTCTCTCGACATCCGCAGGCTCCTTCCCCGTACGTGTCTGCCCGATTGACCTGACGTGGAGTCAAGGTTCCCACAGCTCAGGCTTGAGGGAAGGTTTCGCGCCATAGTGCGTGCGGGTACTTCCGTGCCTTCCGTGGCCCGCGCGCCACCCCTATGCTCCTGCGCCGGACGTGACTGTTACCGCCGGTAATACCGTCGGGTGCCGACGACTTCGAGGGAGCATCACCGTGACGCGCACAGGAAACTCCAGGCGCACGTTCATCGCGGGGGCCGCGGCCACCGCGGGCGGGTTATCGGCCGCCGGGAGCCTCGCGGCCCCGGCCGAGGCCGCCACCGGATCCACCGCGGCCACCCCACGCGCCGCGGCGGCCGGCGCGCGCCGCGTGGCCGTCCTCGGCGGCGGGGTCGCCGGGCTCACCGCCGCACACGAACTGGCCGAACGCGGCTACGCCGTCACCGTGTACGAGCGCCGGGCGCTCGGCGGCAAGGCCCGCAGCATGGACGTCCCCGGCAGCGCCCGGGGCGGGCGCCGCCCGCTCCCCGCCGAGCACGGCTTCCGCTTCATCCCCGGGATCTACCACAACCTGCCGGACACGATGCGGCGCATTCCCTTCCCCGGCAACGCCAACGGGGTCTGGGACAACCTGGTCGCCCCGCGCGAGATGATGTTCGCCCGCACGGCCGGCCGCGAGGACCTGCGCGCGCCGATCCCCTGGCCGGACCACTCCCCCGCCGAGCTGACCCCGGACGAGCTGCGCCGGGCCCTCACCGGCATCCTCCAGTCACTGGTCCGCCTCCCGCTCCACGAGACGGCGTACTTCGTCGACCGCGCCCTGGTCTTCCTCACCAGCTGCGACGAGCGGCGCAACGAGCAGTGGGAGCGCACCCCGTGGTGGGAGTTCACCCGGGCCGCGCGGATGTCGAGCGAGTACCAGCGGATCCTCGCCATCGGCGTCACCCGCAACATCGTGGCCACCAAGGCCGAGGAGGCCTCGACCCGTACGGTCGGCACGCTCGGCGAGGCCTTCGTCTTCAACCTGCTGGGCCGCGGCGCCGACGGCCCGCCGGACCGGATCCTGAACCTGCCCACCAACGAGGCATGGATCGACCCGTGGGAGGCCCATCTGCGCTCGCTGGGCGTGGAGTTCGCGATGGGGTGGACGGTGCGCGAGGTCCGGTACGGGGACGGTCGCGTCAGCGGGGTCCTCGTCGAGGATCCGGCCGGAGCCGTCCGGACCGTCACCGCCGACCACTACGTCAGCGCGCTGCCCGTCGAGCACGCCCGCCGCACCTGGAGCCCGGCGCTGCGTGCGGCCGACCCGATGCTCGGGCGGTGCGACCTGCTGCGGACCGACTGGATGACCGGCATCCAGTTCTACCTCACCGAGCGCGCACCCCTCGTGCACGGCCACCTCAACTGCATCGACTCGCCTTGGTCGTTGACGGCGATCCAGCAGGCCGAGCACTGGCCTTCGCGGAACTTCCCCGCCGACTACGGGGACGGCGCGGCCGTGGACTGCCTGTCGGTGGACATCTCCGAGTGGGACAAGCCGGGGATCCTCTACGGGAAGACGGCCAAGCAGTGCACCCGCGAGGAGGTCGCCCGCGAGGTGTGGGCGCAGCTGAAGGCCTCGCTCAACGACACCGGGAAGACCGTCCTGTCGGACGGAAAGCTGCACTCGTGGTTCCTGGACCCGGGCGTGGACGGGATCGGCACGCCCCATCCGACCAACCAGGACCAGCTGTTGATCCACCCGACCGGGACCTTCCACAACCGGCCGAGCGCGGGCACCCGGATCCCGAACTTCTTCCTCAGCGGGGACTACGTGTCCGTCGACATCGACCTGGCGACGATGGAGGGGGCCAACGCCTCGGCCCGGGCGGCCGTCAACTCCCTCCTGGACAGGGACGGTTCACCTGCTCCCCGGTGCACGGTGCGGCGGCTGTACCGGGCCCCGGAGGTGGAGTCCGCCAAGCGGCACGACCTGTGGCGCTACCGCCTCGGCCTGCGGAACGTCTTCGACGTGGGGTGACCGGGCTGCGGTCCCCCGGCTGGGCTAACGTCACCGTATGACGACTGCTGCGCCCTTGACGGTAGGAGCCCTGCTGCGCACCTGGCGGGAACGGCGCGGACTCAGCCAGCTCGAGCTGGCGGGCCGCGCCGACTCCTCCTCCCGGCACATCAGCTTCGTGGAGACGGGCCGCTCCCGGCCGAGCGAGGAGATGGTGCTGCGGCTCGCGGACCACCTGGACGTTCCGATGCGGGACCGCAACGCCCTTCTGGTGGCGGCCGGTTACGCGCCCCGGTACGCGCACACCCCGCTGGACGCCCCCTCGATGGAGGTGCTGCGCGAGGGGCTGGAGCGGCTGCTGACCGGCTACGAGCCGTATCCGGCGCTGGTGGTGGACGCCACGTACAACGTGGTGGCCGCCAACCGGGGCATCCTGATGCTGATGGAGGGGCTGCCGGAGCACCTGCTGGCCGGCCCCCTCAACGCGATGCGGCTGACCCTGCACCCGGAGGGCCTCGCCCCCCGGATCCGCAACCTGCGCGAGTGGCGCGGGCACCTGCTGGCCCAGATGGAGCGGCAGATCGCACTGGCCCGTTCGGCGCCGCTGCGCGCGCTGTACGAGGAGGTGTCGGCCTATCCGCTGCCCGCGGCGGCGGAGGGGCCCGGCGAGGAGTGGCCGTACCAGGACGGGCCGGTGGAGGCCGTCGCGTACCTGGCGCTCCCCCTGCGGATCGAACACGACGGGCACCTGCTCTCCTTCGTGTCCTCCATCTCCACCTTCAACACCCCCATGGACGTGACGGTCGCCGAGCTGGCCATCGAGACCCTCCTGCCGGCCGACCCGGCGACGGTGAAGTATTTGAGGTCACTGGCGCCCTGAAGTCACTGGCGCCCTGAGGTCACTGGCGCCCTGAGCCCGCGCGCAGGGCGAGCTGCTGGAGGACGGCGAAGGAGGCGACGACGAGCGCCTGCGCCGCGATCCAGACCGCCCCGGCCGTGGTGGGCTCGAACCAGAGGACGAGGGCGACGAGGCTGAGCGCGGCCCAGGCGTAGTTGCCCTCGATGACGAGCCTGACGGGGAAGGCCGGGGGCTGCCGGCGCGAGGCCAGCAGGCCGACGCCCGCCCCGTAGAGCAGCATGAACGCCCCGAACCCCAGCAGCAGCCCCTGCCCGAGGCCGAGCAGTCGGCCGAGGGGGGCGGAGAAGGCTACGTAGGCGAGCCCGTTGCCGGCGCTGACGACGGCGTCGAGGGCGAGGACCCGGCGCAGCGCCGTCTCGGGGACGGCGGTGCGGGCTACGGCGGTGAGCAGGGTTGCGGACATGGCGGATCAGCCTCCGTCGAGGGTCGATTGTGCTGGTGGAGTACGGACGACCCGGGCCCCGGAGCCGAGTGCGCGGCCCCGGAACCCGATGCCCCCACTGTGGCGCCGGAGCCCCCGCCGGGTCGATTACCTCCGGCGTCATGGGCGCCCTCCGCCTGCCGGAAGCCCCACCTTTTTTGAGATGGATGGAAAGAAAGGTGGGGAGTACTCCTGTTCGGCCACAAATCGGGGGGATAGGCTTCACGCAGAGCAACCACGTCCGCCCTTCTCTCTGCTGACGGAGAAACGCCTGGTGCGCGCCGCCGACCGGCCTGACCTCAGCGCGGCCTGGGCCCGTGTCGCGGCGTCGGTGGAGCGGCACGGTCAGGACCCGGCACGGGTGCTCGCCGTGGAGCGGCTCAGCCACCTGTCCGGGGTCGCCCCGGACCGCGTCCCCGCGGTGCTGGCGGGTACCGCCGCCGAGCTGCCGCTCCGCGACCGGGTGCACCAGCGCTTCCTGCGGCTGCGCGCCACCCGGCGCGACAAGCACGGCAGGGAGTGGTCGCTCGCCGCGATCGCCGAGGACTTCGACGCCCCCGGCGCCTCCCTCGGCCCGCTCAACGCGGGCACCGGACTGCCCCGGCTCGGCCATGCGGCCGGCGTACAGCGGTTCTTCGGGGTCTACCCCGGATTCCTGCTCGCCGACAGCAAGAGCGCGGTGGAGCGCGCCCTGGCCACCACCGCGCCCGGGGGCCGGGTGGAGGGCGCCACGGACGACCTCGAACGCCTCTCGTACCTCACCGGCATCGCCCCGGAGGACATCCGGCTCACCCTCGACGGCACACCGCCCCGGCTCCCGCTCAAGGAACAGGTGCGCCGCCGCTTCGAGCACCTGCGCCGCACCCGCCCCCGCGAGGACGGGCAGGCCCACTCCCTCACCGCCATAGCCGGCTCCTTCTGCGCCTCGGGCCAGTCGCTGACCCGCCTCACCCAGGGCGAGGGGCTCCCCAATCTCGCGGCGGCCGCCGGAATCCAGCGTTTCTACGGGGTCGAGAGCGGCTTCCTGATGGCCGGGGACGCCGAGGCGCTGGCCACCTGCCTCGCCGGGATCGAGCGCGAACTGGAATCCGCGCACCGGCCCGCCGAGAACCCGATGCTCGCCGTGATGCGGGCGCACGACGTGCGCAGCATCGTGACCCGGGCGGGCCGGCTCTCACCGGACGGCTGGAAGTCGCTGGCGGACCACCTGGACGATCTGCTCGCACGGGAAGGGCAGTTGGGCCGCCCGGCCGCACCGCATCCGCCGGGCGGCGCCGTTGACATCGACCGCAGTTCCGAAGGGGGAGCACGATGAGGACCACACGGGCCATGCGCAAGCTCGGCGACGACCTGCTGGCGGCGGCGCACCTGACTCCTCCCGCCGGGGCCGCGGAGATCATCGGGAGCCTCTGCGCCGCCTACGGGCGCGTCCGCGGCGGGCGCCGGGTCGAGTTCCGGTTCGCCCCCTTCCCGCCCGACACCGCCAGCGGGCTGTGGCTCGGGATGGAGGACCGGGACCTCCTCGTCATCGAGGAGCGCACCCGGCCCGCGCACCAGCTCGTCATCGCCTCCCACGAGCTGTGGCACGTGGACGAGGGCACCTGCGGCCGCCACGGCGCCGGCATGGCGGTTGCCGCCCGGCTGACGGGCCCCCGCGGCAGCCTCTCCGACCTGCTGAGCACCGACCGCGGGCTGGGCTCGGTCGTCCGGCAGGCGGCCGCCCGTGCCGACCGGGAGGATCCGGCGGAGATCCGCGCGGAGACCTTCGGGCTGCACCTCGGCAAGATCCTCCAGGCGTTCCTTCCGCCACCGCGGGAAGAGCAGGTCCCAGAAGCCGTCGAACGGATCAAGAGCTCGTTCGGCTGGGGACGTTGAGCGCGGTCCCGACGACCACACCGGCGGCCGACCCCCGCCTCCCCGCCGACGTCCCTTCTCAGCCGATGCGCCTTCGCACGGCCCCGACAGAGAGCACCACACGATGACTCACGCCTCCCCGCTCTCCTCCCTGCCGCGGCACGCCGTCGTCATCGGCGGCAGCCTGGCCGGTCTGCTCGCCGCCGCCGTCCTCGCGGGGCACGCGACGGTCACGATCATCGAAGCGGACGCCCTGCCGGACGGCCCCGAGCCCCGCCGCGGACTCCCCCAGGCCCGCCACACCCACCTGCTGTGGTCGGGCGGTGCACGCGCCGTCGAGGAGATCCTCCCGGGCATCACCGCCGACTGGACGGCCGCAGGCGCCTTCCGCCGCAGCCTCCCCACCGACCTGGTCTCCAAGACCGCCCAGGGCTGGCTGCCGCGCCACGAAGAGATGCAGTTCACCATCGCCTGCAGCCGTGACCTCCTCGACTCGGTGGTCCGCTCCCGCGTCGTCGGGCTGCCCGGGGTCACCACCCTGCAGCAGAGCCGGGTCCGCGGCCTGGAGGGCACCGCGGCCCGGATCACCGGGGTCCGGGCGGACACGCCCGACGAGGAGAACCGCCTGATCGCCGCCGATCTCGTGGTCGACGCGAGCGGCCGCGGCTCCCGGGCCCGCAGCTGGCTGGAGGCGCTCGGCGTGAGCGGCCTCGAGGAAGCCGGGGTGGACTGCGGGCTCGTCTTCGCGACCCGGATCTTCGAAGCCCCCGAAGGAGCCCACGCCCTGGGCTTCCCCATCGTCAGCGTCCAGCCCGACCCCCGGGTGCCCGTACCCGGCCGGACCGCGACGATCGTCCCCATCGAGAACGGCCGCTGGCAGGCCACCCTGTCCGGCACCCGCGGCGGCCGGCCCACCGCCGACCCGGAGTCCTTCATCCCGTTCGCCAAGGGGGTCCGCGACCCCATCGTCGGTGAACTCCTCGAAGGCAGGAAGCCGCTCACCGACGTCTCCGTCACCCAGGGCGCCGCCAGCCGCCGGATCTTCTTCGAGAAGGCCGACCTCCCCGACGGCTTCTTCGCCGTCGGCGACTCGGTCGCCACCTTCAACCCGCTCCACGGCCAGGGCATGACGGTCGCGGCCCGGGGCCTCCTGGCCGTCCGTACGCTGCTGCGCGCGAAAGGCCTCTCCCATGCGGGCATCGGCCGCGAGGCGCAGCGGGCCATCGCCCCGCAGGTGGCCGCCGCCTGGGACCTCGCCGCCTCGCAGGACCTCCTGTACCCGGGCGCCACGGGCACGAAGCCGCGCCCCGGAACCGGGCTGTTCAACGGGTACGCCGAGCGGCTGACGGCAGGCGCCACCACCAAGGCCCCGCTCACCGCGGCCCTGCTCCAGGTCATCACCATGAACCGGGCGCCGGCCCACTGGCTCAGCCCCGGGGTGGTCCGGGAGGTGCTGCGCGCATCGGACCGGGGCGCGCTGAAGGCCGCTCCGCTGACCGCCGCCGAGCGGACGGTGGCGGGTCTGGACCGGGACGGGCCGGCCGGCACCGGCAGCCCCCTCGGAGCGGTCGACCGCGCCGGCCGGGCGCGATGAACGAAGGCCTCGTCCTCTACGTTCCGGGCGCGGTGATCGCCGCGGCGCTGATCGTCAAGGCGCCCACGTTGAGGCGGGGCTGGGAGCAGCCCCTGATGCGGGCCGTGTGCACGCTCCTCGTCGGGGGTTCGCTCGCGGTCTTCCTCTCGGCGCCGCCGACGATCGTGGCCGTCAACCGGCTGACCGGCGTCGTCAACTTCTCGGCTCCCCTGGTGTACAGCCTGCTCACGGCCTTCTCGGGCGCCTGTGTCGTGGTGATCCTGCACTGGAGCGGGACCCCGGCCGCCTTGGTGCGCCGGGCCACCCGGCTGACGGTGGCCGCGTACGGCACGGTGGTGGTGGCGATCGTGACCCTGTTCGCCCTGGGCGAGGCTCCTGTCGAGCGGGTGCGCGACATGGACACGTACTACGCCCACACGCCGTTCCTGCGCGAGATGATCATCTGCTATCTGGCGGCGCACACCGTGGGCAGCACCGCACTCACGGTGCTGTGCCGCAAGTGGCTGCGCCGTCTGTCCCCCTCGATGCTGCCGCTGCGCCCGCTCCGTACGGGACTTGCGCTGCTGATGCTCGGAGGCGCCTTCGACCTGGCCTTCCTCGCGGCGAAGTGGACGGCGATGGTTGCGCGCTGGAGCGGCAGGGACCTGGACCACCTGTCCACCACCGTGGCCCCGCCGCTGGGCGCGGCGGCGGCCCTGCTCGTGGGCGCCGGATTCCTGGTGCCGCTGGTCGGCGGTTCGGCGCCCTGGAAGGACTACTGCCGCTACCGGCGGCTGCGGCCGCTCTGGGCGGCGTTGCGCGGGTTCTCCCCGGGCGGGCTGCGGCCCGTGCCGCTGACCTGGTGGTCACCGGTCGGGATCCGGCTGGTCCACCGCGAATCGGTGATCGACGACGGGATCCTGGCACTCGGGTGCTGGTTCGACCCCGCCGTGCGCGAGGAGGCGTACGGGGCCGCGCGCGCTCAGGGCCGGTCCGAGGAGGAGGCCGCCCTCGTGTCGGACGCGGCCATGCTGGCGGCGGCCTGCCGCCACCGCGCGGAGGCCGACCTGGCCGAGGCCGACCTGGCCGGGGCCGGACAGGAGGCCGGCCGGGAGACCGCCCCCGCGTCCGGAGCCCACCCCGACTTCCCGGGCCCCCCGTACCGTCTGGACTCCCGCCCGCTGACCGAGCTGGCCCACGCGTTCCATACCTCCCCGATCGTGGCCAGGGCCCGCGACCGGGCCACCCGCTCCTGACCGCGGGCCTCGGCCGCGGGCCCGGTCAGGCCGCGACCGCCACCGCTTCGCGGGCCGCGGCCGCCTCGCCCGTCAGGACCTTGAGCCGCTGGGTGAAGAGGACCATCACCGCGCCGGCCGCGATGACCATGGCGCCCTGCCACAGGAAGTTCCAGCTCTGGCCGATGACCGCGTCGAGCCGGGGCAGCTGGGCGCCGATCGCGTCGCCGGTGGCGGCGGCGAGGAACCAGACACCCATCATCTGGTTGGTGAAGGCCCGCGGGGCGAGCTTCGTGGTGACCGACAGGCCCACCGGGCTCAGGCACATCTCGCCCATCACCTGGATCACGTACACGCCCACCAGCCACATCAGCGAGACCTTGACCCCGCTGGAGGCGATGGCCGCGGCGCCCGACATGACCACGAAGGAGGCGCCGGTCAGCAGCAGGGCCAGGCCGAACTTGAACGGGGTGCTCATGTGCTTGCCCCGGCGCACCCAGAAGGCGGCGAAGACGGGGGCCAGGATGATCACGAACAGCGAGGGCAGCGACTGGGTCCAGCTCGCCGGGATGTGCCAGCCGAGCAGGGACAGGTCGGTCTTCTGGGCGGCGAACAGGTTCAGCTCGTTGCCCATCTGGTCGTAGACCAGCCAGAACAGCGTGGCGGCCAGGAAGAGCCAGACGTACGCCCGCAGCCGGGTCTTCTCGACCCGGTCGATCTTGGGGCTGCGGTACATCGAGAGCAGCACGCCCGCCGGGACCACCACGGCGACGACCGTGAGCAGGAAGGTGATGTTGTCGATGCTCAGCGCGTGCGAGGCGGCCAGCAGGGTGACCAGTACGGCGGTGAAGACCAGGCCGTACGCGGAGGACTTGCCCACCTTGGCCCGCTCGGCCGGGGTGAGCCGGACCACGGGCTCCGCGCGCAGCTGCTCCGACAGGCGCCGGCCGCCCAGGACGTACTGGACCAGGCCGAGGGCCATGCCGACGGCGGCGGCGCCGAAGCCGAGGTGCCAGTTGACCTCCTCGCCGAGGTAGCCGACGACGAGCGGGGCGATGACGGCGCCGAGGTTGATGCCCATGTAGAAGATCGAATAGCCGGCGTCGCGCCGCTGGTCGTCGTCGGCGGCGTACAGCCGGCCGACCAGCGCGGAGATGTTCGGCTTGAGCAGGCCGGTTCCGATGACGATGAGGACCAGGCCCGGCCAGACGAAGACCGGGTTCGGGACGGCCATCAGGACGTGGCCGGCCATGATGACCACGCCGCCCCACAGGACGGCCCGCCGGGCTCCGAGGAACCGGTCGGCGATCCAGCCGCCGGGCAGCGCCAGCAGCGAGATCATGGCCATGTAGACGCCTTCCACGGCCTCCGCGGTGCCCTCGTGGAGGCCCATGCCGCCGTGGCCGCGGGAGGCGGCGAGGAAGTGCACCAGGATGGCGACCATGCCGTAGAGGCTGAAACGCTCCCACAGCTCGGCGAGGACGAGGGTGGCGAGCCCGCGCGGGTGGCGCTTGCCGCCCACCGCCGCCGCGTCCGGTGCTGCGTCCGAGGCCGGGGGCTTCTGCATATCCATCGAAGGCTTCACATATTCATTGGAGCCCTGGGGCGGCGGACCGGGATCGGTCTTTCGGCCCTTACCGCGGCAAACGGAACGCCCCGGACCGAAGGGCCCGGGGCGTTCGTCGTACCGAGGTGAGCGCGGAGGGGGTCAGAGGTCCGCGAGGGCCAGGCCGGCCTGGGCGGCGGCGGCCTGGACGGTCTGCTCCAGCAGCACCGCGATGGTCATCGGGCCGACGCCGCCCGGGACCGGGGTGATCAGCGAGGCGCGGGCGGCGGCCGACTCGAAGTGGACGTCTCCGACGTTGCCCTCGTTGTAGCCGGCGTCCAGGACCACGGCGCCCGGCTTGATGTCCTCGCCGCGGATGAACTCGGCCTTGCCGACGGCGGCGACCAGCACGTCCGCCTGGCGGACGATGGAGGGCAGGTCCACGGTGCGGGAGTGGCAGTAGGTGACGGTGGCGTTCTGCTCCAGGAGCAGCATGCCGGCCGGCTTGCCCAGGATCGCGCTGCGGCCGACGACCACGGCGTGCTTCCCGGTCAGGTCCACGTCGTAGGCCTCCAGCAGCCGCATGATGCCGCCGGGGGTGCAGGAGACGAAGCCCGGCAGCCCGAAGCCCATGGCGGCGAAGGAGTGCATGGTGACCCCGTCGACGTCCTTGCCCGGGGCGATGGCCTCGAAGGCGGCGCGCTCGTCGATGTGGTGCGGGACGGGGTGCTGGAGCAGGATGCCGCTGATCTCCGGGTCCTCGGAGAGCGCGGTCAGGGTGGCGACGAGCTCCTCGGTGGTCGTCGCGGCCGGCAGCTCCACGTGGCGGGAGGTGATCCCGGCCTTGGCGCAGCGGTTCTGCTTCATGCGGACGTAGGTGACGGACGCGGGGTCCTCGCCGACGAGCACGGTGGCCAGACAGGGCGCGGTACCGGTGCGCTCGGTGATCTTCGCGGCGTACTCGGCGGTCTGCTCCGAGATGCGGCGGGCGAGGGCGGTGCCGTCCATCAGGGTGGCGGTCCGTGCCTGCTGGGCAGTCGTCTGTGTGGTCATCGGGGCTCCTGAGCGTCGCTGCGGGATCGCGGTTCGCCCAGGCGCGCGGCAGTCGACGTACCGAATGCGGAGTACGCCGGGCCGCTCCCCGGTGGTGATCCACCCGAACGCCAGTCACGGCCCGCCGCAAGTGTAAGCGAACCCCGGTGAAGCCCGGCGCGGGCCCCGCGCCCGGCAATCCGGTGGATGACCCGGCCCGGACCTGGGACGATCGAGACATGACGCGCACTTTCGACCATCTCGTCGCCGAAGCGGAATCCGTCTCCGTGGACGGCTGGGACTTCTCCTGGCTCGACGGCCGCGCCACCGAACAGCGCCCCTCCTGGGGCTACCAGCGCCTCCTGGCGCGGCACCTGGCGCAGGTCGGCTCCGCCCTGGACATCCAGACCGGCGGCGGAGAAGTGCTCGCCGGAGCCGGGCCCCTGCCCCGGCTGACGGTGGCCACCGAATCGTGGCCGCCGAACATCGACAAGGCGACAAAACTGCTGCACCCGCTGGGCGCGGCGGTGGTCGCGGACTCCGACGAGCCGCCGCTGCCGTTCGGCGACGGGGCCTTCGACTTCGTCTCCAGCCGGCATCCGGTGACGATCTGGTGGGAGGAGATCGCGCGGGTGCTGAAGCCCGGTGGCACGTACCTCTCCCAGCAGGTCGGCCCGGCGAGCGTTTTCGAGCTCGTGGAGTACTTCCTGGGCCCGCAACCGGAGGAGGTCCGGCGGGCCCGGCACCCCGACGACGCGGTCGCCGAGGCCACGAAGGCGGGACTGGAGGTGGTCGATCTGCGCTCCGAGCGGCTGCGGACGGAGTTCCACGACATCGGAGCCGTGATCTACTTTCTGAGGAAGGTGATCTGGATGGTGCCCGGCTTCACGGTCGGGCAGCATCGGGACCGGTTGCGCGAGCTGCACGAACAGATCGAGCACGAAGGCCCGTTCGTCGCACACACCGCCCGATTTCTCATCGAGGCCCGCAAAACGGGCTGACAAAACGGGCGGACGCGACCACCCGCGACCGGCTCCCCGGTCACGGCGTGGCGCAGGTCACTCAATTCAGCGCGTAACGAATCTACTCGGGCATGCGATGAACCGACAGGTGTCCTCGTGCGGCCCGGAATACAGACCCCCCTCGGGTCTGTTTCCCGAGTTCGCGCGATGATGTCCCGCCACCCCTTATCTGTTCGCAACGAGAGGCTCCTTGTGTCGCTCAGCCCGTCCCGTACGTTCCCCACGGAGATCGCCGAATCCGAGGCCCTGGTCGCGCTTGTCGAGCGTGGCCGCGAGCAGGGTCACATCAACGGTGATGACGTGCGCCAGGCCTTCGAGGCCGGCCGCATCCCGGTGGACCAGTGGAAGCGGGTCCTGCGCAGCCTGAACCAGGTCCTGGACGAGGAGGGCGTCGCGCTGCACGTCAGTGCCGCCCCCGCCACGAAGGCTCCCGCCAAGAAGGCGCGCAAGGCGGCCGCCGCCCCGGCGCGCACCGTCGCCAAGAAGGCTGCCGCCCCGCCGCGCCTCATCGGTGCGCGCAAGACGGCCGCCACCACCCCCGCCGCGGCGATATCCGACCCGTCGGCCTCCGGGACCGAGGAGGAGGTGGCGGCAGAGGCCGCCGCCGCGCCGAAGAAGCGGACGGTCAAGAAGACCGCCGTGAAGAAGACCGCCGTGAAGAAGACGGCCGCCACCAAGAAGACCGCCAAGGACGGCGACGAGGCCGAGGCCGCCGTCTCCGAGGGCGAGGACTGGGCAGCCGAGGACCTGGACGAGGGCGACGAGAAGGAGACGCCCAAGACGGGCGGCAGCGCCGGCTTCGTCCTGTCCGACGACGACGAGGACGACGCCCCGGCCCAGACCGTCATGGTCGCCGGCGCCACCGCCGACCCCGTCAAGGACTACCTCAAGCTCATCGGCAAGGTGCCGCTGCTCAACGCCGAGCAGGAGGTGGAGCTCGCCAAGCGCATCGAGGCCGGTCTCTTCTCCGAGTACAAGCTCGAAGAGGAGGAGGACCACAAGCCCGCGTTCAAGCGCGAGCTGGAGATCCTCGTCGAGGACGGCCGCCGGGCCAAGAACCACCTGCTGGAGGCCAACCTCCGCCTCGTGGTCTCCCTCGCCAAGCGCTACACCGGCCGCGGCATGCTCTTCCTGGACCTGATCCAGGAGGGCAACGTCGGTCTGATCCGCGCCGTGGAGAAGTTCGACTACACCAAGGGCTTCAAGTTCTCCACGTACGCCACCTGGTGGATCCGGCAGGCGATCACGCGTGCCATGGCCGACCAGTCGCGCACCATCCGCATCCCCGTCCACATGGTCGAGATCATCAACAAGCTGGCCCGTGTCCAGCGCCAGATGCTCCAGGACCTCGGCCGGGAGCCCACTCCGGAGGAGCTGGGCAAGGAACTCGACATGACCCCCGAGAAGGTCATCGAGGTCCAGAAGTACGGCCGCGAGCCGATCTCCCTGCACACCCCGCTGGGTGAGGAGGGCGACAGCGAGTTCGGTGACCTCATCGAGGACTCCGAGGCGGTCGTGCCGGCCGACGCGGTGTCGTTCACGTTCCTCCAGGAGCAGCTCCAGTCCATCCTGGGCACGCTCTCGGAGCGCGAGGCGGGCGTGGTCTCCATGCGCTACGGCCTCAACGACGGCCAGCCGAAGACCCTCGACGAGATCGGCCGCGTGTACGGGGTCACCCGTGAGCGCATCCGCCAGATCGAGTCGAAGACCATGTCGAAGCTCCGTCACCCGTCGCGCTCGCAGGTGCTGCGCGACTACCTCGACTAAACCTTCAGGTCAGTCGGAAGACCGGCCCCTTGGGTGTGAACGGCAGGGAGGCACCCTGCGGAACCAGGAAGGCGTGCTCGCGCCGGATCCGCAGGGTGTCGCACTCCCCGTCCGTGATCACCAGCAGGGGGGCTCCGGGCGGGAAGTCCTCCGCCCGCTGCAGCAGGTCGATGCCGGGCTGCAGGACGGTCCCGCCCCGGCCGCGCACCCTCACCCGGCCCGCGATCTCGATCGGGGGCAGATAGCCCGCGTCGTACGGCGCCGCGTCGCAGAACACGACGCGTGCCGCCGGTACGTCGCGGGCTTCCGCGTACGAGGCGATCGCGCCCAGCGCCTTGCCGAGCAGGGCGGCGTTCATCGAGCCCGAGGTGTCGAGCACCACCCCGAAGGTGCAGCGGGCGATCTCCTCGGGCGGGAAGTACCGGCCCGCGCGGGGGATGTCCGGGGTGGACGCCTGGCGGCGCGCCGGGCGTGCGTAGGACCGTACGGGCACGGGACGCGGCACGTACTCGTCGAACCAGCGGGCCAGCTTGGCGTCCCACGGCACCGGCGGGTGGGCCAGCGCCCGGATCTCCTGGATCAGCCCGGCGGGCAGCAGCCCGCGCTCCCCGTATTCGTGCAGGTCGAAGCCCTGGACCAGGCCGCGCCGGTAGAAATCGTCCAGGTCCGTGTACGGGCAGCTGCCCGGGTGGGGCAGCGGCTCGCCCAGGATGTCCCCGCGGCCCTTGCCGCGCAGGGTGGCGAGGCGGCGCATGCGGCGCAGGTCGGTGGTGATCCGGTCGTAGACCTCCTCGACGGACAGGTCCCGGAGCTCGGCGTCGTACAGCAGCCCCTCGGGCATCTCGCCGACGGCCATCTCCACGAGCCAGCCGTTGACCACGTAGTCGGCGGCCACGTTGTGCAGGTACGGGTCGCGGGCGCCGCGGCGCTCCCCGTGGCGCAGGGCGGCGTGCAGCATCTCGTGGGCCAGGATGAACCGCCATTCCCCGTCCGTGAAGCTGCGCAGCGGGTTGACGTAGATCTCTCCGGCGCTCGCGCTGACGGCGGCGATGTCGATGCCCTGGGCGCGGGCCAGCTCTGCGTCGGCGACGATCCTCAGGCCGCTCGCGAGGCCGCCGAGCAGCGGGTACGAGGAGACGAACCAGTTCAGTGCCCGGTCCCAGGGATGTTGGCGCACTCGCTCCCCGGTGACCCGGTCGCGGCGGCCGCCGGCCACGTCCATGGCGGCCGAGACACTGCGGGTCAGGGCGTGCGCGAAGCCGGTCTCCCAGTCGGGGGGCGCCGCGCTCCCCCAGTTGCGCCAGGGCACCAGTACCTGGTCGGGGTGGTCCCCGGCGGTGCCGCAGTGCTCGTACGCCGCCGGGATGCCGTCGCGGCGCCAGCGGGCGGCGAGCAGTTCCTCGTCGCCGCCGGGGTACTCGGCGGGGAGGCGATCCGGGGCCCGGCCGACGGGGAAGGTCAGCAGGAAGCGGTTGACGACGGTGCACCGGGCGGCGAGGTCGAAGCGGTCGGGCTGCGGCCGGTCCTCCTCCTTGGCGGCGGGGACGTGGCCGAAGCCGAGGTGGAGCAGGGCGTGGGCGATCGTCCAGGCCCATTCCCGGGGATCGGCGCGCTTGGTGGGGTGGACGTGGATCCTGCCGTTGGAGGTCACCGCGGCCAGGCCGCCGGCCGGAGTGGACGGGCACTTGGCCTGGCGGCACACGTCGGCTTCGACGGAGGCGAGGGCCGGGTTCCGCTTGACCAGGGCGAGGCCTTCGGCGAAGGCCTGCGTCGCCGGGTCGGGCTTGGCCTCCTTGCCGCGTCCGCCGCGGCTCATCGGCGGGCCTCGACCAGGCGGGGCATGTCGCGGGCGGCCTCGATCAGGAACCAGCCGGGCAGGACGGGCAGTCCGTCGGCGTCGTCCGCGATGACGGTCTGGGCGACCTCGACGGAGATCTCGGCGAGCTGCACGAGCAGGGACTTGGCCCGGTACGCGGTCTGCCGGACGGCGGGCGACACGTGCTCGCGCTGCGCGGGGAGTTCCTTGACCAGCCGGCCGCGGAAGGCCTCGGCCAGGTAGTAGAGCAGGTCGCGGTCGGCGAGGCGGGTGGGCCAGGAGGCGTCGCCCTTGATGATCGCCTCGATGCCGAAGCTGTGGCGGACGATCTTCGCGTAGCCGCAGAAGGAGACGGCGTGCGCGGGGGTGAGGGTGCCGTGCGCGACGACCTTCAGGGTCTGCTCGTCCAGGCCCGGCCCGAAGGAGTGCAGGGCGTCGGACAGCATGTGCCAGGAGCGCGGCGTGGAGAACGGCTCCTCCGTCTTGGGCGGCTGCGACCACAGGTGGTCGGGCCGGTCGGTGAGGTAGTCGGTGACCCAGGGGTGGATGCCGTGCTCCCCGGCCCAGACCAGCCAGTCCTGCGCGGAGGCCGTCAGGTGCACGTGGGTGAGGCGGTTGACCAGCGCCGAGGCGATGGGCCGGGCCAGCGCGTTGTCGGTGGCCCGGTTGCCCGCGCCGATGACGATCGAGCCCGCCGGAAGCTCGTACGAGCCGATCCGGCGGTCGAGGATCAGCGAGTAGAAGGCCTTCTGGACGTCCGGGCTCGCGGCGTTGAGCTCGTCGAGGAACAGGCAGTACGGCTCGTCGCGGGCGATCGCCTCGGGCGGGCAGAACACGGAACGCCCGTCGCGGATCTGCGGCACGCCGATCAGGTCCTCGGGCGCCAGCTGCGTACCGAGCAGGCTCACGCACTCCAGCCCCAGCGAGTCGGCGAACTTCCGCACGAGCGAGGACTTCCCGATGCCGGGCGCACCCCACAGGAACACGGGCCGCACGGTGGCGAGGCCGAGGAGCAGTTCGGGGATCTGGGCGGGGGTGACGGTGACGGCAGCCTGCACGGGTGGGGTCGTCCTTGAGTGGTCCGGGTACGGGTGCGCCCAGTGTGAGCGCACCGGGTGTCCCCGAGCACCCGGTTTTCTCCGGTTCTTCCGGGCCCTGCGGCCCTTGTTCTCAGGCCGCGGAGTGCTCCAGCAGGTGCTTGAGCTTCTCCTCGCTGCGGGGCATCTCCTTGCGGACCATGGGCTTGACCGCGAGCGGGACGAGCGCCCTGCCCATGCCGCGGCCCTCGAAGTCGACGGCGATGGTCACCCGCGAGCGGGTGCCTCCGTCGAGGGGTTCGATGCGGCCCCTCACGTCCGGGCGGACCGGTCCGTCGACGCCGTGGAAGTGCCAGCTCCTCGGCGGATCCATGTCCACGACCTCCATGGTCGTGGGGATCGTGCGGCGCCCGATCTGCCGGGTGATGAGGATCTTCGAACCGACGTGGACGGGAAGATCGCCCATCGGCACTGCCGAGACGGCGCTGTCCTGCCACTCCGGCAGGTGCGTGGGGTCCGTGATGTACGAGTAGACGTCCTCGGGACTGCGGTCTATGTCGATGCTCTTGCTGATCGCGGACATGGCGACCCCTCGGAGCCCCCCTGATGGACTCTGTTTCCAAAGTACGCCCGGGGCCGACGGCCGCGCGAGGCCCTGGAAGGCGTCCTGCCTCCTAGGGGGTGTCTTGTCGATCGGGCCGGATCAGGGAGCGGCGTCTGGTGCCGTGGATCGCAAGGCGGAGGAGGGAGTCGACGCGGAGCGTCGGCGAGTGACGACAACGCGGCGAGGCGCGGCACCAGACGCCGCGAGCCCGGCCCGATCGACAAGACACCCCCTAGGACGCGGGCGCCGGGTCCGTGCCCGTGCCCGGGGCGACGGAGAGCTCAGGGGGGACCGGGACCTGGGGCCCGTCCGATTCGGTGAGCCAGCGGCGCAGGACCTGGTGGACCGCCTCCGCGCCCACCAGCTCGCCGTCCGGCCGGTACACCGGCTCGGACAGCTCCACCGGCCACATCAGGAACGGATGGCCCTGCTCCCCGCCCAGGCCGCCGTGCGAGCCGATCTGCTCCTCGAAGGCGTGCACCGCGCCCGTCTCCGGGTCGTAGGCCGAGTTCACCATCACGTCGGCCACGTGCGGGAAGGTGTCGGTCCGCCGGACCGCCCGCGCCGCGCCCGGGCCGAAGGGGGCGAGCAGCGCCTCCGCCGCGCCCGGCTCGTCCAGCCGGGCTTCGGCCCCGTCGGCCGTCATGACGGTCCCGTCGACGAGCAGGAATCCGACCCCGGGGTGGTTCGCCAGGGTGGAGAGCAGCGCCGGGTGGGCGCGGTCGATGCGTTCCCTGGACGCCCGTCCAGGGAGGTCCGGGAAGGAGATCAGCCCGAGGTTGCCGGAGGCCAGGACCACCGGGTCCGGGCCCGTCCCGGGGCGCACCTCGTCGTCCGTCTCCTCCACGGGCCGGTGCAGGGCGGCCCGTACGGCGGCCCGTGCCTCGGCCCCGCTGTGCGTACGGCCGGCCTTCCGGGACACCGGGAGCCCGCAGCCCGCGCGGACCAGGTCCTTCAGGGTGAGCCCGTACCGGGCCAGGAAGGTCTCCCCCGGGCTCTGGCCGTGGTCCGAGAGCAGCACGATCCGGTACTCCCGGGGTGCGTGCTCGGCGACCCGGGCGATGAGCGCGAGGCTGCGGTCGAGCCGGGCGAGCACCTGCTCGGTGTCCCGGGAGCGCGGGCCCGAGTGGTGGGCGACCTCGTCGTAGGCGACCAGGTCGGCGTAGACCGCGGCGCGCCCGGCCAGCATGTCGCCGATCACCGCGGCGACCACCACGTCGCGCTCCACCACCGTCGCGAAGGCGCGGATCAGCGGGTACAGCCCGCCGCGCGCGACCCGTGGGCGCTCCCCGCGCAGGCGGCCGCGTACCGACTGGGTGATCTCGCGGGCCACCTCGGCGACGAAGGAGAGCGCCGTGCGGACCGCGTTGGCCGGGTCGGAGAAGTACGCGAAGTAGCCCGCGCGGGATCGGTTGTGCGGGCCCCGGCGGGCGGAGACGGACAGGACGAGCGCCAGTTGGCCGGCGCCGCCGCTGAAGAGGTTGCCGCGGCTGGCCCCGTCGAGGGTGAGCAGGCCGCCGTCCCCGGTGCGTTCGACGGCCCGCCGCTGGAGCTCGGCGGCGCTGGTGGGCCGGTTGCAGACCATCACCTCGCCGGTGTCCTTCTCGTACCAGCGGAAGGCGGGGACGTCGAAGTTGGAGCCGTGCAGGATGCCGAGCTGGCTCGCACCGGTCTGGCTCGACCAGTCGGTGTGCCAGGAGCCGATGCGGTGGCTGCGGTCGAGCCAGTCGGCCACCGTCGGCATCAGCCCGCTGCCGGCCGCGCGGCGCAGCACCTCGTACCCGACCCCGTCGAGCTGCAGGAAGACCAGGGCGGGGGTGCGTTCGCCGGCCCCGGGCATGCCCTCGCGGTGCTGGCGGCGCCGGCGGCGGTCGGCGAGCCGGTAGAGCCGGCGCCGGTAGGCCTCGTCGTCGCGGACGGCGAGGGCGGTGGAGGTCGCGGAGGCGACGGCGGACATCACGGCGGCGACCACCACGGCCGTCTCGGGGTCCGCCTCGCCGCGGCCGGCCGGGATCAGGCTGAGCGCCAGGAGCAGCAGCGAGCCGTTGAGGAAGAAGACGAGCAGGCCGAGCACCAGGGCCGGCACGAGCAGCAGGGCGCGTACGAGAACCGGCCACACCAGGGCGCTCAGCAGACCGAACGCGCCGGCGCCGATGGCGGCGGTCAGACCTATCTGCGTGATGCTGTCGCGGTCGCCGCCCGCGCCCGCCTGGAGCCTGAAGTCGGGGAGGATTCCGGCCAGGGCGAGCATGGTGAGCGTGGACACCGCCCAGACGATGACCACCCGCACCAGGGCGCCGCCCGTACTCCGCCACCGGCCTCGCAACACGCCCGAACCGCCTCACCACCGTGGCCCGCACCGCGCCGACGAGCCCCCGTCCCACGATGTCCAGGCTCGCACAACGGCGCCCGACCGGCCGGGTGACACGGGCGGCGGATGTGCGTACGGGGGGCGGCCGCTCGCCGCGCCTAGGTGTATTGATCACGAGCGTTGTTAACAGGGCCGGGTCTTGATCATGGTGAAGACCTCCGGTGTGGTGGAGGTGTCTAGGCTCCACACCACACACGGAGGTCTTCGTGTCACACCGTAATGCCCGCCTGACCGTTCACGGCAGGCGGATCCTGGTCGAACGTGTCCTGGCCGGGCGGCCGGTGGCGCATGTCGCTGCCGAGATGGGCATATCAAGGCCCACGGCCCACAAGTGGGTCCGCCGCTGGCGGACTGAAGGCCATGCGGGACTCCACGACCGTTCCAGCCGCCCGCGCACGACCCCGCACCGCACTCGCCCCGCGGTCGAAGCCCGAGTCTGTGAACTGCGCAGGAGCCGAAAGCTCGGGCCGGCCCGGATCGGCCCGATCCTGGGCCTGCCCGCCTCGACCGTGCACCGGATTTTGACCCGTCACGGCTTGGGCCGCCTGGCCTGGCTGGACCGGCCCACCGGAGAGCCGATCCGCCGCTACGAACGCGCTCGACCGGGCGAACTCGTCCACGTCGACATCAAGAAACTCGGCAACATCCCCGACGGCGGCGGATGGCGCGTGGTGGGCCGAGCCGCAGGCGACCGTAACCGCCAGGCCACTACCGACCAGCGCAGAAGCAGCACGCCGGTGATCGGCTACTCCTACATCCACTCCGCCGTCGACGATCACTCCCGCCTCGCCTACAGCGAAGTCCTGGCCAACGAGCGCAAGGAGACCGCCACCGGGTTCTGGCAGCGGGCCAACGCCTTCTTCGCCGCCCACGGCATCACCGTCGAGCGCGTCCTGACCGACAACGGCGCCTGCTACAAATCCAAGCTCTTCACCCGTACGCTCACCGCGGCCGGTATCGCCCACAAAAGAACCCGGCCCTACCGGCCGCAGACCAACGGCAAGGTCGAACGCTTCAACCGGACGCTCGCCGAGGAGTGGGCCTACCAACGGCCCTACGCCTCGAACCATGAGCGGACCGAAGCCCTGACAGACTTCCTGCACACCTACAACCACCACCGCTGCCACACCGCACTGGGCGGACACCCGCCCATCAGCCGTGTGAACAACGCTGCGGGTCAATACACCTAGGCCGTCTCTTTCGGATCTTGCCTGCCCGGCAAGATCCGAAAGAGACGGCCTAGGTGCCGTCGTATCCGGCGGTCGGCATGGAGAGCCGGCGGTGCACCTCGGCCTTCATCGCGGAGGTGTAGCGCGGTTCGTCGAGACCGGTGGTTTCCAGCCGTACGCCGCGCCGTGCGCACTCAGCGGTGAACTCCCCCACGGAGCGCAGCGCGCGCGTCAGCACCCGGTGGTTGGCGGCGACGAACAGGTCGACGCGGCCGGCGTCGATGTCGTTCCACAGGCCGCAGTGGTCGGCGCGCAGCCCGTAGACGAACAGTTGGCGGGTCACCACGAAGCCCCGGTCGGCCGCCCAGCGGGCGCACGCGGCGTGCTGGCTCCGGGTGTCGACGGCGAAGGGATCCGTGTCCAGATCCTCCAGCGGGGCCAGGCTGGCGATCGCGGCCACGCGCAGCTCATCCATGCCGCCCGACCCTACTCCGATCCGCCGCCGGGGAGGAGGGGGCGTGAAGGCCCGGTTCCACGGTTCCGGTGCCCCGGTTCCGGGCGGTTGCGGCGGGCAGCCTTTAGGCTCGGACGGGACCCGGTGGCACGCGGGACGAGGGGAGGGGATCAGGGGCCGGTGGAGATCACTTGGTGGGGCCACGCCACGTGCACGGTCGAGGACTCCGGTGTCCGGCTGCTCACGGACCCGCTCTTCGCACGCCGTCTGGCGCACCTGCGCCGCCGTCGCGGGGCGGTGCCCCCGCCGGAGGCGGCGGTCGCCGACGCGGTGCTCGTCTCGCACCTGCACTCCGACCACCTGCACCTGCCCTCCCTGGCGCGCCTCGCGCGCGGGACCCGGCTGCTGGTGCCGCGCGGGGCGCCCCGCGCGGTGCCGGGGCTGGCGCGGATGGCCGGGGTGCGGGGGCTGACGGTCACGGAGCTGGCGCCGGGCGACACGGTGGCCCTGGGGGACGGCGTACGGGGCGGCGGCCTACGGGTCCGGGCGGTCAGCGCGTTGCACGACGGGCGGCGGCTGCCGTTCGGACCGCGGCTCGCTCCCGCGCTCGGGTACGTGATCGAGGGCTCCTCGCGGACCTACTTCGCCGGGGACACCGGCCTGTTCGACTCGATGGCCGACGAGGTCGGACCGGTGGACGTGGCCCTGCTGCCGGTCGGCGGCTGGGGGCCCAACCTGGGCCCCGGACACCTGGACGCGGCGGGTGCGGCGCGGGCGCTGGCCCTGCTCGCGCCCGCGGCGGCGGTCCCGGTGCACTGGGGCACGTACTGGCCGATCGGGATGGACGCGGTGCGGCCGCACGAGTTCCACGCGCCGGGCGAGGAGTTCGTACGGTGTGCGCGCAGGGAGGCGCCGAAGGTGACGGTCCGGCTGCCCGCGCACGGTGAACGGGTGCGGCTGCCGTGAGGGGGCTGTGGCAGCTCGCGGAGTCGGCCGCGCAGGTCCCGCCGGAATCCACCCAGCAGGCGATCGGCCTTCCGACCCTCTTCGTCCTGGTGGCGCTGGGCGCGCTCGTACCGGTGATTCCGACGGGCGCGCTGGTCAGCTCGGCGGCGGTGGTGGCGTTCCACCAGGACTCCCTCCCCTTCGGGCTGTTGCTGGTGTTCGGGGTGTCCTCGCTGGCCGCGTTCGCCGGGGACATGGCGCTGTACTGGCTGGGCCGGCGCGGGGTGCGGTCGCGCAACGGGTCGCGCTGGCTGGAGGCCCTGCGCCGGCGGGCGACCCCCGAACGCCTCGCCCAGGCGCAGCGCAAGCTCGACGAGAACGGCGTCCTGGTCCTCGTGGTCTCGCGCCTCCTCCCGGGCGGCCGCATCCCCGTGATGCTGGCCTGCCTGCTCGCGGAACTCCCCCTGCGCCGCTTCGCCCGCGGCGACGGCCCCGCCTGCCTGGCCTGGGCGGCGACCTACGGCCTGATCGGCATCGTGGGCGGCTCCCTCTTCGCGGAACCCTGGAAGGGCGTGGCCCTGGCGGTGGCCCTCACGGTCCTCATCAGCGCAGCCCCGGCACTGTGGCGCCGCATCCGCCCCGGCGGCTGACCTGGCCGGTCGGAACCCGATGCCGCGTGCGGCGCCGTTCCCGGGGGCCAGCCGAAATCAGCCTCGCCGGCGTTTGAGGCGCGGGGTCTGGGGCGGAGCCCCAGGGGGTCCGGGCGCAGCTCGGGGAACGGTGGAAGGGCGGGTAGGGGACAGCCCCGCAGGGCCCCGCCCACCCCGTAGCCGTAAGGCGGCTACAGCGCTCGGGACGCCCCGACCGGGAGGTCCCAGAGGTGCTCCCGGGGCAGCCCGGTACGGGCCCACGCGACCCGCACCCGCTGCACCGGCTCCATCACCGGCTCCGACGACAGCACGAAGGTCCCCCAGTGCATGGGAGCCATCCTCCGCGCCCCCAGGTCCAGACAGGCCTGCACGGCCTCCTCCGGGTCCGCATGGACGTCCCGCAGCCACCACCGCGGGGCGTACGCCCCGATCGGGAGCAGCGCGAGGTCGATGCCGGGGTGCCGCCGCCCGATCTCGCCGAACCAGTGCCCGTAGCCCGTGTCACCGGCGAAGTACACCTTCTTCACCGCCCCGGTCGCCCCTGCGGCGCTGAGCATCCAGCCACCCCACAACGTCCGGCACGCGTCCATCAGCGACCGCTTCGACCAGTGGTGCGCCGGTACGAACTCGAACCGTACGCCGCCCAGTTCGACCGACTCCCACCAGTCGAGTTCGGTGACCCGGGTGAACCCCCGCCGCCGGCACCAGCGCGCGAGCCCCGCCGGGACGAAGAGCGGCGTCGTGCGCGGGAGCCGTTTGAGGGTGGGGGCGTCGAGGTGGTCGTAGTGGTTGTGGCTGATCACCACGGCGTCGACCGGCGGCAGTTCCTCCCAGCGCACTCCGACGGGGGTCATCCGGGCGGGGGTGCCGAGGATCCGCCGGGACCAGACGGGGTCGGTCAGTACGGTCAGTCCGCCGATCCGCAGGACCCAGCTGGCGTGCCCGGCCCAGGTGGCGGACACCGCCCCGGCGGCGACGGCGGGCAGCGGGGCGGGCTCGTACGGCAGGTCCGGGATGCCGCGCAGCCCCTCGGGGCCGGGCCGGAAGGCGCCCTCGCGGGCGAGCCGGGCGAACGCGCGCAGCCCCGGCAGCGGGGTGGTCAGCCGGTCCGCGAACGAGCGGGGCCACAGCCGGTGTTCGCCCAGCGGCCGCGGCCGCGCATGCCGGACGCCGACACCGGCACCGGCACCGGCACCGGCAGGGCCACCCACGCCCACACCGCCACCGCCACCCGCCCGGGCCGCCGCCGGAGGCGCGTCCGGGCCCGCCTCGGCCGGGGAAGCCGAGGGGGCCTCCGTCTGATCCCTCATCGAGAAGTCTCCGTTCACCGGCGGCAGTCGGGGGTTCCAGGGCGGGGGTCAGGGCGGGGGCCAGGGCGGGGGGTCAGTCGGACAGCCCGGCCAGGACCGACCGGAGCCGGGCCAGGGAGTCCCGTACGTGGGGCAGGGCGAGGGGGTCGGTCGCGGTGAGCGCCGCGAGCCGCTCCTCCGGGGTGGCGCCGAGCAGCGGTCCGGTCGACAGCCGGACCCGCGGGGCGACGGGCTCGTCCGCGAACCGCTGCCCGCCGGGCGTGGGCGCGCCGAGCCGTCCGCCCAGCCAGTCCTCCAGTTCCATCGCGTCGCCGACCCCTTGGCGGGCGAGACCCGGGCGCAGCGGCGTCAGATCGGCGTAGAGGTGGCGGCCGGCCTGCGGGGGCCGGGCCAGCGCCCCGGCGGCGAGCAGTTCCCGGTGCGCGGCCCGGGCCACCGCGCCGTGCAGGGCGGCGGCCGCGGCGGCACGGCCCGCGACGGCGGCGGGCTCGTCGAGGGCGTGCGCGGCCGCACCGGCGACGGGGCCCGCGACGAACCCGCCGGTGGCGGTGAGCACGTCCAGGGTCCGGGCCCGCAGCCAGGTGCCGCGCGGGGTGCCGGGGAACCGGATGACGGCGGCGGGCCAGCCCGCGGGCAGCAGGGCGCCGGAGAGGTCCATGAGCACCGCGGTGTCGTCCGGCAGCATCTCGGCGGGGCTGAGCACGACGAGCCTGTCGTGGGAGCCCTGTTGTCCGCCGGCGCCGTCCGCGTCGGCCGGCCCGCCGAGGCGTCCACCAGCCGGCCCGCCGAGGCGTCCGTGGGCCGGCCGGTGGACGGTGTCGCGCCAGGTCTCGTCGCTGACGACGAACAGCCCGGCGGACGCGGCGGCCTCGCAGGCCTCGAGGAGCAGCTCGGGCGGCGGGACGGTCGCGGTCGGGTCGTCGGCGACGGACAGCAGCAGCACCCGCGGGTCGCCGCCCTCGGCGCGGACCCGGCGCACGGTCTCCAGCAGGGCGTACGGGTCGGGTACGCCGCCGCACTCGGCCGGGGTGGGGACGTGGTAGGCCCGCCGTCCCAGCAGCCGGACCTGTGGCGTCCACCAGGCGGGACAGGGCCGGGGCAGCATGACGTCGCCCCCGTGCGCGCCGAGCAGCGCCAGCAGCAGGGCGGGCGCGCCGGGTCCGGCGGCCACGTGGTCGGGGTCGGTGGGGAGCCCGCGCCGCCCCCAGTGCCGGGCCGCGGCGGCGCGTACGGGCACTCCTCCGCCGGGCGGCTCGGGGGCCGAGCGCCAGGCGGCCGCCGCGAGGACGGCCGTGAGCTCGGGCAGCACGGGCAGGCCGGGCTGGGGTGCGGGCGGACCGTAGCGGACCTGGCCCCGGCCCTCGGCCGTCGTGCGCTGGATCCCCGACACCGCGCGCCACCTCTCCCTGCCGTCCCCGCGCTCCCGACCCTGCCTTTATACGGTTATTCGTCCGGGATCGCCCGTTGTGGAGGCCGGGTGCTGCGCACCGCCTCAGCCGCTCCTCCCCACCAGGGCGAGCAGCCGGGTCTGGGCGTTCGCCCCGGCCGGCACCTCCAGCGGAGCGTCGTACATGCCGCTCGCGGCCAGTCCGTCGGCGTAGGGCATGACCTCCTTGATGGAGAACTCGACGAGGCCGTCCGGCAGCCGGTCGTCGGCGCCGATGCCCCGCGCGAGGTCCCAGGTGTGGATCACGCAGTCGGCGGTCAGCTCCGAGCAGTACGCCGACCCGAGCGCGGGCCCGTACGAGAGCCGGACCGTGCGCTCCAGGGCCCCCGGGATCTCGAAGGCGGTGTGCGCGGCGGCCGAGGCCTCGTCCCAGGCGGCGGCCGGATCGGCGCCGAGGACGTCGCCGTTGAAGGTGCTGCCGATGTCCTCGACGGTGCGGCCGTCGGTGACCAGGGGCGGTATCCAGAGCTGTTCGGCGGTGACGTGGTTGACCAGGTCGCGCACGCTCCATTCGCTACAGGGCGTCGGCGCGTCCCACTGCGCGTCCGAGACCGCGTGGACGTACCGGCCGAAGAGCCGCAGCGCCTCGGCGTGCCGTTCGAGCAGCGGGTCCGGCATGGATCTCACCGTCCTTCGTTCCCCCGGATTCACTGTCCTCGCACCCGCCCCCGCCTGCCACCCGTTCACCCAACGCCCTTGACGCACAAGGATGGTGTCCACATGTCAATACGCATATCTCAGATGACGAACTGATCCCTTACGGTGAAACCAACGCCTCGACAGCACTTCGACGACGAAGGAGCCAGGTCCATGAACGCCACGGACGCCACGGACGCCATGAACGCCGCGAACGCCACGGAGACCGCGCACGAGACCGCGGTCTACACCCACGGACACCACGAGTCGGTACTGCGCTCGCACCGCTGGCGCACCGCCGAGAACTCCGCCGCCTACCTGATCGGCGCACTGCGCCCGGGGATGGCCGTCCTGGACGTGGGCTGCGGCCCGGGCACGATCACGGCGGACCTGGCGGAGCTGGTGGGGCCGCAGGGCCGGGTCACCGCGGTGGACGCGGCGCGGGACGTGGTCGACCAGGCCGCCGCGTACGCGAAGGAACGGGGCCTGACCGGAATCGAGTTCGCCACGGCCGACGTCCATGCGCTGGACTTCCCCGACGACTCCTTCGACGTGGTCCACGCCCACCAGGTGCTGCAGCACGTGGGCGATCCGGTCCAGGCGCTGCGCGAGATGCGCCGGGTGTGCCGGCCGGGCGGGATCGTCGCGGCGCGGGACGCGGACTACGCGGCGATGACCTGGTACCCCGCGACTCCGGGGCTGGAGGAGTGGCTGGACCTGTACCGACGGGTGGCGCGCGCCAACGGCGGCGAGCCGGACGCCGGACGCCGCCTGCGCGCGTGGGCGCGGGCGGCCGGCTTCACGGACGTGACCTGTACGGCGACCTCGTGGTGCTACGCGACCGAGGAGGAGGCCGCCTGGTGGTCCTCGCTGTGGGCGGACCGTACGACGGCCTCGGCCTACGCCGGCATCGCGACCGAAGGCGGACACGCGACGCAGGCGCAGCTGTCGGCCGCCGCCGAGGCCTGGCACACCTGGGGCGCGGAGCCGGACGCCTGGTTCTCGGTGCTGCACGGCGAGATCATCTGCCGCGCCTGACCCCGGCGGCCTGACGGGCGCTCCCGTCAGGCCGCCGGGCCTACGGGGAGCAGCTCGGGCCGCTTGGCCGTGCGGCCGTCCCCGGAGGAGCGTCCGCGCAGCCGCCGCCCGATCCAGGGCCCGGCGAAGCCCACGGCCCACCGCAGCTCCCCGGCGACGCCCCGCAGGCCTGCCGGAGCGAGGGGCGGCGGGCCGGGCAGCGGGCGGGTCCAGCCGTCGTCGCTGCCGGGCAGCCCCAGGGCGTGCGCGACACCGGCGGCGATCATCGCGTGGCCGGACGGCGCTGCGTGCAGCCGGTCCGCGCTCCACATCCGCGGGTCGGTGGAGGCCTCGTGGCGGGCGAAGTCCGCGACGGCCACCCCGTGCCGCTCCGCCGCCCGCCGTATCCGGTCGTTCAGCGCGGTGACGCGCGGGGCCGCCCCCTTGGCGAGCGGGACGAGCTTGGCGATGTCGGGGAAGGTGACGGTGGCGACGCGGGCACCCTGCGCGGTGAGCGCGGCGAACATCGCCTCCAGGTGCCCGGCGACCTCGTCGGCGTCGAACCGGGGCCGCAGCACGTCGTTGACCCCGGCGACCACGGTGGCCAGGTCGGGGCGGAGCGCGAGGGCCGGCCCGAGCTGCCCCTCGCGGACCCCTGCCGCCAGGCGGCCCCGGACGGCCAGGTTGGCGTAGAGGACATCGGGCTCGTGCGCCGCGATCAGCTCGGCGAGCCGGTCGGCGCAGCCGCGCAGCCCGGTGCGGTCGTCCCCGTCGCCCACGCCCTCGCTCTGGCTGTCGCCGAGAGCCACGTACCGGGTCGGCCGTCGCTGTTCACTGCTCTCCACGGGATGCCCGCCTCTCGCTCAGAATGATCGTGGTGCGCTCGTACCAGGCCCGGTTGGCCCGCTCGAACTCCAGGCCGCGCAGGCAGGTGAGGTAGGGGCCGATCCGTGTGCCGTGGCGCAGGAACTCCTCCTCCGTGCGCTCGCCGCGCATCGAACCCAGCAGCTTCTCGAACAGCTCTGCCTTGGCCGTCGCGAAGGCGGTCCGCTCCGCGAGCTGCGCGATGAGCGCCTCCGTGTCGACGTGCTCGGCCGCCTGGACCTTCACGAGCAGGTCGTCGCGGATGACGCAGGGCTTGGTCTCGGCGGCGGTGAAGCGCTCCAGCTCGGCCAGTCCGGCGTCGGTGACCTGGAACAGCCGCTTGTTCGGCCGGGTGTCCTGGACCACCTCGCGGCCCGCGATGAAGCCTTCCCGCTCCAGCCTGGCCAGCTCGGTGTAGAGCTGCTGGGGCAGGGCGTGCCAGAAGTTGGCCACGCCCGTGCCGAACGCCTTGGCCAGCTGGTAGCCGCTCAGCTCCTCGTCGAGCAGCGCCGCCAGTACGGCGTGGCGCAAAGCCATCGGTCGGTCTCCTCGGGATCGTGCGCGGCAACGTCTTCTCAGGGACGCCGGGCCATGATAGTCAAGAAACTGACTAATCACATCGGTGACTATCAAGGAGTCCTCATGAGCAGCGCCACCAGCACGGCCGACCGTTTCCGCGCCGCCGTCGCCGGCCATGACCTCGCCGCGCTGGACGCGCTGTTCACCGACGACGTCCGGCTCAACAGCCCGGTGAAGTCGAAGCCGTTCGAGGGCAAGCCGGCGGTACTGGCCCTCTTCCGCGTGCTCCTGCGCACGTTCGAGGGCTTCCACTACGTCGGCCACTTCGACGGCAGCGTCCAGTCCGCCGGCGTCCCGTTCGGGGCGGAGGGAACGGAGGGACCGGCGACCGTGCTGCCGTTCCGGACCACCGTGGGCGAGCGGCAGGTGCACGGCATCGACATGCTGCACCTCACGCCCGAGGGCCTGATCGACGAGATCACCGTGATGCTCCGCCCCCAGACGGCCGTCGTGGCGGTCGGCGAGGCGGTCCTGGCCGGCCTGCTCACCGACGGCGTGGTGACCGGCTGACCCGGCTGACCGGTCGGCCCGGCCGACCCGGCTGATCGGACCTCGGGCGCCAGGCCAGTAGACTCGGTGCCCGTGGCGGATACCCAGTACGAAGACCTGTTGAAGCTGGTGCTCACCTCCGGGACGGCCAAGGCCGACCGGACGGGCACCGGCACCCGGAGTGTCTTCGGGCACCAACTGCGTTACGACCTCTCGCAGGGGTTCCCCCTGGTCACCACCAAGAAGGTGCACCTCAAGTCGATCGTGTACGAGCTGCTGTGGTTCCTGCGCGGCGAGTCCAACGTCGGCTGGCTGCGGGAGCACGGCGTGACGATCTGGGACGAGTGGGCCGACGAGAACGGCGACCTCGGCCCGGTCTACGGCGCCCAGTGGCGCTCCTGGCCCACCCCGGACGGGCAGCACATCGACCAGATCACCGAGGTCCTGGACACGCTGCGCCGCGACCCGGACTCCCGCCGGATGATCGTCTCCGCCTGGAACGTCTCCGAGCTGTCCAAGATGGCGCTCGCGCCGTGCCACGCCTTCTTCCAGTTCTACGTGGCCGACGGCAAGCTCTCCTGCCAGCTGTACCAGCGCAGCGCGGACCTGTTCCTCGGCGTGCCGTTCAACATCGCCAGCTACGCCCTGCTCACCCACATGGTGGCCCAGCAGGCCGGACTGGAGCCGGGCGACTTCATCTGGACCGGCGGCGACTGCCACATCTACGACAACCACGTCGAGCAGGTCACCGAACAGATCTCGCGGACCCCGTTCGAGTTCCCCGAGCTGAAGCTGCACCAGGCCGACTCGCTCTTCGACTACACCTACGGCGACGTGAAGGTGGCCGGCTACCAGCACCACCCGGCCATCAAGGCTCCGGTCGCGGTATGAACCTCGACACCAAGGGCGGCACGGACGTCGGTACGGACACCGGCATGAGCGTCGGGCTGATCTGGGCGCAGAGCTCCGACGGCGTCATCGGCGCGGACAACGGGATTCCCTGGCGGCTGCCCGAGGACATGGCCCACTTCAAGGCCACCACCCTCGGGCATCCGGTGGTGATGGGCCGCAAGACCTGGGATTCGCTGCCGGCGCGGTTCCGTCCGCTGTCGGGACGGCGCAACATCGTGGTGACGCGTGATCCCGCATGGGCCGCGGAGGGCGCGGAGCGCGCCGGGTCCATCGACGCGGCCCTGGAGCTGGCCGCCGCCGCGCAGCCCGACGCGGCAGCCCCCGCCGCCGCGTGCTGGGTGATCGGCGGCGGGGAGGTCTACCGTGCCGCGCTGGCCCACGCCGTCATGCTCTCGGTGACCGAGGTGGACACGCAGGTGGTCGGCGACACCCACGCCCCGGAGCTGGACCCGGCGTGGACCGTCGCCGAGGACGGCGGCTGGCAGTCCTCGGTGACCGGCCTGCGCTACCGCATCCGCACCTACGCCCGCTAGGCCGTCTCTTCCGGATCTTGCCGTCCGGTGTCGCGGCGGCAATCCCCTTGATCAACGCTTGCGTTGAAGTGCACTCCAGCGCCTAGCGTCGGCCGCACGACCTGCGTGAAGGGGGAAGAACGTGCAGTACACACTGTTCGGAAAGACCGGTCTGCGCGTGAGCGAGCTGAGCCTCGGCGCGATGACCATGGGCGACGACCTCAGCTGGGGCGCCGACCAGGAGAGCAACGCCCGGATCGTCGACGCGTACGCGGACGCGGGCGGCAACTTCATCGACACGGCGAACATCTACGGCGACGGCAGTTCGGAGCGGATCCTCGGCAAGCTGCTCGACGGGCGGCGCGACGAGTTCGTACTGGCCACCAAGTACACCTGCGGGACCCGTGACGGCGACGTCAATGCGGCGGGCAACCACCGCAAGAACCTGGTGCGTTCGGTGGAGGCCAGCATGGAGCGGCTGCGCACCGACCACCTCGACATCCTCTGGGTGCACGCACGCGACAACTTCACCCCGGTCGAGGAAGTGATGCGCGCGCTGGACGACCTCGTACGCACCGGCAAGGTGCTGTACGTGGGCGTCTCGGACTGGCCCGCCTGGGAGATCGCTCAGGCGAACACCCTCGCCGAGCTCCGCGGGTGGTCTGCGTTCGCCGGTTCGCAGCTGCGCTACAACCTGCTGGAGCGGACCCCGGAACGTGAACTCCTGCCCCAGGCCAGGGCGTTCGACCTCGCCGTGCTGGCCTGGGCACCGCTCGCCGCCGGCAAGCTCACCGGCAAGTACCGCCGGGGCGAGGGAGGACGGCTGGACTCCTGGGGCGTCAAGGCCTCCCCGGAGGAGGAAGAGATCATCAGCGTGGTCCTGGAGATCGCCGAGCAGGGCGGTTGGACCCCCGCCCAAGTGGCGCTGGCCTGGCTGCTGGGCCGCCCCGGAAACGTCGTTCCGATCATCGCGGCGACGAAGGAGAGCCAGCTCGTCGACAACCTCGGCTGCCTCGACGTCCGCCTCGACGCCGATGCGATCGCGCGCCTCGACGAGGTGAGCGCCGTACCGCTCGGCTTCCCGCACGACTTCGTCCGGGAACCGTCCGTGGTCAAGACCATCTACGGCGACCGCTGGCACGCGATCGAGGACCGGCGCAGCACCTATCGCCGTACGGCCACCGACGTGCGCTAGGTGTATTGCCCAGTGAGGTTGGGGACGCGGCTGGCGGGTGGTTTGCCTGCGAGCGCGGTGTGTCCGCGGTGGTGATTGTAGGTGTGCAGCCACTTGGGGAAGGCATCGCGTCGCTCCTGTTCTGACTGGTAGGGGCGGGCGTAGGCCCACTCTTCCAGCAGGGTGCGGTTGAGGCGTTCGACCTTGCCGTTCGTCTGGGGTCGGTAGGGCCGGGTTCGCTTGTGGGTGATCCCGGCCGCTGCCAGCAGGTCCCGCCAGGCATGGGACTTGTAGCAGGAGCCGTTGTCGGTCAGGACCCGCTCGACGGTGATCCCGGCCTGGGCGAAGAAGGCCTGGGCCCGGGTCCAGAAGGCGGTGGCGGTCTCCTTCTTCTCGTTGGTCAGGATCTCGCTGTAGGCGAGGCGGGAGTGGTCGTCGACGGCGGTGTGGATGTAGCTGTAGCCCAGGCGGGGCCGCTTCTTGCGGCCGGCCTGGCGGCCGAGGGCTTTGTGGCCGCCGCCGTCGGGGATGTTGCCGAGCTTCTTGATGTCCACGTGGACCAGTTCGCCGGGCTTCTCGCGTTCGTAGCGTCGTATGACGCGGCCCGTCGCGCGGTCGAGGTGGGTCAGGCGGGCCAGCTGGTAGCGGGTCAGAACGCGGTGCACGGTCGACGGCGCCAGGCCGAGCAGGTGCGCTATGCGGGCCGGCCCCCACCGGCGGGCGAGGCGGACCTTGATGATCCGCCGTTCGGTGCGGGTGGGCGTCCGCTTCGGGCTGTGGTGCGGGCGGGAGGACCGGTCGCTCATGCCCGCCTCGCCGTTCGCACGGTAGCGATCGGCCCACCGCTGGGCAGTTGTGGGTGAGACCTGGAAGCGGTCGGCGGCCCGGCGCAGCGGCCAGCCGTCCTCGACCACGCAGCGGGCCAGCCGCAGGCGTCCGGTCTCGGTCAGGGGTGCATTACGGTGGGGCATGAGGGCCTTCTGCTGGTTGGTGTAGACGTCGCAATCCACACCGAACCCGGAAGGCCCTCACCCGTTCAAGAACCCTCAGCCGAGACCTGCATCACCCGTCCACAACCTCCCTGGACAGAACAGCTAGGCCGTTTCCTTCGGATCACCTCGCCGACCAGATGAAGATGATCCGAAGGAAACGGCCTAGCTGTATTGATCACGAGCGTTGTTAACAGGGCCGGGTCTTGATCATGGTGAAGACCTCCGGTGTGGTGGAGGTGTCTAGGCTCCACACCACACACGGAGGTCTTCGTGTCACACCGTAATGCCCGCCTGACCGTTCACGGCAGGCGGATCCTGGTCGAACGTGTCCTGGCCGGGCGGCCGGTGGCGCATGTCGCTGCCGAGATGGGCATATCAAGGCCCACGGCCCACAAGTGGGTCCGCCGCTGGCGGACTGAAGGCCATGCGGGACTCCACGACCGTTCCAGCCGCCCGCGCACGACCCCGCACCGCACTCGCCCCGCGGTCGAAGCCCGAGTCTGTGAACTGCGCAGGAGCCGAAAGCTCGGGCCGGCCCGGATCGGCCCGATCCTGGGCCTGCCCGCCTCGACCGTGCACCGGATTTTGACCCGTCACGGCTTGGGCCGCCTGGCCTGGCTGGACCGGCCCACCGGAGAGCCGATCCGCCGCTACGAACGCGCTCGACCGGGCGAACTCGTCCACGTCGACATCAAGAAACTCGGCAACATCCCCGACGGCGGCGGATGGCGCGTGGTGGGCCGAGCCGCAGGCGACCGTAACCGCCAGGCCACTACCGACCAGCGCAGAAGCAGCACGCCGGTGATCGGCTACTCCTACATCCACTCCGCCGTCGACGATCACTCCCGCCTCGCCTACAGCGAAGTCCTGGCCAACGAGCGCAAGGAGACCGCCACCGGGTTCTGGCAGCGGGCCAACGCCTTCTTCGCCGCCCACGGCATCACCGTCGAGCGCGTCCTGACCGACAACGGCGCCTGCTACAAATCCAAGCTCTTCACCCGTACGCTCACCGCGGCCGGTATCGCCCACAAAAGAACCCGGCCCTACCGGCCGCAGACCAACGGCAAGGTCGAACGCTTCAACCGGACGCTCGCCGAGGAGTGGGCCTACCAACGGCCCTACGCCTCGAACCATGAGCGGACCGAAGCCCTGACAGACTTCCTGCACACCTACAACCACCACCGCTGCCACACCGCACTGGGCGGACACCCGCCCATCAGCCGTGTGAACAACGCTGCGGGTCAATACACCTAGTGATCTGGTTTGGAGATCCTGTCGCAGTAGCGGCAGATTCGGTCGAGGATCTGGTCGGCGGTCTTGGTCCACTTGAAGGGCCTGGCCTCGTCGTTCCAGACCTCGATCCAGCCCTCGAGTGCGGTCTTGAGGTCGTCGAGTGAGCAGAACACGCCGCGTTCGAGGCAGCGTCGTTCCAGTTCGGCGAACCACCGCTCGACCTGGTTGATCCACGACGAATACGTCGGCGTGAAGTGCAGCTGGAACCGGGGATGCGCCAGCAGCCACTGGTGCACCACCGGTGCCTTGTGGGCGGAAAGGTTGTCGCAGATGACGTGGACCGCCAGGCACGGATCGGTCTGGCGGTCGATCTCGTCGAGGAAATCACGGAAGTCCACGGCCCGGTGCCGCGCGGACAGTTTCGTGATCACCTTGCCGGTGGCGGTGTTCAGGGCGGCGAACAGGTCGACGGTGCCGTGGCGGACGTAGTCGAAGGTCCGCCGTTCGGGGACTCCGGGTACCATCGGCAGCACCGGCGCGGTCCGCTCCAGGGCCTGGATCTGGGGTTTCTCGTCCACCGCGAACACCGCCGCGTTGGCCGGCGGGGCGAGGTAGAGGCCGACGACATCACGGATCTTGTCGATCAGCAGAGGGTCCGGGGAGATCTTGAAGGTCTCGGTCCGCCACGGCTGCAAGCCGAAGGCGTGCCAGATCCGCAGCACACTCGCGGGCGAGATCCCCACGACCTTGGCGAGCTCCCGCTTCGACCAGTGCGTCCCGCCCGCGGGTGTCTGCTCGAGGGTGCGGACCACCACCTCTTCCACCTGGGCGTCGGTGATGGTCCGCGGCACCCCGGGCCGCGGCTCGTCGGACAGGCCGTCCAGTCGGTCCCGCAGGAACCGCGTCCGCCATCTGGCCACCGTTTTGCGCTCTGTGTTCAGCCGTGCGGCCACCACGGTGTTGTTCCACCCTCGCGCGCACGCCAGCACGATCTGCGCGCGCTGGGCCAGGCCCTGCGCCGTCGAACGCCGCCTGGCCCAGCTCTCCAACGTCAGCCGCTCGTCCTCCGACAGCACCACGGGTGGCAGCCTGGTATCGCCCATGCCGTCAGGACACCGGACCAAAACCGGCCCTGTCAGGCAAAACCCAGGATCTGAAACAGAACACGACTCATGGGGCGAGCCCACAACTCAAAACCAGATCACTAGCGGCCGCCGCCCGAGCCGAGAGAGACGGTCTAGTCGGTGGCGACCGCGCGCAGGATGTCCAGGCGCGCCGCGCGCCGGGCCGGGCGCCAGCCCGCGAGGACGCCCGCCGCCACGCCGACCAGGGCCACCAGGGTGAGCTGCAGCGGCGGGACGGCGAACGCGAACGCGCTGTCGCTCGCCCCGTCCGAGGCCTTCACCAGGACCCATCCGAGGACGCCGCCCAGCGCCAGACCGCCGGCCGTGCCGAACGCGGCGACCAGGACCGACTCCCAGCGGACCATGGCCCGCAGCTGGCCCCGGGTCTGGCCGACGGCCCGGAGCAGCCCCAGTTCGCGGGTGCGCTCGTGGACGGCGAGGGTCAGCGTGTTGGCGATGCCCAGCAGGGCGATCAGCACGGCGAGGGCGAGCAGCGCGTAGACGAGCGTGAGCATCATGTCGATGCCGCCCGCCGAGGACTGCGCGTACGCGTCGCGCGTCTGCACCTCGGGGCCGCCGTACAGCGCGGCCGTCCTCTCGACCGCCGCCGCGCCGGCCTCGGCCGACACCCCGTCCTTGAAGGTGACGCTGACCAGCGAGTCCGTGTCCTGCGCCCGGTGCGGCGCCCAGGCCGCCCGCGTGATGACGTAGTCGCCGGCCAGCTCGGACCGCTCGTACACCGCCCGGATCGTGAAGGGCTGCTTCTGCCCGTCGGCGAAGGCGAGTTCGGCCGTGCTGCCGGGCAGCCATCCGTGCCGCGCGGCCTCCTTCGCGGACACCGCGATGCCGTCCGTTCCCAGCGCGTCGAGCCCTCCCGACACCGCGCCCAGGTCGAGGCCGGCCGCCAGCGCGACGGGGTCGGTGACGGTCAGCGCCCGCCCCGAGCCGTCGACCTCCGCGACCCCCTTGCCCAGGCCCACCGCGCCGGCCACCTCGGGCAGCGCCGCGACGGCCGGTGCCAGCTTCGGGCTGAGTCCGCTGCCGCCCGCGCCGAAGGACGGGGCGCTGATCGCCACGTCACCGGCGAAGGAACGCGACACCGTCCGGTCCATGGTCGCCTTCAGGGACGCCCCGAAGACGGTGAACAGGGAGACGACGGCGACGCCGATCATCAGCGCGGTCGCCGTGGACGCCGTCCGCCGGGGACTGCGCCGTGCGTTGCGCGCCGCGAGGGCGCCGGTCACCCCGCGCAGCCGCTCCAGCGGCCGGGCCAGCATCCGGACGGCGGAGGAGGACGCCACCGGACCCAGTACGACGAACGAGGCGGTCGCCAGCACCGCACCGGCCCCGGACAGCCACAGCGACGGTACGGCGAACACCCCGGTCAGGAGCAGGCCGATGGCGGCCACGCCCAGCGCCAGGCCGGTGACCGTACGGGACCGGGAGGCCTCCGAGTGGTCCACGGCGCTGTCGAGCAGCGCGGCCAGCGGCGCCGTACGTCCGGCCCGTACGGCGGGCAGCACGGCCGAGCCGAGGCAGACCAGCACCCCTGCGACGAGGGGAAGTGCCATCGACGGGACGCCGATCACCAGGTCCCCTTCGGGGAAGGGGAATCCGATGGCCGGAAAGAGGGCCTGGAGCCCTGCGGCGAAGCCCACTCCGACGAGCAGCCCGGCGGCCGACGCGGCGAACGCGACGACGGCGGCCTCGGCCAGCGTGCCGCCGACGACCTGGCGGCGGGAGGCGCCGAGCGCCCGGAGCAGGGCGTTCTCGCGGGTGCGCTGGGCGACGACGATCGCGAAGGTGTTGTGGATGCTGAAGGTGGCGACGAGCAGGGCGATCCCCGAGAAGACGAGCAGCATGGCGGTGAAGAGGTCCAGGAACCGGCCGGAGATCATGTCGGTGTTCTCCTGGGCGGACTCCTGTCCGGTGATCGCCTCGACGCCCTGCGGCAGCACCGCGGCGAGCGCCTCCACCAGCTCGCTCTGGCTGGTTCCCGGACCGGCCCGCACCTGGATGGACGCCGCCTGACCGGGCGCCGGCATCAGGTACTTCTCCGCGTCCGCCTGGGTCATCCCCGTGTACGTGACCTGCGCCATGCCGTCCGCGCCGCCGAAGGTGGCCAGGCCGACGACCGTCACGGGAACCGGGTCGGGGGTCCGCAGCACCGTCGTGTCGCCGAGCCTCAGTCCGCCCTTGGCCGCGGTGGCCCGGTTGACGACGACCTCACCGGTCCGCTCCGGCGCCCGGCCCTCCGCGAGCCGGTACGGGTTGAGTTCCGGGTCCGCGATCCAGTTCCCGGCGAGCGTGGGCGGACCCTGGCCGCCGATCGGTTCGCCGTCGGAGCCGACGAGCTGCCCCGCGCCCTGGACGGCGGGGGCGGCGGCGGCCACCCCCGGGGTGCGCCGGATCTCCTCCACGAGTGCGGTCGGTACGGGCTGCCGGGTGCCCTGGGCCTCGCCCGCGACGGTCACCACACGGGAACTGCGGACCACCGCGTCGGTACCGCTCGTCGCGCCGGCGAACATGCTGTCGAAGCTCGCGCGGAGGGTGTCGCCCATGACGAGCGTCGCGGCGAGGAAGGCGACGCCGAGCAGCACGGCCGTGAAGGTCCCGGCGAACCGCCGCTTGTGCGCGCGCAGCGAGGCCGCGGCGATCCGCAGCACGGCGCGGGCACCGTGCGTACTCATGACGCCTCCCCCGGGGCGGCCACCGTCGTCGGGCGGGTGTCGAAGGACTTGAGCCGGTCCAGGACGCGGTCCGCGGTGGGACCCGCCATCCGGTCGACCAAGCGCCCGTCGGCGAGGAAGACGACCTCGTCGGCGTGGGCGGCGGCCACCGGGTCGTGGGTGACCATGACGACCGTACGGTTCATGTCGCGAACCGCCCGGCCCAGCAGCCCGAGCACCTCCTCCCCCGAGCGGGAGTCGAGGTTGCCGGTGGGCTCGTCGGCGAAGACGACGTCGGGGCTGCCGGCGAGGGCACGGGCCACTGCGACGCGCTGCTGCTGGCCGCCGGAGAGCTCGGCGGGCCGGTGGTGCAGCCGGTCGCGCAGTCCGACGACGTCGATGAGGCCGTCGAGCCAGGCAGCGTCCGCGCGGGTGCCCGCGAGGTCCTGCGGGAGGGTGATGTTCTCGGCGACGGTGAGGGTCGGAATCAGGTTGAAGGCCTGGAAGACGAAGCCGACGCGTTCGCGGCGCAGCAGGGTGAGCCTGCGGTCGTCGAGTGCGCCGAGATGCGTACCGCCGATGGAGGCGGATCCGGAGGTGAGGGTGTCGAGGCCGGCGGCGCAGTGCATCAGGGTGGACTTGCCGGAACCGGACGGTCCCATGATCGCGGTGAAGCGGCCGGCCGGGAAGTCGACGCTCACCCCGTCCAGGGCCCGTACCTCGGTGTCGCCCCGGCCGTAGACCTTCACGGCATCGACGACCCGTGCGGCGACGCCGTCGTCGTCGCCGGGCAGGGTGGTGGTCCTCATGCCGCACCGCCCTGGGAGATGCGGCCGAACTGCTCGTCCAGGACGGACAGCCGCCGCCAGTACTCGTCCTCGTCGATCTCGCCGGAGGCGAAGCGCCGCCCGAGGACGGCGATCGGGGAGTGCTCGCCGTACGCGGCGCCGCGGACCTGCCACGGTGCCCGGCGGCCGCGCCACACGGTGCGGCGCAGCACGGTGACGGCGCCGACCACGACGGCCGCCCAGATCAGCGGGAAGAACAGGATCCACGGGCCGGGCCCGTCGTACGCGAGGGTGGTGAGGGTGTTCATCTCGGTTCAGCTCCTCGGAAGTGTGGACGTGTGCGTCACACTCCGAGACTGGCTCCGGGAGGGGGTCCGGGTCGTCGTACGGCCGGCTGCACCGCGCGTACCACCTGGGGAGTACGAGGCCGGGCGGGAGGAGGGGGAGAGAGCAGAGGGCGGGGGTCAGCCGAGCCAGCCGGGCCGGACCAGCCCGGACTCGTAGGCCAGGACGACCAGTTGGGCACGGTCGCGGGCGCCGAGCTTCACCATCGTCCGGCTGACGTGGGTCTTCGCGGTGAGCGGGCTGACGACCAGGCGGCGGGCGATCTCCTCGTTGGACAGGCCGAGGCCCACCAGCGCCATCACCTCGCGCTCGCGCTCGGTGAGCCGGTCCAGGCCCAGACCCGCGTCGTCGGCGGCAGGCTGCTTGGAGCGGGCCGCGAACTCCTCGATCAGGCGGCGCGTGACGCCCGGGGAGAGCAGCGCGTCGCCGTCCACCACCGCCCGGACCGCCCGGAGCAGTTCCTCCGGTTCGGTGTCCTTGACCAGGAAGCCCGAGGCTCCGGCCCGGAGCGCCTCGAAGACGTACTCGTCGAGCTCGAAGGTGGTGAGCATGACCACCCTGACGTCGGCCAGCGCCGCGTCCTCGGTGATCCGGCGGGTGGCGGCGAGCCCGTCGCACACCGGCATCCGGATGTCCATGAGGACGACGTCCGGGCGCAGCTCGCGCACCAGGCGGACGGCCTCGTCGCCGTCGGCGGCCTCGCCCACCGCCTCGATGTCCGGCTGCGCGTCGAGCAGGGCCCGGAACCCCGCCCGGACGAGGAGCTGGTCGTCGGCGAGCAGCACACGGATCACGGATCCTCCTGGGACGGAACGGCCTTCGGTGCGGGCTCCGGATCGGGCTCCGGATCGGCCTTCAGCGGGAGCCGGGCGATCACGCGGAAGCCTCCGTCGGGGCGCGGGCCGGCCTCGATGGTGCCGCCGAGGGCCGCGGCCCGCTCGCGCATGCCCACGAGGCCGTTGCCGCTGCCGCCCGCCGGACCGCCCGTGGCCGGCCCGTCGTCGTCCACCCGCAGTTCCAGGACGCGGGGCTGCCAGGAGAGGCAGACGCGGGCGGTGCGCGAACCGGAATGCCGCACCACGTTGGTCAGCGCCTCCTGCAGGATGCGGAAAGCGGCGAGGTCCGTCCCGGGAGCCAGCGCCCGCGCGTCCCCGCCCGTCGTGATGTCGACGCTCAGCCCGGCCGCGGCGGCCTGCTCGGCGAGCTCGGGGAGCCGGTCGAGACCGGGGGCGGGCGCGCGCTGTGCGTCGCCGGGAGTGCGCAGGGTGTCGAGGACCTGGCGGACCTCGCCCAGTGCCTCCTTGCTGGCCGCCTTGATGGTGGTCAGCGCCGAACGGGCCTGCTCGGGATCGGAGTCGAGCAGGGCCAGCCCCACGCCCGCCTGGACGTTGATCACCGAGATGCTGTGGGCGAGGACGTCGTGCAGTTCGCGGGCGATGCGCAGCCGCTCCTCGTTCACCCGGCGCTTCTCCGCCGCCGACCGCTCGGCACGGGCGAGGGCCCACTGCTCCCGGCGTATGCGGACGAGCTCGGAGACGGCGAGGATGGCGAGCACCCACGCGGTGATGCCCAGTTCCTGCGCCCAGGGCGCCGGACCGTCCCCGGCGGGTGGGAGCAGGCGGTAGAGCCAGTGGCCGATGGCCAGGTGGCCGGCCCAGAGCAGCCCGACGGCCCCCCAGGCGGCTCTGCGGTGTCCGGCGACGACGGCGGCGAAGCAGGCCAGGGCCAGGCTGATGAACACCGGTCCGTACGGGAACCCGGCGCCGACGTACACCAGGGTGACGGCGCTGACCCCGTACGCCACGGCCACCGGGTACCGGTGCCGCCACACGAGCAGCAGCGGCCCGAGCAGCAGCAGGAGCCGCGCGAACCCGTCCAGCGCCACCCGCCCGCTCTGCTGGTGCGCGGCCCATCCCGAGCCGACCTGCGCGAAGACGGCCACGAGCAGCGAGGAGCGCCAGGCCGGGCCCCGCCCGGCCCGCTCCACCCATCGCTGCCACGGAGGAACCCCCGGGCGCTCGCGCTGCTCTTCCATACCACCCACGCTAGGCCGTGCCCGGCCTGGCAGGCGTCACTCCGGCGTAGCGTTTCCGGCGTACTCCCCAGGTAGTACACGGTGTACGCCGCAGCAACCGGTGGCTTCTGCGGCCGCTGTGCCTAGTCCCCCGGCGGGCGCATCCGGAAGTTGTACGCGGCCGGCAGCGGGCGGTCCGTGAGGGTGGACCAGACCTCCGAGAGGATCTCCTCGCCCTCGCGGAGGTCGGGCAGTTCGAAGCCCTCCTCGAAGACCCGGCGGGCCGCGCCCACATGGCCTTCCGCCGCGAGCAGCCGGGCCGCCGACAGCCGGAAGCGGCCCTCCTCCCGCAGGGCGGGGCGCAGCCGGTCCCACACCGCGCGGGCCTCCGCCAGCAGCCCCGCCGCCAGCAGGGAGGCCAGCGCTTCCCTGCCCAGCGCCGATTCGGCGGCCAGCCAGCTCGCGCCGCCCCGGCTCTCCTGGGCCAGGTCCTCGAAGGCCTCGGCGTACCAGCGGGCCGCCCGGGCCGGGTCGCCGGCCAGGTCGTCGGCGACCGCCAGGCAGCGCAGCAGCGGCCACCGCGAGGGGGCCAGCGCCAGCCCGCGCTCCCAACTGCGTACCGCCTGGGCGATGTCCCCGGCGTGCCACTGGGCGACCCCGAGGTGGTACTCGGTCAGCGGGTCCGCCTGGGCCGTCTCCAGCATGTCCCGCCAGTGCGGGGCGACCAGGCTCGGGCCGGGCGGGGTCACCCGGCGCGGGGCGGGGAAGACCCCGCTGCGCCACAGCTCCAGCCAGGGGGCCTGGTCCTCGCCGAGGGTGTCCTCGGCGAAGGGGGTGCCGGGCAGTTTGTGGCCCCCGCACAGCACCTCGAGAGCGCCCCAGCCGGAGCCTGCCGCCAGCCGCTCCCCCGGTTCGGTGTCGGCGCACCCGCGCCACGCCTCGTACGCCGCGTCCACGGCCGGACCGGGCAGTGCGGACTCCAGCGCCGTGCCCGCCGCGGCGCGGGCCGCCGCCCAGTCGTCCCCGTGCACGGCGGCGGGGTCCGCGGACAGGGCCCCGTAGGCCTCCAGCCAGCTGAACTCCGCGCCCGCCTCCAGACGTACGTGCTCCAGCTGGGTCCGGGCGAGCCCGGCCTGGATCTCCGCGTACCCGCCCGTGCCGGGCTCGGTCAGCCACTCCTGCCAGCGCCGGCCGCCCTCGCCCGCGCCCCAGACGAAGAGCTTGCGGCCGCGCAGCCGGGCCGTCGAGGTCTGGACTAGTCCCCGCCCGTCGGAGTCGAGGGAGGCGATCCAGGGCCGGGTCCCGGCCTCGACCTCGTAGAAGAAGTCGGCGGGGTACGTGCTGCGCAGCGGGTACGTACGGTCCGCGCCCTCCCATCCGGGGACGGGGATGCGGCGCAGGGAGCGTTCGTACCCGAAGTGCCAGGCCTCGTCGGCCGGGGCCAGGACACGGGTGCCGGCGTCCTCGGGGACGGCGATGTTGGACCACCAGTAGACGGGGGCGGGCCGCTCGTGCGGGTTGCGCACGCGGACGCCGACGTAGAGGAACTCCGAGTCCTCTGGCAGCCACAGGTCCACTTGGAAGGGCAGGTCGCGCAGCCGCTCCCATTCCCAGAGCCGCACCATCACTCCCCCGTCGGGCGCCGGGACGAGTGCGGCGTGCAGCGGGGCGCAGGAGAGGGTGGTGTGGCCGGTGGCGCCGAGGTTCCACTCGATGCCGCCGGAGAACCAGGCGCCGTTCAGGGCGAAGTTCGCTGGCTGGAACACCGGGTTGCGGTAGAGAAGTTCGCGTCCGGTGGGGAGGTGGACGAGCGAATGGATCCGGCCGCCGAGGCCGGGCAGGACGGTGACGCGCAGGTGCGCGTTCTCGATGACGATCGTCTCGAAGTCCTGTGCGGTGCGCTGCCGTTGGTAGCCGTCCCGGATCCGTACGGGGAGCAGCGAGCGCAGTGGCTCGTACCCGACCTGACGTGCCATGTCGCGCGGCAGGCCCTCACGCGAGCGCTCGTCCAGCGTGTGCACGCCGCCGGACTCGCGGAGGGCGGGCAGTGGGTTCTCGGGGCCCAACGGGGCTGCGGGGAGGGTCAGTACGGAGCGGCGGACGGTGGTGGCCATGAGGGAAATGGAACACGCCACGGCGGCCCCTGCACAGGGATTCGGCGGATCACCACCGGTCAGGATTACGCAAAGCCTTTCGTCGCGTGGGCCAGCGATCGACAATGAGGTCCATGAGCGCACGGAGCAGACGGGGACAGTTGTTCGGCGGGGACGCGACGGAGAGCCGGATCACCGCGCATGTGAACGCCGGCGAACGGGACATGCTCACAGGGATGTTGGCGGCGCAGCGCGCGACGCTGGAGCTCAAGTGCTCTGGCCTGGGCGCGGAGTTGGCCGAGCGGTCGGTGGAGCCGTCCACGCTGTCGCTGCTCGGGCTGGTACGTCACCTCGCGGACGTGGAGCGCCGTTGGTTCCGGCGGGTGCTGGCCGCGCAGGACGCCCCGGCCCTGTTCTCCTCGCCGGACGATCCCGACGGTGACTTCGACGGGGCGGTGTCCGATCCCGCGGTGGTCGAGCGTGCGTGGGAGGCGTGGCGGGCGGAGGTGGCCTTCGCCGAGCGGTTCACGGAGTCGGCGCCCGACCTGGAGGTGTCCGGGAAGGACGGGTGGCTGGGCGAGGTCCCGCTGCGCTGGGTCCTGGTCCACATGATCGAGGAGTACGCGCGGCACAACGGCCACGCGGACCTGCTGCGCGAGCGGATCGACGGCGCGATCGGGGTCTGACGGCGCCGGGCCGACCAGACGGCAGGCCGGGCCTACGACAGGCCAGGCCGCCGACAGGCCAGGCCGCCGGCAGGCCGGGCCTCGGACAGGCCTGGCCTACGGCAAGCCGGGCGTGCGGGCCCGGCCGCCGGCAGGCCGGACCCGGCCGGCCTACGCGAATGCCCCCGCCACCAGGTCCGCGAGCAGGGCTCCGGCCCGCCCCTCCGGGTCCAGGTCCGGGTCGTAGATGGTGACGTTGAGCCCGACGCAGCGCGGGGAGCTGATCAACACCCCGAGCAGTTCGGCAAGTTCGTCGGGGATCAGGCCGCCGGGGTCCGGGCTGTCCACGGCCGGCATCACGGACGGGTCCAGTACGTCGGCGTCCAGGTGGACCCAGAACCCGGCGGTGGCCGGGGGCTGCAGCCCCGTCAGCGCGGTACGGGCCACCGGCCCGGCGCCGCGGTCGCGGATCGCCCCGACCGTGGCGGCGAAGATCCCGGCGGCGCGCAGCTCGGGGAGGTCCGGGTCCCCGTCGCGCAGCCCGAAGAGCCGGATGTCCTCGTCGCGGACGTAGGGCCCGAGGCCCTCCAGGTCGGCGAGGTCCGCCTGGCCGCGGCCGGTGGCGAGCGCCAGTTCCTCACCGCCGGCCGCGCCGACGGGCCCGTTCACGGCCTCGTTGCCGGGGTGGCGGAAGTCGGCGGAGCCGTCGATCGCGGCGATGCCGTACCGCCCGAGGCGCCGCATGGCCAGGGAGGCGCCGAGCTGGATGGAGCAGTCGCCGCCGAGCACGACGGGGAACTCCCCGGAGCGCAGGTGGTCCTCGATCCGGTCGGCGAGGGCGACGGTGTACGCGGCGAGGGGCCCGGCGTGGAACACCCCGTCCCCCTCCTTCCAGTCGCCCCGGTCGTAGCGCGGCGGGACTACCACCCCGCCCTCACGCGCGCCGAGACGGGCCAGCAGGCCCTGTTCCCGCAGGGCCCCGGCCAGTTTGTACACGCCGGGAACGGAGCCCGGGGCCGGGGGGCGGAGCCCGAGGTTGGACGGTGCGTCGAGGAGCACGAGGGTTCGCATGCACTCATCCTGTGCGATGCGGGACCCCGGGACATGGCATTTCGGCCGTGATCGCCCATCGTTCGTGGTCCCGCCAGGCGCCCTTGACGTGGAGGAAGTCCGGCGACAGCCCCTCCAGCCGGAAGCCGAGCCCTCGGACGAGGGCGATCGAGGCGGCGTTTCCCGGCTGGATGTTGGCCTCCAGCCGGTGCAGTGCGAGACCGTCCGCGGCGAAGGCGTGGCCGACGGCCAGGCCGAGCCCCTCCCGCATGAGCCCCCGGCCCGCCGCGTGGGCGAAGGCCCCGTAGCCGAGCGCGCCGCAGCGGAAGGCGCCGAGGACGATGTTGTTGACGTTGACGAAGCCGGCGATCGCGCCCGACTCCCGCTCGCACACGAGGAATCCGGTCCTGCCCGTCGCCGCGCCCCCGGCCGCGCCCCCGGCCGCACCGGCGATCAGCGGGGCGGCGTACGCCTCGTAGGCCTCCACGCTCTCGGGCGGCGACAGCCACGGGTGGTGGAGCTCCCGGCTCTCGCGCACCCGGGCGGTGAACTCGGCGCCGTCAGTGGGCCGGTAGGGCCGCAGCCCGGTCCGGCCGCCCTCGGCGAGGTACGGAGAATACGACATCGCCCCAGGCTAGGGCCTGTGGCAGGATCCCGATGTGATCATCACCCCGAACACCGAACAGCTCCTCCTCGCGGCCGCGTACAACAACGCCGCGTGGTGCGCCGCGGTCTGCCGCGACGGCGGATTCACCGCACAGGCCTGGAGCAGCCCCCGCCCGACCCCGCTCTACTACCCGGACGCCGTGACCCTCACCCGGGACACCGACACGGCCGCCCTGCTCGCCGGGATCGACACCGTCGCGCCGCACGCCTCGGTCAAGGACAGCTTCGCCGTGCTCGACCTGGCTCCGGAGGGCTTCGAGGTCCTCTTCGGCGCCGAGTGGATCCACCGCCCGGCGTCCGCTCCCGCCGCCCCGGCCCCCGCCCTGGCGTGGAGCCCGATCTCCGGCCCCGCGGAGCTGGAGGCGTGGGAGACGGCCTGGGCCGGCGAGGAGAGCACCGGCCTGTTCCACCCGGGACTGCTCACGGGGGATGCCCGGGATGCACAGGGCACAGAGGGCATGGAGGGCACGGAGGGCGCAGGGGTTGCGGAGGAGGCCGGGGAGATCGCCTTCCTCGCGGGGCGGGACGCCGAGGGCCGCATCCTCGCCGGAGCCGCCGCCAACCGCACCGGCGAGGTGGTCGGCATCTCCAACGTGTTCACCACCGACGGCACCCCGGACGACGAGGCCTGGGCGGGCGCGCTGGCCCTGACGGCCTCGCTCTGGCCCGGCCTGGAGCTCGTGGGCTACGAGTCGGGGGACGACCTCGACACGGCGCTGCGCCACGGCTTCACGGCCATCGGCCCGCTGCGGGTCTGGGTCCACTCGGGCTGACCGGCGGAGCGTACGAGCCTGCGGGGCCCGCTACCTGCGCCGCCGGGCGAAGTAGGCCCCGCACAGTCCGCCCAGCACGGCAGCGATCAGCAGGGCGACGTACAGCGGCATCGTCACCTGCGGGATCAGCAGCCGGATCTTGGTGGGGCGGGTGTTCTCGAAGATGAACACGAGGGTGAGCACCGCGAGCACCGCGATGCCCGCGCGCCCCGGGGTGATCTGCGCGCGGCCCTTGCCGCGGCCCTTGGACGTGTGGGAGCTCATGGTCCCATCGTCCGGCCGCGGCGTCCCGGGGGCTCAGTCGGACAGGGCCAGACGGGGGATGTCCGCCCGCTCGAACCCGAACACCTGCGCGTACAGCGACAGCTCCGCCTCCAGCGCCCGGACCATCGTGTCCGCACGCCGGAAGCCGTGCCCCTCGCCCTCGAAGGCCACGTACGCGTGGGGCACCGAGCGCCCGCGCATCGCGGCCAGCAGCCGCTCCGCCTGCGCGGGCGGGCAGACCGGGTCGTCCAGCCCCTGGAGCAGGACGAACGGCGCGGTGATCCGGTCGGCGCGGGCCACCGGGGAGCGTTCGCGGCTGCGCAGGGCCAGGGTCTGCGGCGGTCCGGCGAGGCCGTCGATGTAGCGGGACTCCAGGTCGTGGGTCTCGGCGGCGAAGCCGGTCAGGTCCAGGACCGGGTAGATGATCGCCGCGCAGGCGTACAGGTCGGTGGACGCCAGCGAGGCCGCGGCCGTCCAGCCGCCCGCGCTGCCGCCCCGGATCGCGAGCCGGTCCGGATCGGCGGTGCCCTCGGCGGCGAGGGCCCGCGCCACGGCGGCGCAGTCCTCGACGTCGACGACGCCCCACTGTTCGCGCAGCCGTTCCCGGTAGGCGCGGCCGTAGCCCGTGGAGCCCCCGTAGTTGACCTCGACGACGCCGATGCCGCGCGAGGTGAAGTAGGCGATGTGCAGGTCGAGTACGGGCGGCACGTGGTCGGTGGGGCCGCCGTGCGCCCACACCACGTACGGGGGCAGCTCGTCTGCCCGGGCGCGCAGCACGGGATGGTGCGGCGGGTAGACGTGGGCATGGATCTCCCGGCCGCCCCGGCCGAAGAAGGTCCTGCTCTGCGGCTCCGGGTAGTACGCGGGGTCCGCCCGGTCGTCCGGCGCCGGTCCCGGTCCCGGTCCCGGTCCGCCGGCCCCAACGGCCCCGCTCACCGCGCCCGTCGCGTCCGCCCTGCCCGTCGCGTCCGTCCAGCCAACCGGTTCCGTCCCGTCCGCCCCCGGGGAGCCGTGGCCGCCCACCACCCGGGCGTGCCCGGTGGCCGTGTCCAGCTCCACCACCTCGTACGCGCTGCGCGGGCTGGCCGCGACCCCGTAGACCCGGCTGCCGCTGACGGCGAGCGTGGGCTGCCAGGCCGTCCACGGCCCGGCCGCGTCGACCAGGTCCCCGCTCTCCGGGTCGAGCACGCCGAGCACCGAGGAGCCCCGGCCGTGCAGGACGGCGACGAGCCCGTCGGGGAGCGCCGCGATCCAGCGCAGCCCGGGCTTCCACAGCGGGCCGCCGAACTCCTCTTCCCTGGGGCAGAGGTTGACGGCCTCGCCCGTCTCCCGGTCCACCCGGTACGGGTTCCACCAGCCGCCCCGGTCGCTCACCGCGAGGAGGCTTCCGCCGGTGGTCCACTCGACCTGGGCGACGGCCTCCTCGGGTCCGCCGAGCACGGTACGGGGCTCCGCGAGGCGGCCGTCCGGGGTGATCTCGGCGAGCCTGAGCTCGGTGCCGTCCCACGGCATCCGGGGGTGGTCCCACACCAGCCAGGCCGCCTGCCGCCCGTCCGGGGAGAGCCGGGGCCCGGTGCTGAACCGGTACCGGTCGTCGGTCAACTCCCGTACGAGCGAGCGGTCTTCCGCGGCCGACCCGTCCAGCGGTACGGCGGCCAGGACGCGGCGCACATCGGTCGGCGCGGTTCCGGTGAACTCCTCCAGCACGCACCAGACTTCGCCGCCCCGCAGCACCGGGTCGGCCCAGCGCAGCCCGCCGCCGACCGCCGAGACGGGGGTCAGGGGCCGCGGGGCCGGGCTGCCGGGCGCGTCGGGCTCGTACGCGTACAGCCGCTGGTCGGCGAAGTGGACGAAGACCACCAGCGGGCCGCCCAGGGGCCGTTCGGTGCCCGCCCAGGGCCGGCCGCCGTACTCGGTGAGCCGGCTGCGCACGTTCCACGGCGCGGGCAGCGCGCAGACCGCGGGCCCGCCGTCCGCGGGCCGGCGGACCAGGGCGCGACGGCCGCCTTCGGCCGGCCGGGGCACCGTCCACCACACCTCGGCCCCGATCGCGCCGACGTACTCCGGCCTCCCGTCGAGGGAGGCGGCGAGCGCGGCGCCGATCGGCGAGGGCCAGCTGCCGTAGGCGGCGGTGCCGTCGCCTCGCGAGGCCATCACAGGGCGCGCAGGGCTCGGTCGAGGACGCGGACCCCGAAGTGCAGGGCGTCGACGGGCACCCGCTCGTCCACTCCGTGGAAGAGGGACCAGTAGTCGAAGCCGGGCGGCAGCTTGAGCGGGGAGAAGCCGTAGCCGGTGATGCCGAGCCGGGAGAACTGCTTGGCGTCGGTGCCGCCCGCCATGCAGAAGGGCACCACGTGTCCCTCGGGGTCGAAGGCCTCGACGGACTCGCGGAGGATCCCGTACGTCCGCCCGTCCACGGGGGCTTCGAGGGCCACTTCCCGGTGGTGGAACTCCCAGTGCACGTCGGGGCCGGTGAGTTCGTCGAGGGTGGCGATGAACTCGGCCTCGCCGCCGGGCAGCATCCGCCCGTCCACGTAGGCGGTGGCGGTGCCCGGGATGACGTTGAGTTTGTAACCGGCGCTGAGCATGGTCGGGTTGGCGCTGTTGCGGACGGTCGCCTCGACGAGGGCGCCGGCCGGACCGAGCTTGTTGAGGATCTGGTCGAGCTGGAACTCGGGGGCCCTCGGGTTCACCGACATCCCCTGCAGGGCGGCGAGTTCGGTGATGCAGGCGGTGACGGTGTCGGTGAGGCGGACCGGCCAGTCGTGCTCGCCGATGCGGGCGACCGCGGCGGCGAGCCGGCTGACCGCGTTGGCCCGGTTGGGCTTGGAGCCGTGTCCGGCGGTGCCGGTCGCGGTGAGCTTCAGCCATGCGGTGCCGCGTTCGCCGGCGGCGATCGGGTAGAGGGCCTGTCCGGGGGCGGCGTGCACGGTGAAGGCCCCGGATTCGCTGATGCCCTCGGTACAGCCTTCGAAGAGCTCGGGGTGGTGGTCGGCGAGGAAGCCCGAGCCGTCGATCGCGCTGTCCTCCTCGTCGGCGGTGTAGGCGATCACGATGTCCCGCCGGGGTCTGACTCCGGCCCGCGCCCAAGCCCGTACGACGGCCAGCACCATCGCGTCCATGTTCTTCATGTCGACGGCGCCGCGGCCCCAGACCACCCCGTCGCGGACCTCGCCCGAGAAGGGGTCCACGCTCCAGTCGGCGGCCTCGGCCGGGACCACGTCGAGGTGGCCGTGGACCAGGAGGGCGGGGGCGGTGGGATCGGTGCCCGCGATCCGGGCCACCACGTTGGTGCGGCCCGGGGTGCGCTCCAGCAGCGCGGGCTCCAGGCCGATGGCCGCCAGCCGCTCGGCGACGTACTCGGCGGCCGGGCGTTCCCGGCAGTCGCCGCCGCCGCGGTTCGTGGTGTCGATGCGGATCAGGCCGGAGGTGAACTCGACGGCCTCGTCGAGCGCCACCCGGTCGACGGGCGTACCGGTGACACCGAAGCTGGTGCCCGGCTCGAACATGTCAGCCATACTGCTCCTCCACCGCTGCCGAGACGATCGTGGTGACCGCCTTGAAGGTCCGGATCCCCTCGTACATCGTCCCGCTGGTGTACCCGACCCTACGCTCACCCGATCGCTCGACTCCGGGCACCACCGTGGCGGCCATCGCCAGGTGCTCGGCGTCGAACTCGACCTCCACCGCGAACGGCCCGCCCCGTACCGGTTCGTACCGGACGGCGAGGGCGGCGGCCTCCTGCGCGGCGGCCCGGATGTCGGCGGCCGTACGGGCCGGGGTGCGGCAGACGGCGGCGTAGCGCGAGACGTGGTCCTTGACGGCGACCGTCACCGCGTCCGGGGCGTAGCCGGCGGCGTCGACGCAGGTCAGGTCGTCTCCGGTGACCAGGACGACCGGGACCCCGTACTCGGCGACCACGTGTGCGTTGAGCAGTCCCTCGCTGGCGCGGGTCCCGTTGACCCAGACCCCGGTGATGGAGTTGGCGAGGTAGGTGTGGGCGAGCACGCCCTCGGCGCCGGCGCCCGTGTGGTAGCCGACGAAGGCGATGCCGTCGACGTCCCCGTGCTGGACGCCCTCGACCATGGAGAGGGACTTGTGGCGGCCGGTCAGCATCTCGACGCGGGCGTCGAGCCGCTCCAGCAGCAGGTTGCGCATGGTCCAGTGGGCCTCGTTGACGAGGACCTGATCCGCCCCGGCGTCGTAGAACCCGAGGACGGCGGCGTTCACGTCGGAGGTGAACAGGGTCCGGCAGCGTTCCCACTGCGGGGTCCCGGGCAGCACGTCGGCGGGCCAGGTGACGCCGGTGGCGCCTTCCATGTCGGCGGAGATGAGGATCTTCATCGGGCCCCCGGGCGGTCGGTTGCGCAGGGCCCCACCCTAGCCCTCCGGCCCCTGCCGGACCCGGGGGCCGGGCTCCCGGCGCGCCGCCCGGCCGCCCCGCCGTGCCCGCCCGGCTCAGCGCCTGTTGTACGGCAGCCGGGCCAGCAGTGCGCCCATGGTGCAGGTGTCCGAGAGTGCGGAGAACACCAGCCCGGCCGCCACCCCGGCGGACAGCAGCAGGGCGGCCGGGTGGAGGAGGCCGCCGGCCAGTCCCGCCAGGACCAGGGCGCCCGCGGCCAGCCGGACCTGACGGTCCATGGCCCAGCGCGCAGCGCCCCGACCGGCCCCCTCCGGCCTTTCCAGTGCACCGCCCGCCCGCTGCCAGGCCGAGGTGCCCCCGGACAGCGAACGCACGGTCAGGCCGTGCCCGGCCAGTGCCCGGCACGCCTGGGCCGACCGGGCTCCGGAGGCGCAGACGACGAGCAGCGCGGCCTGCCCGGTCCGCAGTTCCTCCAGAGCAAGGGACAGCCGGTCCAGCGGAACGTTGCGGGCTCCGGGCAGGTGCCCGCCCGCGAACTCCGCGGGGGTGCGTACGTCGATGACGGTGAACTCGGAGAGCCGGGCGCGGGCTTCGGCGGGGGCGATCTCGGCGGCGGGTACGGGTGCCATGGGGGTTCCTTCGATGGGGAGGCGGTTCGGGGGACGGCGGGGCGGCCGGCGGGTCTGCGGGACGGGACGTCCGGCGGGCCGGGTGCGTCAGCCGGCCGCCGCGGCGGTGCCCGCCGACCAGGTGAGCCATCCGCCGTCGAGGTTCACGGCGTCCAGGCCGAGGTTGCGCAGCAGCCGGACGGCGGTGTGCGCGCGCTGCCCGCCCTGGCAGTACACGGTGAGCGGCCGGTCCGCGGGCAGCTCTCCGATGCGGTCGCGGAGCTCGTCCAAGGGGACGTGCACCGCGCCGGGCAGGTGGCCGCGCGCGTGCTCGGCCTTCGTCCGTACGTCGACCGGGAGGCCGTGGGCGCCGCCGCTGCCGCTGCCGTCCCACTGGACCGTCGGGGTGGTGCCGGTCAGCAGGTTGTCGGCGAGGTAGCCCAGCAGGTTGACGGGATCCTTGGCGGAGCCGTACGGGGGCGCGTAGGCGAGTTCGAGGTCCGCGAGCGCGGTCACGGGGAGCCCGGCGGCCATCGCCGTGGCCAGGACGTCGATCCGCTTGTCCACGCCGTCTGAGCCGACGGCCTGGGCGCCGAGGATCCGCAGGGTCTGCGGATCGAAGAGGAGCTTCAGCGACAGCGAACCGGCGCCGGGGTAGTACCCCGCGTGCGATCCGCCGTGCAGGTGCAGGACGCGGTACGGGCGGCCCTCGCGCCGGAGCTCCTTCTCGGCCCGCCCGGTCGCGGCCGCCGTCAGGCCGAAGACCTGCACGATGGCGGTGCCCTGCGCGGGCACGGCCGTGACGGTCCGCCCGACGAGGGTGTCGGCGGCGATCCGGCCGTGCCGGTTGGCGAGGTTCGCGAGCGGGATCAGCCGGGTCCCGCCGCCGAGCGCGTCCGTCTTCTCGGCCGCGTCACCCACCGCGAGGATGCGGGGATCGCTGGTGCGCAGCGCCCCGTCCACCCGGATCCCGCCGAGCGGGCCCCGTTCCAGCCCGGCCGCCTCGGCAAGTTCCGTTTCGGGGCGGACGCCGACGGCGAGCAGCACCAGATCGGCCGGGACCCGGTCGCCGTCGGCGAGTTCCACCTCCCGCGGCAGCACCCGTACGGCCTGGCTGCCCAGCCGCAGGTCCACGCCGTGGGCCCGCAGCTCGGCGGCGGCCGGCTGGGCCATCTCCGGGTCGAACGGGGGCAGGACCTGCGGCGCGGCCTCGACCAGGGTGGTGGTCAGACCGCGGTGGCGCAGGTTCTCGGCGGCCTCGACGCCGATGAACCCGCCCCCGATCACCACGGCGGTGCGGGCCCCTCCCGCGAGGGCGGAGAGGATGCCGTCGAGGTCCGCGATGTCGCGCAGGGTGTGGGCCCGCTCGATGCCCGGCACCGGGGGCACCACCGGGCGGGCGCCGGGGGCCAGGACCAGCCGGTCCCAGCCTTCTTCGTAGACAGACCCGTCGGCGAGGTCGCGCACCGTCACCAGCTGCCGTTCGCGGTCGACGGAGAGGACCTCGTTGCGCACGCGGACATCGAGGGCGAAGCGGCGGGCGAGCGTGTCGGGGGTGTGCAGCAGCAGGTCCTCGCGCTCCTCGATGACCCCGCCGAGGTGATAGGGCAGACCGCAGTTGGCGAAGCTCACGTACGCGCCGCGCTCCAGTACGACGATCTCCGCCTTCTCGTCCAGCCGGCGCAGCCTCGCCGCGGCCGACATGCCCGCCGCGACTCCTCCGATGACGACGACCTTCATGGGCGCACCCTTGCCTCTCACTCGACCTCGACACCCCCGGGGGTATCCGGGTGATGGGTCGACGATACCCAGGGGGGTATAGAAATTGCAAAAGTGAACTCCCGACCGCCCCTCGACGTATACCCGTCCGGGTATCGTGGAGGGCCTACGCGAGCACGGACTCGCGGATCGGGACGACAGAAGGCGGGCACCGTGAAGGTGGAAGAGGAAGCGTCGGCCGCGGTGCTGAACCGGCTGCGCCGGGCGCAGGGTCAGCTCTCCGGAGTGATCGCGATGATCGAGAGCGGCCGGGACTGCAAGGACGTGATCACCCAGCTGGCAGCGGTCTCCAGGGCCCTGGACCGGGCGGGGTTCAAGATCATCGCCTCGGGCATGCGCCAGTGCCGGGAGGACGGCGAGGGCGGCCAGGAGGCGCCCCTCACGGAGGCGGAGCTGGAGAAGCTGTTCCTCTCCCTGGCCTGACCGCACGAAAGCCCGCGGACCCGGGCCCCGGGAACGGGGCGCGAGGCGCGGGCAGTTCGGTTCACCCGATCCGGTGAGGCCCGACCTGCGGCCTCACCGGCAACGGCCTTGCTCAGCCCTCGACTTCGGTGGCCAGATTGGCCAGAACCGCGTCGTAGATACGGCCGAGACCCTTGGGCGCGAAGGTGCGCTCGAAGAAGCCGCCGATGCCGCCCGCGCCGTTCCACACGGTGGTGACGACGGCCTTGGACTTGCCCTCGCCCGCCGGGGTGACCGTCCAGGTGGTGACCATGGAGGAGTTGCGGTCCTTCTCCACGAGCTGGCCGTCGGTGGGCTCGGTGACCTCCAGCAGGCAGTCGCGGACCCGCTTGCTCGTGGCCTGGAGCTTCCAGTGGACGAGGGTGCCCTCGCCGTCGCCGCCCTCGCGCACCTCGTACTCGCTGAAGTGCTCGGGCAGCAGCTTGCCCCGGGTCCCGGTGTAGTCGGCCAGCGCGTCGAACACGGTCTCCGCGTCCGCCCCGATGATGCGTTCCGTGGTGGCCTCGACCTGCGCCATGGCTTTCCTCCAGCAGTTGTGTTCGCTCGTCACGGCGAAGCCAACCACCTCCGGGGCGGGCGCCCAAATCCGGGTCAGCCGTGGACGCGGAGCCAGACGAGGAGGGTGTCCCCGGGGAGCGCCTCCAGGTAGCGGTCGGCCGCGGTCCAGGCGACGGGCGCCTGCGGGAACGGCCGGGGGTGCGCGCAGTCGGGCGGCGGCTCGCAGCCCGCGTGGACGGGATCGTCCCCCGCCTCGCACCACCAGCCGTCGAGCGTCAGCACGTTCCTGACGAGGGATGCGCGGGAGGTCCGGCGTGCCACGTACTCCTCACGGGTGCACAGGGCGGGGGCGCCGTAGGGCAGCGTGCCCAGGAGGCCGTCGGTCGAGTACCCGCGACGGGTGGCCATCAGGTCCAGTACGGCGTCCTCGTGGGCCGCGAGGAGCGGTTGCGCGGCGAAGGCCTCCCAGGCCTGCGCGTGGGCCCGGCGCCCGTCCCGGTAGGCGTCGAGGTCGGGCCAGGGCGCGCCCGACGGCTGGAGGAACGGCGTGAAGGGCGGGTGGCCCGGCGCCAGCCGGTGCCACGCGTCCCAGGCCGCGCCGGCGAGTTCGCCCGCGTCGGTGCGGATCGCCGCCAGGTCCAGGGCCTCGCGGGGCCCTCCGGCGCACCAGCCGGGCTCGGCCGGCCGCGCGGTGCCGTCGGACAACGGGTCCTCGGCGACGAGCCGCGGATCGTCCGCGCAGCCGGGGAGGACCCGGAAGCCGTCACGGTCGGTGCCGCCCCTGATGGCCCAGCTGTCCCAGTTGTCGAACCGCCAGTGCGCGCCGCGGCACTGCTCGAACGGGGCCATCACCTCGCCGATCGCCTCCCGCAGCCCGTCCCGGGCCGCTCCCGGCAGGCACACCACCATGCGCATCGCACTCATGGCCGGAACCTCCCACGAGCGGCGCGGGGCGGGCAAGGCGATTTCACCCCCGCACGATCATGGGAACGTTTGTTCTATTCTCTGGGCGAGCTACCGAGGGAGGCGCACCATGCGCTGGGACAATCTGAGCAACGAGGCCGGCCGGACCAACCGGACCGAGGGCGGGGCACCCGGGCACGGGCCCACCGGCACGGACGGGCCCACCGGCCCCACCGGCCCCGCCGCGCTCTTCGGGGCGGACGCCGTCGTGACCCGCACCTTCGACACCCCCGAGTTCCGCGGGATCACCTTCCACGAGATCCGCGCCCGCTCCCTCCTCAACCGGGTCCCCGGCGCCTCCCGGATGCCGTTCGAGTGGACCGTGAACCCGTACCGGGGGTGCAGTCACGCCTGCGTGTACTGCTTCGCGCGCAAGACGCACGGCTATCTCGACCTCGACACCGGGATCGGCTTCGACTCCCAGATCGTCGTCAAGACCAACGCCCCCGAGCTGCTGCGCCGCGAGCTCGCGTCGCCCCGCTGGACCGGCGCGCACGTCGCGATGGGCACCAACGTGGACTGCTACCAGCGCGCCGAGGGCCGGTACCGCCTGATGCCCGGGATCATCCGGGCGCTGCGGGATCGGGCCAATCCCTTCTCGATCCTCACCAAGGGCACGCTGATCCTGCGCGACCTCCCCCTCATCCAGGAGGCCGCGGCCGTCGCCGACGTCGGGATCTCCGTGTCCGTCGGCTTCACCGACACCGCCCTGTGGCGCACGGTCGAGCCCGGCACCCCCTCCCCCGCCGCCCGGCTGCAGGCCGTCCGCACCCTCACCGACGCCGGCATCGAGTGCGGGGTGCTGATGGCCCCGGTGATCCCCTTCCTCGGCGACGCCCCCGAGCAGCTGCGGGCCACCGTCCGGGCCGTCGCCGAGTCGGGTGCGACCTCCGTGACACCCCTGGTACTCCATCTGCGCCCCGGGGCGCGCGAGTGGTTCACGGCCTGGCTGGGCGAGCACCACCCCCACCTGGTGGAGCGGTACGCCCGGATGTACGCGGGCGGCTCGTACGCGCCCACCTGGTACCAGCGGATGATCACCCGCCAAGTCCACGAGCTCGCCGCCGAATTCGGCATCGGCCCCGGCGGGCGCGGACCGGCCCGGCGGATCGTCGTACCGGAGCGGCCGGACGGGCCGACGCCCGCGCCCGGGCCGACCCAGCTCAGCCTGCTCTGAGCACCCGTTCGACCGTACGACCGACTGAAGGGTCATCACATCGGGCCAATCGGGGCCCCAATCCCCCCTTCCGGGCACAGGTTCCGGGACGATTCCGCCCAGAACCCTCGGCTGGGAGGCCCCATGCTGCACCCGAAGCTGCACCCGACGCTGCGCCCGATGAAAGAGAGCAAGCCCGGTCCCGCTCTGAGGCGCGCCGCCGTCCTGTTGGCCGTGTCCACCCTCGCCGCCGCCCTGGCGAGCCCGGTCACGGCCGCGGCACCGGCAGCGGCGGCGACGGCCCCGGCCGCCGAGGTCCTGAAGTGGTCCAACTGCGCGACCTCCCGCTACCCGACGCTCCAGTGCGCCTCCCTCAAGGTTCCCCTCGACCACGACAGCCCGGCCGGCCGGCAGATCTCCCTCGCCCTGACCCGGGTCCCCCACACGGCCGCGCGCTCCCAGGGCCCGCTGCTGGTCAACCCCGGCGGGCCCGGAGGCAGCGGCCGCACCCTGGCCGGGTTCATCGCCTCCGCGCTGCCCAAGGACGTGGCCGCCCAGTACGACGTGATCGGCTTCGACCCCCGGGGCGTCGGCAAGAGCGAGCCCGCCCTGGACTGCGGAGCCGGGCACTTCACGCCCGTACGGCCCGACTCCGTACCCCTGGACGAGGAGACCGAGCGGGCCAACCTGGAGCGGGTGAAGTCCTTCGCCGAGTCCTGCCAGACCAAGCACGCCGACGTCCTCCCGTACATCGGCACCGTGTCGGCGGCCCGCGACCTCGAAGTGCTCCGTACCGCCCTGCGCGCGGACAAGCTCAGCTACTTCGGCTACTCCTACGGCACCTACCTGGGCGCGGTGTACGCCAAGCTCCACCCCGACCGCGTGCACCGCCTGGTCCTGGACTCCGTCGTCGACCCGGCCGGGGTCTGGTACGAGGACAACCTCGCCCAGGACCAGGCCTTCGACTCCCGCCACAAGGCCTTCCTGGCCTGGGTGGCCCGGTACGACGCCACGTACCACCTCGGCACCGACCCCGCCGAGGTCGAGGCCCGCTGGTACGAGATGCGGTCCGCGCTGCGCGCGGCCCCGGCGGGCGCCAAGGTGGGCCCGGCGGAGCTGGAGGACACCTTCATGCCGGGCGGCTACTTCAACGGCTACTGGCCCCACCTGGCGACGGCCTTCGCCGCGTACGCGGTGGAGGGCGACCCGAAGCCGCTGGTCTCCGCGTACGAGAAGTTCGGCGCGGTGGAGCCCTCGGCGGGCAACAGCTACAGCGTGTACACGGCCGTGCAGTGCCGGGACTCGGCCTGGCCCAGGAACTGGAACCAGTGGCGGGCCGACATGTGGCGCACGCACGCCAAGGCGCCCTTCATGACCTGGAACAACGCCTGGTACAACGCCCCGTGCGCGTTCTGGCCGGGCGAGTCGCTCCAGGCCCCGGACGTCACCAACTCGGCGCTCCCGCAGGCGCTCCTCTTCCAGGCGACCGAGGACGCGGCGACCCCGTACGAGGGTGCGGTGAGCATGCGGCGCAAGCTCGCGGGCTCGGCGCTGGTGGTCGAGGAGGGCGGCGGCAACCACGGCATCGCCCTGAGCGGCAACAAGTGCCTCGACGAGAAGCTGGCCGCGTACCTGCTGACGGGCAAGGCCGCGGACGCCGTGTGCCCCGCCCAGCCGGCCCCCACCCCGATCCCGGCGACCCGCGCGGTCCCGCCGTCGGCGGGCGGCGCGGCGCTGCACGGCCTGCTGGGTTTCCGGGGGTAGACCCGTCGGGGCCGCAGAGCGGGCAAGATCATGCCCATGACCACCTCACATGACAACCACCTCACCCGCATCGCCGCGCCCGAGGGCGTGGCCCCGGGCACCGGCTACAGCCACGTCGTCTGGGGCACGGGCCGGTTCATCGCCGTCTCCGGACAGTGCGCCTTCGACGAGAAGGGGGAGCTGGTCGGAGAGGGCGACGCCGCCGCCCAGGCCCGGCAGGTCTTCGAGAACCTGCGCCGGTGCCTGGCGGCGGCCGGGGCCGGCTTCGAGGACGTGGTGAAGCTGACGTACTTCGTCACGGACGTCGCCCACCTCCCCGCGGTACGGGAGGCCCGTGACGAGGTGATCGACCCGGACCGCCTCCCGGCCTCCTCGGCGGTCCAGGTGGCGGCGCTGTTCCGGCCCGAACTGCTGATGGAGATCGAGGCCTTCGCGGTCCTCCCGGAGCCGACCGGAACCGGTTCGCACTCCGGGCCCGAGACGGAGACCGGGTTCCGGACCGGTCCCGGGGCCGGTTTCGGCACCGGGTTCAAGACCGGCTTCGCCGGCTGACGCCCGGCTCCGCTAGCTGACGCCCGGCTCCGCTAGCCGACGCCCAGCCCCCGCAGGGCCGCCGTGGCCGCCACGGCCAGCCGGGGGTGCGACTGGGCCCGGGTCAGGACCTCCCGGGCCCGCTGGTCGGACAGCGCCCCCAGCCCCTCCACGCAGGCCAGGGCCACCCGCCAGTACGGGTCGTGCGGCGCGAGCAGCCGCGACAGGGTGCGGATCAGCGCCGGGGCCGACTCCGGGGCGCGCAGCGCCGCCAGCAGCCGGACCGGGTGCAGGGCGTAGGCCGTGCGCAGTTCGTTCGTGGCCAGCGCCGCCGCCGCGCGGGCGGTGCGCGGGTCCCCGAGGACGGCCAGCGCCTGGGCGGCGGCCTCGCAGCGCGGCGGGTCCCGGTGGTTGAGCAGCAGGACCAGGGATTCGAAGGCGCGCCGGTCGCCCGCCAGCCCCAGCCGGTACGCGGCCAGTTCGCGGGCCCACAGGTGCTGCCCGGCGGAGGCCAGGGAGGCCGCCAGGCCGTCCGCGTCCGCCGCGAGCAGCGCCGCGTACTGCTCCTCGCCCCCGGGAGCCTGCCCGGCTTCGGCCCGCAGGCGCTCCAACACGTCGTTCACGCGGCCACCCTAGGGGGCCGCGACGGCCGCCGCGCCGGGTTCCCGACAGCCGGTTGATCGATGATCGATGATCGGTACATTTGGGCGGTACAGGTCACATCTCCGCGCTCTGGCGGACCAGTTACCAACGGGTTACTGTCCCTACAACACGTACGAGGGCGGCCTGGTGACGCAGCCACCTCGTACCAGTCGGTTCTGCACGACCACACCTCTTCACGGCGTGACCCCGGGACAGGGCTCCGCCGTTTCCGCCCTCAGGGCCGCTTCCCTCAGGGCTGCCTCCCTCAGGGCTGCCTCCCTTCGGGAGTCTCCGGAATCCCCGGGACACCCCAGGGCTTCTCCGCACGGCTTTCTCCGCACGGCTTCTCCGTACGGCATCCGCGCGCGCCGTGCGCTCCGCGCGCCCCCTCAGTCGTCACCCTCTTCCACTGGAGTCCCGCGATGGACCTTCCGTCCACGTCCAGTCAGTCGTCCCCCTCCCGCCCCGCCCTGCAGACGATCGCCGTCGTCGGCCTCGGCACGATGGGCTCCGGCATCGCCGAGGTCCTCGCCCGGGCCGGCCGCGAGGTCATCGGCATCGACGTGAGCGAGGCCGCCGCCCGCCGGGCCACCGCGGCCCTCGCGGCGGCCACGGCCCGCTCCGTCGCCAAGGAGCAGCTCAGCGAGCAGGAGCGCGAGGCGGTGCTCTCCCGCTTCCGCACCTTCTCCGACCTCGGCGCCGCCGCCGACGCCGACCTCGTCATCGAGGTGGTCCCGGAGTCCTACGAGCTCAAGCAGCGGATCTTCCGCGAGCTCGACGCGATCGTCCGGCCCACCGCGATCCTGGCCACCGGCACCAACGCCCTGTCGGTGACGCGGATGGCCGCCGAGTCCCAGCGCCCGGAGCGCGTGGTCGGCCTGCACTTCTTCAACCCGGTCAGCGCGATGAAGCTGGTCGAGGTCGTCTCCAGCGTGCTGACGGCCCCGCCGGCCGTCGAGGCGGTCACCACGCTGGCCCGCGAGCTCGGCAAGGAGCCCGTCGCGGTCGGCGACCGCCCGGGCTTCGTCGCCGACGGCCTGCTGTTCGGCTACCTGAACCAGGCCGCCGCCATGTTCGAGGCGAAGTACGCCTCCCGCGAGGACATCGACGCGGCGATGAAGCTGGGCTGCGGCCTGCCGATGGGCCCGCTCGCGCTGCTCGACCTGATCGGCGTGGACACCGCCCGCACCGTCCTGGAGGCCATGTACACGGCCTCGGGCGACCGGCTGCACGCCCCGGCCCCGATCCTCGGCCACCTCGCCGAGGCGGGACTGACCGGGCAGAAGTCCGGGCGCGGGTTCTACACGTACGAGGCCCCGGGCAGCCAGGTCGTCGTCCGTGACCTGCAGACCCCGCCGGACGGGGAGCTGGTCCGGGCGAGCCGTCCGGTGAACTCGGTCGGCGTGGCCGGTTCGGGCACGATGGCGAGCGGGATCGCGCAGGTCTTCGCGCAGGCCGGCTTCCCGGTCGTGCTGGCGGCCCGCAGCCAGGAGAAGGCGGACGCGGCGAAGGCCGCGATCGGCAAGTCGCTGGCCCGCGCCGTGGACCGGGGCCGGCTGACGGCCGAGGCCGCCGCCGCCACCGTGGGCCGGATCACGGCGGCGGGCTCGCTGGATGCCTTCGCCGACGTGGACCTGGCCGTGGAGGCCGTCGCCGAGGACCTGGAGGTGAAGCAGGAGCTGTTCCGGGCGCTGGACAAGGCGTGCAAGCCCGGTGCGGTGCTCGCCACCACGACCTCCTCGCTCCCGGTGATCGCGATCGCCCGCGCGACCTCGCGTCCCGAGGACGTGATCGGCATGCACTTCTTCAACCCGGCTCCGGCGATGAAGCTGGTCGAGGTGGTCCGGACCGTCCTGACCGCCGACGACGTGCACGCGACGGTCCGCGGGATCTGCGGTCAGGTGCGCAAGCACGCGGTCGACTGCGGGGACCGGGCCGGCTTCATCGTGAACGCGCTGCTGTTCCCGTACCTCAACAACGCGATCAAGATGGTCGAGCAGCACTACGCGGGCATCGACGACATCGACGCGGCGATGAAGCTGGGCGGCGGCTACCCGATGGGGCCCTTCGAGCTCCTCGACGTGGTCGGCCTGGATGTGTCGCTGGCCATCGAGCAGGTCCTGCACAAGGAGTTCCGCGACCCGGGCCTGGCCCCGTCCCCGCTGCTGGAGCACCTCGTCGCCGCGGGCTGCCTGGGCCGGAAGACCGGCCGCGGATTCCGTGAGTACGCCCCCCGCCGGTAACCCGCGGCAGGCGCAAGAGCCGGATGCGTGGGGAGGGCTGCTCGGGTCCGCCGGACCCTCACGGCGGACGAACCCTCCCGAGGAGCACTGTGTGCCCAGTGCGAGTCCTCCCCCGCATCCCATCCCGTCCCACCCCCCTCGGGAGCGCTCTCCCGCACGAATGAAGTACTTTCGCTCTATGTCCCAGCCCGCCAAGACCTCACCCCGCGCCTCCGCGGTCTCCGACGCCCCGGAGACCCCGGCCGGCACCAAGGCGGCCGCACAGCGGCTCAAGATGCGCCGCGAGCTCGCGGCGGCGGCCATGGAGCTCTTCGCGAACAAGGGGTACGAGGCCACGACGGTCGACGAGATCGCCTCGGTGGCCGGGGTCGCGCGCAGGACCTTCTTCCGGCACTTCCGGTCCAAGGAAGAGGCGATCTTCCCGGACCACGACGACACCCTGACCCGCGCCGAGGCGGTCCTCGACGTGGCCCCGGCGCACGAGCACCCGCTCGACACGGTGTGCCGCGGGATCAAGGAAGTCATGAAGATGTACGCCGCCTCGCCCGCGGTGTCGGTGGAGCGTTACCGGCTCACCCGCGAGGTGCCGGCGCTGCGGGAGCGGGAGATCGCCTCGGTCGCCCGCTACGAGCGGCTGTTCACCCGCTACCTGCTGGCCCATTTCGACGAGACCGACCACCACGACGGCAACGACGACCCGCTGCTGGCGGAGGTCGCCGCCTCGGCGGTGGTCACGGCCCACAACCACGTGCTGCGGCGCTGGCTGCGGGCGGGCGGGCAGGGCGACGTGGAGGCGCAGCTCGACCACGCCTTCTCGATCGTGCGCAAGACCTTCGGTTCCGGGATCGGCGCGGGGCGCACGCTGAGCACGGCGCCGGAGCCGGCACCCGCCGCCGAGCCGGCGGCCTCGGTGCGCACGCAGGGCGAGGTACTGGTCGCGGTGGCCCGTACGGACGCCCCGCTGGACGAGGTCATGCGGACCATCGAAGAGGCACTCAGAAACAAGTAGGCGAACTCCGACGCGACACACGTCACAGCGGCCGCTCCCGTTCCGGGGGCGGCCGCTTTCGTTTGTCCGAGTTGCCCCTACTCGCGGGTAACTCTGATCGATCATCGCTCATCGGTGCAGGTCAATCGGCAAATGAGAGAAAGTTTTGGCACGCGGTGCCTTGCTGAGTGACACGGGGTGCCATACGTTGAATCTCGTCCGGATGTCCCCGCGGTCCAGCCCACTCGGCACGGAACGCGCCCCGGATGCCTGCGTCACCAGGCCTCCCGCACCGCCCCACCACAGGCAACGCGCAGCTCCACCCCAGCCGAATCGACGGCGCCCCAACACGTCGCTCCACGCTCATCGCCCCACCCCCATCGCTTCGCCGCACAGCAGCTCAACGCACCCCGTTTCCCTCAGCGCACCCTCATCAGCGCACGGCCGGAGGCAACACCGTGAAGGACATCCTGGACGCGATCCAGTCGCAGGCCGCGACGGCCGCCGACTTCGCTGCCCTGCCGCTCCCCGACTCGTACCGCGCGATCACCGTGCACAAGGACGAGGCGGAGATGTTCGCCGGGCTCACCACCCGCGAGAAGGACCCCCGCAAGTCCCTGCACCTCGACGAGGTGCCGCTCCCCGAGCTGGGCCCGGGCGAGGCCCTGGTCGCCGTCATGGCCTCCTCGGTCAACTACAACTCGGTGTGGACCTCGATCTTCGAGCCGGTCTCCACCTTCAGCTTCCTGGAGCGCTACGGGCGCCTCTCGGAGCTCACCAAGCGCCACGACCTGCCGTACCACATCATCGGCTCGGACCTCGCGGGCGTCGTCCTGCGCACCGGCCCCGGCGTGAACGCCTGGAAGCCGGGCGACGAGGTCGTCGCGCACTGCCTCTCGGTCGAACTGGAGTCCTCCGACGGCCACAACGACACGATGCTCGACCCCGAGCAGCGCATCTGGGGCTTCGAGACCAACTTCGGCGGCCTGGCGGAGATCGCCCTGGTCAAGTCGAACCAGCTGATGCCCAAGCCCGACCACCTCAGCTGGGAGGAGGCAGCCTCCCCCGGCCTGGTCAACTCCACCGCCTACCGCCAGCTGGTCTCCCGCAACGGCGCCGGCATGAAGCAGGGCGACAACGTCCTGATCTGGGGCGCCAGCGGCGGGCTCGGCTCGTACGCCACCCAGTTCGCGCTGGCCGGCGGCGCCAACCCGATCTGCGTGGTCTCCTCCCCGGAGAAGGCCGACATCTGCCGGGCGATGGGCGCGACGGCGGTCATCGACCGCAACGCCGAGGGCTACAAGTTCTGGAAGGACGAGCACACCCAGGACCCGAAGGAGTGGAAGCGCTTCGGCAAGCGCATCCGCGAGCTCACCGGCGGCGAGGACATCGACATCGTCTTCGAGCACCCGGGCCGCGAGACCTTCGGCGCCTCGGTCTACGTCACCCGCAAGGGCGGCACCATCACCACCTGCGCCTCGACCTCGGGCTACATGCACGAGTACGACAACCGCTACCTGTGGATGTCCCTGAAGAAGATCATCGGCTCGCACTTCGCGAACTACCGCGAGGCCTGGGAGGCCAACCGGCTGGTCGCCAAGGGCAAGATCCACCCCACTCTGTCCCGGGTCTACTCCCTGGAGGAGACCGGCCAGGCCGCCTACGACGTCCACCGCAACCTCCACCAGGGCAAGGTCGGCGTGCTCTGCCTGGCCCCCGAGGAAGGCCTCGGCGTCAAGGACCACGAGATGCGCGCCACTCACCTGGACGCGATCAACCGCTTCCGCAACATCTGAGACCCCTCAAAGGCCAAAGGGACAGCCTGAGATGACAGAGCGCCAGAAGGACCGTCCGTGGCTCATGCGGACGTACGCCGGCCACTCCACGGCCGAGGCGTCCAACGAGCTGTACCGCCGCAACCTCGCCAAGGGCCAGACCGGCCTGTCGGTCGCGTTCGACCTGCCGACACAGACCGGCTACGACCCCGACCACATCCTCGCCCGCGGCGAGGTCGGCCGGGTCGGGGTCCCGGTCTCCCATCTGGGCGACATGCGGCGGCTGTTCCAGGACATCCCCCTGGAACAGATGAACACCTCGATGACGATCAACGCCACCGCCATGTGGCTGCTGGCGCTCTACCAGGTGGCCGCCGAGGAGCAGGGCGCGGACATCTCCCAGCTCCAGGGCACCACCCAGAACGACATCGTCAAGGAGTACCTCTCGCGCGGGACGCACGTCTTCCCGCCCGGGCCCTCGCTCCGCCTGACGACGGACATGATCGCGTACACGGTCAACCACATCCCGAAGTGGAACCCGATCAACATCTGCAGCTACCACCTGCAGGAGGCCGGGGCCACTCCGGTCCAGGAGATCTCGTACGCGATGTCCACGGCCATCGCGGTCCTGGACTCGGTGCGCGACTCGGGCCAGGTCCCGCCGGAGCGGTTCGGCGAGGTCGTCGCCCGGATCTCCTTCTTCGTGAACGCGGGCGTCCGCTTCATCGAGGAGATGTGCAAGATGCGCGCCTTCGGCCGCATCTGGGACAAGGTCACCCGCGAGCGCTACGGCATCGAGAACGACAAGCAGCGCCGCTTCCGCTACGGCGTCCAGGTCAACTCCCTGGGCCTGACCGAGGCGCAGCCGGAGAACAACGTCCAGCGCATCGTGCTGGAGATGCTCGCGGTCACCCTCTCCAAGGACGCCCGCGCCCGCGCCGTGCAGCTGCCGGCCTGGAACGAGGCGCTGGGTCTTCCCCGGCCCTGGGACCAGCAGTGGTCGCTGCGCATCCAGCAGGTCCTGGCCCACGAGAGCGACCTGCTGGAGTACGAGGACATCTTCGCCGGCTCGCACGTGATCGAGGCCAAGGTCGAGTCCCTGGTGGCCGAGTGCCTGGCCGAGATCGACCGGATCCAGGAGATGGGCGGCGCGATGGCGGCCGTCGAGTCCGGGTACCTCAAGGGCGAGCTGGTCTCCTCGCACGCCGCGCGGCGGGCCCGGATCGAGGACGGCCAGGACAAGATCGTCGGCGTCAACTGCTTCCAGCAGACCGAGGAGAACCCGCTCACCTCCGACCTGGACGGCGCCATCATGACGGTGGACGGGGCCCTGGAGGCGCAGACCGTCGAGCGCATCGGCCGCTGGAAGGCCGAGCGCCAGGAGTCCTCGGACCGGCAGGGCGGCGGCGACCCGTTCGTCTTCCCCACGGTCATGCAGGCCCTGGACCGGCTCAAGGAGGCCGCCGCCGGGGACGAGAACCTGATGGAGGCCACCCTGGAGTGCGCCCGCGCCGGTGTCACCACCGGCGAGTGGTCGAGCGCGCTGCGCGAGGTGTTCGGCGAATTCCGGGCTCCGACCGGGGTCTCCTCGGCCCCGGTGGCCGTGACCGCCGAGGAGGGGACCCCCATGGCCCTCGTCCGCGCGAAGGTCTCCCGTACCGCCGAGGACCTCGGCTCCGGCCGGCTGCGCCTGCTGGTCGGCAAGCCCGGCCTGGACGGGCACTCCAACGGCGCCGAGCAGATCGCCGTACGGGCCCGCGACGCCGGCTTCGAGGTGGTCTACCAGGGCATCCGGCTGACCCCCGAGGAGATCTCCTCGGCGGCCCTGGCCGAGGACGTGCACTGCGTGGGACTGTCCATCCTGTCCGGTTCGCACAGCGCGCTCGTCCCGGACGTGCTGGAACGCCTGCGCGCGGCGGGGGCGGGTGACATCCCCGTCGTGCTCGGCGGCATCATTCCGAATGCCGACGCCGTGGCGCTCAAGGAGGCCGGGGTGGCGGCGGTCTTCACCCCGAAGGACTTCGGCATCACGGAGATCATCGGCCGTATCGTCGACGAGATCCGCAAGGCCAACAAGCTCCACCCGATCGGCGACGCCGACGGCGATGACATCAACGACATCGTCAACACAGCTGCAAGCACGGAGGTCCCCGCATGACCACGCCCTCTTCCCCGGTCAACCGGCTGCGGCCGCGCCGCTCCTGCCTCGCGGTGCCGGGTTCCAACCCCCGGTTCCTGGAGAAGGCCCAGGGCCTGCCGGCCGACCAGGTCTTCCTGGACCTGGAGGACGCCTGCGCCCCGCTCGCCAAGGAAGGCGCCCGCCACACCATCGTGGACGCGCTGAACAACGGCGACTGGACCGGCAAGACCCGCGTGGTGCGCGTCAACGACTGGACCACGCACTGGACGTACCGCGATGTGATCACGGTCGTCGAGGGCGCCGGTCAGAACCTCGACTGCATCATGCTGCCGAAGGTCCAGGACGCCCAGCAGGTCGTGGCCCTCGACCTCCTGCTGACGCAGATCGAGAAGACGATGGGCTTCGAGGTCGGCAAGATCGGCATCGAGGCGCAGATCGAGAACGCCAAGGGCCTGGTGAACGTCGACGAGATCGCCGGCGCCTCGCCGCGGCTGGAGACCATCATCTTCGGGCCGGCCGACTTCATGGCCTCCATCAACATGAAGTCCCTGGTCGTGGGCATGCAGCCGCCCGGCTACGGCGCGGACGCCTACCACTACATCCTGATGCGGATCCTGATGGCGGCCCGCATGCACGACCTCCAGGCGATCGACGGTCCCTTCCTCCAGATCAAGAACGTCGACGGCTACCGCGAGGTCGCCGGGCGCGCGGCGGCCCTGGGCTTCGACGGCAAGTGGGTGCTGCACCCCGGCCAGGTCGACGCGGCCAACGAGGTCTTCTCCCCCTCCCAGGAGGACTACGACCACGCCGAGCTGATCCTCGACGCGTACGACTGGTGCACCTCCGAGGCGGGCGGCAAGAAGGGCTCCGCGATGCTCGGCGACGAGATGATCGACGAGGCCAGCCGCAAGATGGCCCTGGTCATCTCGGGCAAGGGCCGCGCCGCCGGCATGCAGCGCACCACCAAGTTCGAGATCCCGGAGGCCTGATCCCGATGCAGTTCGGACGCACCTACGAAGAGTTCGAGATCGGCGCGGTCTACAAGCACTGGCCCGGAAAGACGGTCACCGAGTACGACGACCACCTCTTCTGCCTGCTGACCATGAACCACCACCCGCTCCACATGGACAGCAACTACGCCGAGAACACGACCGACTTCGGCAAGAACGTCGTCGTGGGCAACTACATCTACTCGCTGCTGCTGGGCATGTCCGTGCCGGACGTCTCCGGCAAGGCGATCGCCAACCTGGAGATCGAGTCGCTGCGCCACGTGGCGCCGACCTTCCACGGCGACACGATCTACGGCGAGACCACGGTCCTCGACAAGACCCCGTCCAAGTCGAAGAACGACCGCGGCATCGTCTACGTCGAGACCAAGGGCTACAAGCAGGACGGCACCCTCGTCTGCGTCTTCCGGCGCAAGGTGATGGTCCCGACCGAGACGTACATCAAGGAGCGCGGCGGCGAGCAGCCCGGCCGCCCCACGCTGAAGGAACAGGGGAAGTAGAACCATGAGCCGACTTGCCCAGACCGCCGGCCTGACGGACGACCAGAGGGACATCCTCAAGACCGTCCGGGAGTTCGTCGACAAGGAGATCATCCCGGTCGCGACCGAGCTGGAGCACCGGGACGAGTACCCGCAGCAGATCGTCGACGGCCTCAAGGAACTCGGCCTCTTCGGCCTGATGATCCCGGAGGAGTACGGCGGCCTGGGTGAGTCGCTGCTCACCTACGCTCTGTGCGTCGAGGAGATCGCGCGCGGCTGGATGTCCGTCTCGGGCATCATCAACACGCACTTCATCGTGGCGTACATGCTCAAGCAGCACGGCACCCAGGAGCAGAAGGAGTACTTCCTTCCGCGGATGGCGCTGGGCGAGGTGCGCGGCGCGTTCTCGATGTCCGAGCCGGGGCTCGGCTCCGATGTGTCGGCCATCACCTCCAAGGCGGTGCAGGACGGCGACGAGTACGTCCTGAACGGCCAGAAGATGTGGCTGACGAACGGCGGCACGTCCACGCTCGTGGCCGTCCTCGTCCGCAGTGACGAAGGACACCCGGAGGGCACCGCGCCCCACAAGTCGATGACGACCTTCTTGATCGAGAAGGAGGCCGGCTTCGGCGAGGTGCGTCCCGGTCTGACCATCCCGGGCAAGATCGACAAGATGGGCTACAAGGGGGTCGACACCACCGAGCTCATCATGGACGGACTGCGCATTCCGGCCAATCGGGTCCTGGGCGGGGAGACCGGCCGAGGGTTTTACCAAATGATGGACGGGGTCGAGGTCGGCCGCGTCAACGTGGCGGCCCGTGGTTGCGGCGTCGCACAGCGTGCGTTCGAACTGGGTGTCTCGTATGCCCAGCAACGTCACACTTTCGGCAAGGCCATCGCCGAGCACCAGGCGATCCAGTTCAAGCTGGCCGAGATGGCTACCAAGGTCGAAGCCGCCCATGCGATGATGGTCAATGCAGCACGCAAAAAGGACTCCGGGGAACGAAACGACCTCGAAGCAGGGATGGCGAAGTACCTCGCCTCCGAGTACTGCAAGGAGGTGGTGGAGGACGCGTTCCGTATCCACGGCGGCTACGGCTTCTCGAAGGAGTACGAGATCGAGCGTCTCTACCGAGAGGCACCCATGCTGCTCATCGGTGAAGGTACCGCCGAGATCCAGAAAATGATCATCGGGCGACGCCTGCTCGAGGAGTACCGACTCCAGGGCTGAAAGTCCCTTTTGCGGTAAATCATCCAGTGGTTTTCCGCAAAAGAGTCACTAGCAGTCACTGGCTCACGGCCATCGACTCGGCTTCTGGCTTGCCCAGTTGTTGCGCGCAACCGATAGCATTCCAGTAAAGCCGCCGTCCCGTCCCCCCGTTTGCGGCGCGGCATCACCCGCTACGAAGGTCATCCATGCCCCACAGCCAAACCTCTGCACCTCGCGTCGGCCTCCTCGGTGGACGCCTCGCGCGCGGAGCATCGCCGTGGCTTCTGCCGACCGTCGCCACCGCCGCCCTCAGCCTCACCCGGGCCCGCAAGTCCGGGCGCTGGGCGGCAGTGGCCGTGCCCACCACCGCGCTCGCGGCGGGCATGCTGTGGTTCTTCCGCGACCCCGAGCGCGAGATCACGCAGGGCCGGGTCATTTCGCCCGCCGACGGTGTGGTGCAGAGCATCATGCCGTGGAAGGACGGGCGCACCCGCGTCGCGATCTTCATGAGCCCCCTGAACGTCCACGTCAACCGCGCGCCCCTCGCGGGCACGGTGACGTCCGTGGAGCACATCCCCGGTGGATTCGTTCCGGCGTTCAACAAGGAGAGCGAAAACAACGAGCGCGTCGTCTGGCACTTCGACACCGAGCTCGGCGACATCGAGATGGTGCAGATCGCCGGCGCCGTCGCCCGTCGCATCGTCCCGTACCTGCCGGCCGGCACCAAGGTGGAGCAGGGCGAACGCATCGGTCTGATCCGCTTCGGCTCCCGCGTCGACATCTACCTCCCCGAGGGCGTCGAGGTCGCGGTCGAGGTCGGACAGGCCACCACCGCGGGGGTGACCCGAATTGACCGTGACTGAACCTGAAACCCCGGCTGCGGGCTGGGTGCCCGAGGCGTCGTCCGAGGAGGAGTCCACCGAGGACGACATGCCGCTGTCACTGCGGCTGTCGATAGCGGACACCCTCACCCTCGGCAACGCGACGTGCGGATTCATGGCGGTGTACTTCACCACCACCGGGATCCTCATCCCGCACCTCACCGGCAGCGGCGAGTCGGGCATGGCCCGCAGCAGCGCGGCCACGGCCGTGATACTGATGCTGCTCGCCGCGGTCTTCGACCTCTTCGACGGCATCGTGGCCCGCAAGCTGCGCAGCTCGCCGATGGGTGCGGAGCTGGACAACCTGTCCGACCTGATCAGCTTCGGGCTGGCTCCGGCGTACTTCGTCCTCGTCTACGGCATGGTCGCCGACGACGCGGTGCAGAAGATGTCGGCGCTGGCGGCGATCGTCGTCCTGCTGGCCGTCGTCCTGCGCCTCGCGAGATTCAGCTGCGTGGCGATGAAGGACGGCATGTTCCAGGGCATGCCGAGCCCCTTCGGTGCGCTGACGGTCGTCTCGATCGTGCTGCTGGAGCTGCCGTTCATCCCGACCCTGCTGGCGATCGTCGGCGTGGCCTGGCTGATGGTGAGCCGGGTCGAGTACCCCAAGCCGCGGGGTGTCCTCGCGGTGGCGATGCTCAGCTGGATCGTCGCGGCGATGGGTCTGCTGGCCGCGTGGGCGTTCGACGCGCCGGGCGGCGGGCTGCTGCTCCAGACCGGCTGCGCGCTGCAGATCGCTCTGGCGGCGACCATTCCGCTGTTCGCGACGACCCGTCGCGCGAACACGTTCCGCCACAACCGTCGCGAGGCAAGGGCCACCCAGGCCCCGTAACCTGGCTGTACGCGTACGCAAGGGCCCCCGCCCGCCACCAGGCAGCGGGGGCCCTTCCGCATCCCGGGCCGCCCCACACCGCTGCGTGGCCAAGGTCCCCTACCCGCCCTTCCACCGTTCCCCGGGCTCCGCCCGGACCCGTTGCCGCGTGCGGCGCCGTTCCCGGGGGCCAGCCCCCGGACCCCCGCTCCTCAAACGCCGGAGGGGCTGGATTTTCGCCGGGGCTGGATTGCCCGCAGGGCAATTCCAGCCCCGCCGGCGTTTGAGGCGCGGGGTCTGGGGCGGAGCCCCAGGGGGTCCGGGCGCAGCCCGGGACCCCCTCAGCCCGTCCGGCGCTTGAGGACCGGGGTCCGGGCAGCGCCCGGGGAACGGTGGAAGGGCGGGTAGGGGACTTCGCCCCGCGCAGCGGCACACCCGCAGCCGCGGCCCGTATGCGGCCGGGGGTGGCCCCGTACGCTTGGTGTCGGAAAACCGCCAGCCCGGGGCCCGGCCGGCCGGGAGGATGGGAGCCATGCACACCGATACGGAGCGTTGCGTACGGGCCGTCCAGTCGAAGGACGCACGGTTCGACGGCTGGTTCTTCACCGCCGTGAGGACCACCGGCATCTACTGCCGCCCCAGCTGCCCCGCCGTACCGCCGAAGGTCGAGAACATGACCTTCCTGCCCAGCGCCGCCGCCTGCCAGCAGAACGGCTACCGGGCCTGCAAGCGGTGCCGGCCCGACACCTCCCCCGGCTCCCCCGAGTGGAACGCCCGCGCCGACGCCGTCGCCCGCGCCATGCGCCTCATCCAGGACGGGGTGGTCGACCGCGAGGGCGTCCCGGGGCTGGCCGCCCGCCTGGGGTACTCCGCCCGCCAGGTGGAGCGCCAGCTGGGCGCCGAGCTCGGCGCGGGGCCGCTCGCCCTGGCCAGGGCCCAGCGCGCACAGACCGCCCGGCTGCTGATCGAAACCTCCGGGCTCCCGATGGGCGACATCGCCTTCGCCGCCGGGTTCTCCTCGATCCGGACCTTCAACGACACCGTCCGCGAGGTCTTCGCCCTGGCCCCGAGCGAGCTCCGGGCGCGGGCGGCCGGCCGGGGGGCCGCCCCGGGTGCCGGACCCGGCCAGGTGCCGGGCACCATCAGCCTGCGGCTGCCCTTCCGTGCCCCGCTCACCCCCGACAACCTCTTCGGCCACCTCGCCGCGACCGCCGTCCCCGGGGTCGAGGAGTGGCGGGCGGGCGCCTACCGCCGCACGCTCCGGCTGCCGTACGGCACCGGCGTCGTCGCCCTCACCCCGCAGCCCGACCACATCGGCTGCCGGCTCGCCCTCACCGACCTGCGCGACCTCACCATCGCCATCAGCCGCTGCCGCCGGCTCCTGGACCTCGACGCGGACCCCGAGGCCGTGGACGAGCAGCTGAGCGCCGACCCGCTGCTGGCCCCGCTCGTGGCCAAGGCTCCCGGCCGCCGGGTGCCGCGTACCGTCGACGCGGAGGAGTTCGCCGTACGGGCGGTGCTCGGCCAGCAGGTGTCCACCGCGGCGGCCCGTACGCACGCGGCCCGCCTGGTCCGCGCCCTCGGCGAGCCGGTGACCGATCCGGACCCCGAGGGCGGGCTGACCCACCTGTTCCCCACCTCGCAGGCGCTGGCCGGGCTGGACCCGGAGTCCCTGGCCCTGCCGCGCAGCCGGCGGACCACCTTCACCACGCTCGTCTCGGCCCTCGCCGACGGCTCGCTCCCGCTCGGCATCGACAGCGACTGGGAGGCGGCCCGCGCCCGGCTGGGCGCGCTGCCCGGTTTCGGGCCGTGGACCACCGAGATCATCGCGATGCGGGCGCTGGGCGACCCGGACGCCTTCATTCCGGCCGACCTGGGGATCCGCCGGGCGGCGAAGGGGCTCGGGCTGCCCTCCACGCCCGCGGCGCTGACGGCCCGCGCGGCGCACTGGCGGCCCTGGCGCGCCTACGCCGTGCAGTACCTGTGGGCCACCGAGGACCACGCCATCAACGTCCTGCCCGTCTGACCCCGACCGTCTGACCCCGACCCCACCGACATCCGAGGAGTACGAGCCGTCATGAGCAGCAGTACCAAGCAGCACACCGTCGTGGACAGCCCCTACGGGCCGCTCACCCTCGTCGCCGCCGACGGGTTCCTCTGCGGCCTCTACATGACCGGACAGCGCCACCGCCCGGCCGAGGAGGCCTTCGGGGAGCGCGTCGCGGCCGGTGAGGCCCCCTTCCCCGAGGTGGTGCGGCAGCTGACCGCGTACTTCGCCGGAGAGCTCACCGAGTTCGACCTGCCGGTCCGGCTGGAGGGCACCGAGTTCCAGCGCAGCGTGTGGGAGCAGCTCGTACGGATCCCCTACGGGCAGACCTGGTCCTACGGGGAACTGGCCGCCGAGCTCGGCAAGCCGAACGCCTCGCGCGCGGTGGGGCTGGCCAACGGGAAGAACCCGGTCGGCATCATCGTGCCGTGCCACCGCGTGATCGGGGCGTCCGGCTCCATGACCGGCTACGGCGGCGGCATCGACCGCAAGGTGCGCCTGCTGGCCTTCGAGTCCGGGGCCGAGCAGCTCTAGGTCGTCTCCGGGGCGTCCGGCCCGGTCAGCGACTTGAGCAGGTGCACGTCCGCGTGCTCTCCCTGGACGCCCGGGATCCGTGCGACCTCGGCATAGCCCTGGCGTTCGTAGAAGCCCGGGGCCTGGAAGGTGTACGAGGAGACGGCCACGCGATCGCAGCCGCGTCGCCGTGCCTCCGTCTCCGCCGCCCGCAGGATCCTGCCGCCCCAGCCGTCCTTGCGGCTGTCCTCGCGGACCCACAGCAGCTCGATCCCGCACAGGCCGCCCCAGGTCGACGCGGAGAGGCCGCCGATCAGTTCGCCCGCTTCGTCCGTGACTTTGACCGAGAACGTGCCGTGGTCGGACACACCGGTGGCGGCCGCGTTGAAGGCGGTGAGTTCCTCGGTCAGCCGGTCGTCGAGCGCGGTGTCGCCCTCGCCGGTGGTCAGGGTCGGGCCGGAGCCGTGGTCAGTCGTCACGGCGCGGAGTATGTCAGCCGGCCCGGCCGCTCGGCACCTGAATACCCGGCTCCTCGATCCGTTCTCGCGGCACGCCCCGCCCCGGCCCGCGGTCCGGCTCAGGCCGGTGGTGCGACCGCTTCGAGGTCGGCGACGGTGCCGGACATGACCGTACGGATGTGCCGGGTGAGGTGCTCCACCGGCCAGTCCCACCAGGCGAGGGCGAGGAGGCGGGCGATCTCCTCGCCGGTGTGGCGGGTGCGGATGAGGGTGGCCGGGTTGCCGCCGGCGATCCCGTAGTCGGGGACGTCGTCCACGACCACGGCGCCGGCGGCGATGATCGCGCCGTGCCCGATGCGCACCCCGGGCATGACCATCGCGCCGTAGCCGAACCAGACGTCGTTGCCGACGACGGTGTCGCCCCGGCCGGGCAGGCCGGCGAGCAGGTCGAAGTGGTCGGCCCAGGACCCGCCCATGATGGGGAAGGGGAAGGTGGAGGGGCCGTCCATGCGGTGGTTGGCGCCGTTCATGAGGAACCGGACCCCGGTGCCCAGCGCGCAGAACTTCCCGATGACCAGCTTCTCCGGCCCGTAGTGGTAGAGCACGTTGCGGGTCTCGAACGCGGTGGGATCGTCCGGGTCGTCGTAGTAGGAGTACTCCCCCACCTCGATCAGCGGCGAGGTGACCAGCGGCTTCAGCAGCACCACGCGCGGCTGGCCGGGAAACGGGTGGAGCACCGTCGGGTCCGCGGGAAGGGCGCTCACGGCCAGGGCGTGCCTTTCGGATCAGGTCGGGTCAGGTCGGATGAGGCCGGATCAGGCCGGATCAGCCTGCGGTGCAAGACACGCCCTAGATGACCACCAGCGGGACCAGCAGCGCGAAGGCGGCGCCGGCCTCGACCGCGTAGGCGTACAGGGACGGGTGCTGGACGGGGGCCGCGAGCAGGACCACGCTCTGCTGGGCGGCGGCCGCTCCCACCCAGTCGGAGTCGGCGCCGAGGCCGCCCTGGTACCAGCCCTCGCAGGAGCCGGGGCCGGTGACGGCGAGGACGTCGTCCTCGCGGCGGTAGAAGGCCTGCCAGCCCTCGGCCGGCGCGGACCAGGCCTCGAAGTCGGTGAACTGGGCCCAACCGCCGTCGCGGATCGCGGTGTCGAACATCCAGACCGGCACCCCGTCGGGGGTCACCTCGCCGCTCTCCTGCTGGTCGGTGGTGAAGTGGACCATGGGCAGGGCGTCGGGCCCGTCGGCGGTGCTGGGCCAGGCGTACATCGTGATCATTTGCTGAATTCTGTCCTGCTCGGTGTAGGCACGGAATAACGAGCGGACGGGGCTACGAGGCCTGCGGCCTGCGGCCGTTCTCCAGCTCGACGGCGCCCTCACCGGTGCGCAGGACCCGGCACGCCTCCACGGTGCGCCGGCCCAGGGATCCGAGCAGATGGTCCGTCAGCTCGGCCTGCTCCACCAGCCGCCACGAGATCAGCTCCTCTTCCTGGAGCTTGATGGAGGCGAGCTGCTCGGCGTCGAGCACGCCGCCGTCGTAGAGGTACGCGACGAGCGGGGGCCGGCCCTCGCCGACCGACCAGTCGACGGCGAGCAGCCGGCCGAGCGGCAGGTCGATGCCGATCTCCTCGGCGCTCTCCCGGCGGGCGGCCGTGCGCGGGGACTCCCCCGTGTCCGACTCGATGGTGCCGCCCGGCAGCGCCCAGCCCTCCCGGTAGTTGGGCTCGACGAGGAGCACGCGGTCCTCGGCGTCCCGGAAGAGGGCGGCCGCTCCGGCCAGCACCCGGGGCAGGCTCGCGATGTAGGTGGCAAAGTCATCGGTGGTCGTCACGCCGCCACCCTACCCAGCCGCCCCGGATGGCCGGGGATCACTCCTCCCCGGTGCCGCCGCCCGGCGGCCCGTCCTCCCGGTCGCGGTTCCTCGACTCCGCCACGCGGCGCAGACGGGGGTGGCGGTCCGGGCCGCGTTCGGTGATGGCGTCGCCGACCATGGCCTTGACCGCGTCCCGGAGTCCGTGGAGGGCGTGGTGGCGGACGGGGCCCGCGCCCGGGTCCTCGCGCAGCTCCTTCACCAGGGCCCAGCACAGGAGCAGCATCACGACCACGAACGGCAGCGCGACCAGGATGGTGGCCGTCTGCAGGGACTTCAGGCCGCCCGCGACGAGGAGTACGGCGGCCACGGCGGCCATCAGCACGCCCCAGGTGACCACGAGCCAGGTCGGCGGGTTCAGGGAGCCGCGGCTGGTGAGGGAGCCCATGACGAGGGAGGCGGAGTCGGCGCTGGTGACGAAGTACGTCATCACCAGGAGCATCGCGATCCACGAGGTGACCGTGCCGAGCGGGAGCGCGTCGAGCATCGCGAAGAGCGAGGCCTCGGTGCCCTCCTTGGCCTTGGCGGCCATGTCGGCGACTCCGGTGGAGTCGAGGCGGATCGCGGTGCCGCCCATGACGCAGAACCAGACGACGGTGGCGCCGCTGGGCACCAGGAGCACGCCGACGAGGAACTCGCGGATGGTGCGGCCGCGCGAGATGCGGGCGATGAAGGTGCCGACGAAGGGCGCCCAGGAGAGCCACCACGCCCAGTAGAAGATCGTCCACGCGCCGAGCCACGCGCTGTCGGTGAAGGCGCCGGTGCGGGTGGCCATGGGGAGCAGTTCGTGCAGGTAGCTGCCGATGCTCGCCGGGATCACGTCGAGGATGTAGACGGTCGGGCCGAGGACGAAGACGAAGGTCATCAGGGCCGCGGCGAGCACGATGTTGATCGTGCTGAGCCATTTGACGCCCTTGTGCAGCCCGGAGAAGGCGGAGAGCACGAAGGCGGCGGAGAGGGAGACGATGATGATCAGCTCGACCGTGGTCGAGTCCTCGATCCCGGTGGTGATGTTGAGGCCCTTGGACACCTGGAGGGCGCCGAGGCCGAGGCTGGTGGCGGTGCCGAAGACGGTCGCGAAGACGGCGAGCAGGTCGATGGCCTTGCCGGGCCAGCCGTTGGCCCGCTCCTCGCCCATGAGGGGGACGAAGGCGGAGCTGAGGCGGTTGCCGCGGCCCTTGCGGAAGGTCGCGTAGGCGAGGGCGAGACCGGCGATGCCGTAGATCGCCCAGGGGGTGAGCGTCCAGTGGAAGAAGGAGTAGTCGAGCGCGGCGCGGGCGGCGTCGCCGGTGCCGGGGGCCGCGCCGGAGGCCGGGGGCGGGTTCAGGTAATGGGTGAGCGGCTCGCCCACCCCGTAGAACATGAGTCCGATCCCCATGCCCGCGCTGAACATCATCGCGATCCACGCGAGGTTCGTGAACTCCGGCTCCGAGTCGTCCTTGCCGAGGCGGATCCGGCCGAAGCGGCTGATCGCGAGCACGACGCACATGACGAGGAACACATCGGCGGCGATCACGAAGAGCCACGCGAAGTTGCCGAGCACCCAGGCCAGCGCACTGCTCGACGCCGAGTCGAAGGAGCTCTTCCCGAGCGCCGCCCAGGCGACCACCGCCAGGACGGAGATCACTCCGATGGTGACGACGGTGCGGTCGGGAGTGCCGTCGGTGCCGCCGGCGCCGCCGGTCCCGCCGGTGCCGTCGACGGGGCCTTCGGACCCGCCACCTGGGGAATCCGGACGTGGCTGTTCCAGTGAATCCGTGCTCATGCGGCCACACTATGCAGGCGTATATCCCTATTTAGGGGTATGCCGCGCCGCGTGTGGCCCAGGCCACGCATGGGCATAGGAGGATCCTCCGGATAGGCTCAGGGGTGGCGCGACTGCACTGTTCGATAGCAAGGGATTAGCAAGGTGACGGACGGAGCAGTAACTGAGACCGCGCGCGTGCTCATCGCCGCGGACAAATTCAAGGGCTCGCTCACGGCCGTTCAGGTCGCGGAGCGGGTGACGGCCGGCCTTCGCAAGGCCGTACCGGGCGTGGAGATCGAGACCCTCCCCGTCGCGGACGGCGGCGACGGTACGGTCGCGGCCGCTGTGGCGGCCGGGTTCGAACGCCGGGAGGTACGGGTCACCGGACCGCTCGGTGACCAGGTCACGGCCGCTTTCGCCCTGCGCGAGGGCACCGCGGTGGTCGAGATGGCGGAAGCCTCCGGGCTCCAGCTGCTGCCGGCGGGTGTCTTCGCCCCGCTGACGGCGACCACCTACGGCTCCGGCGAACTGCTGAAGGCCGCACTCGACGCGGGAGCGCGCTCGATCGTCTTCGGTGTGGGCGGCAGCGCCACCACCGACGGCGGCGCGGGCATGCTGGCCGCGCTGGGCGCGGTGTTCCTGGATGCGAACGGTGAACCGGTCGGTCCGGGCGGCGGCGCGCTGGCGGGTCTGGCCTCGGCCGACCTGTCGGGCATCGACCCCCGCATCAAGGAGGTCGACTTCGTCCTGGCGAGCGACGTGGACAACCCTCTGACGGGTCCGAAGGGCGCCCCGGCGGTCTACGGCCCGCAGAAGGGGGCGTCGCCCGAGGACGTCGCGACGCTGGACGCGGCGCTGGCGCACTTCGCGGTGGTCCTGGAGAAGTCGATCGGCTCCCTGGCCGCCGAGGCGGCGGTTTCGCCCGGCGCGGGCGGAGCGGGCGGCATCGGCTACGGGGCACTGCTGCTCGGTGCCTCGTTCCGTCCCGGCATCGAGCTGATGCTCGAGGTGCTCGGCTTCGCGCCGGCGCTGGAGCGGGCCACGCTGGTCATCACCGGTGAGGGTTCGCTGGACGAGCAGACCCTCCACGGCAAGGCTCCGGCCGGTGTCGCGGCGGCGGCTCGCGCGGCGGGCAAGCCGGTCGTCGCGGTCTGCGGCCGCCTGCTGCTGACGCAGGAGGCCCTCCAGACCGCCGGCATCCAGCGGGCCTACCCGCTCACGGACCTCGAGCCGGACCCGGCGGTGAGCATCCCGAACGCGGGGCCGCTGCTGGAGCGGGTGGCGGAGAGCATCGCGGCCGACGTCCTCTGACGCCGTCCGCCCTCACCGGCGGCCCGGATCCCCTGACGGGGGGGTCCGGGCCGTCGGCGTTCCCCGGGCCGGGCAGGCCGAGCGGGGCCGGGCGGCCCCGTGGGGGGAGTCCCCTACCCGCCCTTCGCCCGTTCCCCGGGGCTCCGCCCCGGACCCCGCGCCTCAAACGCCGGAGGGGCTGGATCGTCGCCTGGCGGGGCTGGATTGCCCGCAGGGCAATTCCAGCCCCGCCGGCGTTTGAGGCGCGGGTCCGGGCAGCGCCCGGGGAACGGTGGAAGGGCGGGTAGGGGACTTCGCCCCGCAGGGCCCACCCGCGACCGGGTCAGGCCCGGGTGGGGGTCGGCGCGGCGGTGCGGGCCGCGGTCACGAGCTGCGCCGTGGTGACGATCCGGGCGAAGCCGCCGCCCTGGAGGTTGACCGCGGTGGCGGTGGCGAGCTGGTCGGCCGTCAGCCGGAGTGCGTCCGGGCCGGGTTCGGCGGCCAGGTCGAAGGTGTGCGTGGCATCGAGCGGCACGAGGACCTCGTAGCCCAGGTTCCCGGCCATCCGGGCCGTGGTCTCGACGCACATGTTCGTCTGGATCCCGGTGATGACGAGCTGTCCGACGCCCTGGGAGGTGAGCCAGTCGGCGAGGTCCGGGGTGCCGTAGAAGGAGGAGTTCACGGACTTGGTGACGTGCAGCGCGGCCCGGTCGGCCCGCTCGGCGACGAAGTCCTTGAAGGCGTACCCGGGCCCGTCCGGAGCGAGGACGGAGCCCGCCATGCGGGAAGCGTGCTGCACGAGAACGAGGGGGCGGCCGGTCTCCTGCCAGGCGTCCATCAGCGCGGCGATGTTCTCCTCGGCGGCCGGGTTGTTGCGCGGCCCCCAGAAGTCGGCGTCGTCGAAGCCCTGTTGGACGTCGATGACCAGCAGGGCGCTGTTCGCGGCGATCTCGATGGCGGCCGGGGCCTGGGCCTCGGTCGGGGCCGTGGTCGTCTGGGTCTTCGTGGTCGTGCTCTCGTTCGTCATGCCCTCATCCTGGGCGGCTCCTCCCCCTCGAACCAGTACCACCCGGCCCCCGAACCGATGGGATCCTGCCAGGGTGGCAGATCCGCGCCCGGAGCGGCCCGAAGTCCGGCTCCGTCCCAGGTCGGGGGCCTCGCGGCGGCAGCATGCGGAGGCTCGGCCCTCCCCTTCGGCGGGGCCTGCGTGGCAGACTCACGGCCATGCACCGCGTTGCGATCGTCGTTCAGCCCGGCATCCGCGCTTTCGACCTGGCCGTCATCACCGAGGTCTGGGGGCACGACCGCGGCCACAGCGGGGTGCCGCCCTTCGAGCTTCGCCGGTGCGCCCTCGACACCGGCCCGATCCCGCTCCCCGGGGGGCTGACCCTGACCCCGGACCGCGGGCTCGACTGGCTCGCCGACGCCGACCTCGTCGTGGTCCCCGCGCTGGACCGGCCCTCCGACCCGACGCCGGAGCCGGTCCTCGCCGTCCTGCGCGACACCCACGCCCGGGGCATCCCGGTGGCCGCCCTGTGCGCCGGCGCCTTCATCCTCGCCGAGGCCGGGCTGCTGGCCGGCCGCCGGGCCGTGACCCACTGGTCGCTGGCCCCGGCGCTGGCCGGGCGGTACCCCGCCGTGCGCGTCGAGGAGGCCCCGCTCTACGTCGGGGACGACGGGCTGTGGACCTCCGCAGGGGTCGCCTCCGGGATCGACCTCTGCCTGCACCTGGTCCGCGAGGCCCACGGCTCCGAGGCGGCCGCCGCCATCGCCCGCTCGATGGTGACCGGCCCCTTCCGCACCGGCGAACACGCCCAGTACCTGGACCGCCCGACCCCGGTCGCCGACCGGACCGCCGAGGCGCTGGCCCTCGTACGGGAGCGGGCGCTCGGGCGGCTGCACGAGGCGCTGGACGTGGCCACCCTGGCCCGGTGGGCCGGGATGTCCCCGCGGTCCTTCGCCCGGCACTTCGCCGCCTCGACCGGCACCACCCCGCACAAATGGCTCCTGGGCCACCGTCTGGACGAAGCGCGCAAGCTGCTGGAGCGCACCGATCATCCAGTCACCGAGGTGGCCCGGCGGGCCGGATTCGCCAGCGAGGTCACCTTCCGCCAGCACTTCACCTCCTACGTCGGCACGAGCCCCCGCGCGTACCGCGCGGCCGCTACGGCACCAGGGCCCCCGGGGCCTCCCCCAAACCGCGCCGACAGTGTTAGAAATGGCTCATGACCGGACGTTTTGGCCTACCCAGGGGCTCCGGAGGAGCGCCCGAGGACAGGCCCCCGCCCGAGGACGGGTCCCCACCCGGAATCGGGCCCGGACACGCACCCGGACACGCACCCGGAGTCGGCCCCGCACACGGGCCCGGCCGCAGTCGCCTGCGCCGCCTCGCACACCGCCTCACCCGCCCGTTCTCCCGGCTGTTCGCCCACCTCTCGCTCGGCGCCCGCAGCGTCGCCGGCCAGGTCTTCGCCCTCCAGGCCGTCCTCGTCCTGGTGCTGATCACGGCCGCCGCCTCGGCCCTGTTCTTCCAGGCCCGGTACGACAGCCAGCGCGACGCCCGCAACCGCTCCCTCGCCGCGGCCGAGGCCTTCGCGCACGCCCCCGGCCTCCCCGCGGCCCTGGAGTCCCCCGACCCCACCGCCGTGCTCCAGCCGCTGGCCGAGGGCGCCCGCCGGGCCTCGGGCGTCGATTTCATCGCCGTCATGACCACCGACGGGATCCGGTACACCGACTCCCGCCCCGAGCTCATCGGCCAGCGCGCCACCGGCGACCTGTCCCGCGCCGCGGCCGGACAGGCCTTCACCGAGACGTTCCAGGGGAAGCCGAGCGACGTGGTCCGCGCCGTGGTCCCCGTACGGGACTCCGCGGGCGCGGTGGTCGGCCTGGTCGCCACCGGCATCGAGGTCGAGAACGTCGGCGACGTGGTCGAGGGCCAGCTGCCCCTGCTCCTCGGGGCGGCCACCGGCGCCCTGATCCTCGGCACCGGCGGCGCCGCCCTCGTCAGCCGCCGGCTGCGGCGCCAGACCCGGGGCCTCGGCGAGGCCGAGATGACCCGGATGAACGAACACCACGAAGCGGTTCTGCACGCCGTCCGCGAGGGCGTGCTGATCATCGACGCCGAAGGCCGGCTGCTGCTCGCCAACGACGAGGCCCGCCGCCTCCTCGACCTGCCCGCCGACGCCGAACTGCGGCACGTGCGCGACCTCGGCCTCGATCCGACCACGGCCGCGCTGCTGGCCTCCGGGCGGGCCGCCACCGACGAGGTCCACCGTGCGGGCGACCGGCTCCTCGCCGTGAACGTCCGCCCGACCAAGCCCTACGGGGGCCGCCCGTCCGGCACCGTGACCACCCTGCGCGACTCCACCGAGCTCGCCGCGCTCTCCGGCCGGGCCGCGGTCGCCCGCGACCGGCTCCAGCTGCTCTACGACGCCGGCGTGCGCATCGGGACCACCCTGGACGTGGTCCGCACCGCCGAGGAACTCTCCGAGGTCGCGGTCCCGCGGTTCGCGGACTTCGTCACCGTCGAGCTGCTGGAGCCGGTGCTGCGCGGCGAGGAGCCCGGCGGCGGCACGCACACCGAGATGCGCCGGGCCGCCATCAGCGGGATCCGCGTCGATTCCCCGCTCCAGCCGGTGGGCGACGTCATCCGCTTCGTGGTGCCGACCGCGCCGATGGCAACGGCCCTGGACGCCGGGCGGGCGGTGCTCGCCGCCGATCTGACCGCCGCCTTCGGCTGGCGGGCCCAGGACCACGACGGCACCCGGGTGGCCCTGGACTACGGACTGCACTCGCTGATCTCCGTACCGCTCCAGGCCCGCGGGGTGGTCCTCGGCATGGCCAACTTCTGGCGGGCCGACACCCCCGAGCCCTTCGACGACGAGGACCTGTCCTTCGCCGAGGAGCTGGCGGCGCGGGCCGCGGTCTCCATCGACAACGCCCGCCGGTTCACGCGCGAGCACGCCGTGGCGGTGACCCTCCAGCGCAGCCTGCTGCCGCGGGTGCTGCCCGATCTGAGCGCCGTGGACGTCGCGTTCCGGTACCTGCCCGCGAAGGCGGGGGTGGGCGGGGACTGGTTCGACGTGATCCCGCTCGCCGGGGCCCGGGTCGCGCTGGTCGTCGGCGACGTGGTGGGGCACGGGGTGCACGCCGCCGCCACCATGGGCCGGCTGCGGACCGCCGTGCACAACTTCTCCACGCTCGACATGCCGCCCGACGAGCTGCTGGGCCACCTCGACGAGCTGATCGACCGGATCGACCAGGACGAGTCCTCGGCCGACGAGGATTCCGGGGAGGGCGAGTCCTCGAGCGTCACCGGCGCCACCTGTCTGTACGCGGTGTACGACCCGGTGTCCGGCCGCTGCGCCGTGGCCAGCGCCGGCCACCCCGGCCCGGCCCTGGTCGGGGCCGACGGGCGGGTCGAGTATCCCGAGCTGCCGATCGGGCTGCCCCTGGGCGTCGGCGGGATGCCCTTCGAGGCCGTGGAGCTGCAGCTGCCCGAGGCGAGCCGGCTCGTGCTGTTCACCGACGGGCTGCTGGAGGACCGCGACCGGGACTTCGACACCGGCCTCGACCTGCTGACCGAGGCCCTGTCCCGGCCGGACCGCAGCCCCGACCAGGCCTGTTCCGACGTACTGTCCGCGCTGCTGTTCCCGGCGCCGAGCGATGACATCGCCCTGCTCATCGCCGACACCCGGCGGCTCCCGGCCGAGCGGATCGCGGAGTGGGAGGTGTTCCCGGACCCCTCGGACGTGTCCCGGGTCCGCCGCGCGGGCTCCGCGCAGCTCACCGCGTGGGGCCTGGGGGACGTCACCTTCACCGCCGAGCTGATCCTCAGCGAGCTGATCACCAACGCGATCCGCTACGGGACCCCGCCGATCCGGGTCCGGCTGCTCCGCGACCGCACCCTGATCTGCGAGATCTCCGACGGCAGCAGCACCTCGCCGCACCTGCGCTACGCGGCCACGACCGACGAGGGCGGGCGCGGCCTGTTCCTCGTCGCCCAGTACGCCGAGCGCTGGGGCACCCGCTACACGGACCGAGGCAAGGTGATCTGGGCGGAGCTCCCCCTGACGGGCGCGGCCGAGCCGGCACCCCCGGCTGTACTGGACCTGGACGCCCTGGAGGACCTGGCCTGGTAGCGGACGGCGGTCACGGGCTCTGGAGCCGGGCGGCCAGCCGGGCCTTCGCCTGCGGCCATTCGCCGGCCAGCAGGGAGAAGTACACGCTGTCGCGCCAGGTGCCGTCCGGGCGCCGGCGGTGGCGGCGCAGGACGCCTTCGCGCTGCGCTCCGAGGCGGGCGATCGCGGCCTGGGAGCGGGTGTTGAGGTGGTCCGTCTTGAGCTGGACCCGGCCCATGCCGAGGTCCTCGAAGGCGTGGGTGAGCAGGAGCAGCTTGGACTCGGTGTTGACGGCGCTGCGCCAGTAGGCGCGCCCGTACCAGGTCCAGCCGATCTCCAGGCGTTCGTCGGCCGCGCTGATGTCCATGTACGTGGTCCAGCCGGCGGCCCGGCCGCTTTCCAGGTGGATGACGGCGAAGGGAACGTACTCGCCGCGCTCCGCGTCCTCCAGCAGTGCGTCGAGCGTGGCGCCCAGCTCCTGCTCCGTCCGCGGCGCGCCGCCCACCCAGCGCCAGACCTCCTCGTCACCGCCTCCGGCCGCGTAGAGGTCGGGGAGGTGGCTCCTGGTCAGCGGCTCCAGGCGGACGTGGCGGCCGGTGAGCGTGATGGGGGACGGCGACTTGGCAGGCATGGGAGAAACGGTAGCCGCTCATTGCGCTAGATACAAACAATTATTGCACTAGTACATTCACTGCATCCGCGCCAGCAGCACCGCCACGTCGTCCTGCGGGGCCTCCGGGAGGAGACGCGCCAGGATCGTGTCGCACAGGGTCTCCAGGGGCTCTCCCCCGCCCCTCAGGGCGTCCGCCAGCCCCGCCATGCCCTCGTCCAGGTCCCGGTCCCGGGACTCGATGAGGCCGTCCGTGTAGAGCACGAGCAGGCTGCCCGGCTCGAGCCGCACCTCCTCCGTGCGGAACTCCCGCCCGCCCGTGCCGAGCGGGGTTCCCGGCGGGCCCTCCAGGAAGGTCACGGCCCCGGCCGCCGTGACCACGGCCGGCGGCGGGTGGCCGGCGCGGGCGATGACGCACGCGCCCGTCACCGGGTCGTGGACGGCGTAGACGCACGTGGCCATCTCGTCCTCACCGAGGTCGGCCACCACGGCGTCCAGCGACCGGAGCATCTGCTCCGGGGTCACCTGATGCCGCGCCAGGGTCCGTACGGCGGTGCGCAGTTGGCCCATGACCGCGGCCGCGTGGATGCCGTGGCCCATCACGTCGCCGATCACCAGGCCGGTCCGGCCGTCCGGCAGCTCGATGACGTCGTACCAGTCCCCGCCGACGTCGTGGTCGCTGGCCGGGAGGTAGCGGCCGGTCAGCTCCAGGCCGGCGACCTCGGGCAGCGCGTTGTTGGTGAGGCTGCGCTGGAGCGTCAGGGCCGCCGCGCGCTGGGTGGTGTACATCCGGGCGTTGTCGATGTTCAGCGCGGCCCGGGCCACCACCTCGTCGATGAGCACGCAGTCCTCGTGGTCGAAGGGATCGCGCCCGCGCACCCGGGTCACCACCACCACTCCGAGCACCCGGCCGCGGGCCACCAGCGGGACCATCCGGGCGCAGCCCAGGGTGGCCAGGTAGGCGCGCAGCGCGGCCGCGCGCGGATCCTTGATCAGGGCCGGGATGTCGGCCGTGAACAGGTTCATGGGCTGGCCGTCGGTGATGACCTGCTCGTAGGCGGTGTGCGCCGGGATCTGGAAGGTCTGCCCGGCGACCAGTTTGGCGGTCGGGGCGGCCGGGTCCGGGAAGAGGGCGGCGAGGCGGCGCAGCAGGCCCCGGGTGGACGCGCCGGCCTCGTCCGGGTCCAGTACGGCTTCCAGCAGCTGTACGTCGGCCGAGTCCGCGAGCTGCGGTACCAGCACCTCCACGATCTCCTGGGCCGTCTGCCCCAGGTCCAGCGTGGTGCCGATGCGGGTGCCGGCCTCGGAGAGCAGGGCGAACCGGCTGCGCGCCCGCTCCGCCTCGGCCTGGGCGCGCTGCCCGTCGGTGATGTCGATGAGGGAGGCGATCAGGCCGAGCGGCCGCCCGGACCCGTCCAGCAGCGGGGCGTAGGAGCAGGACCAGGTCCGGTCGTGGTCGGGGTCGGCGGGGGTGCGGCCGGTGCGCCGGACGTCCACGACGGCGGAGCCGCATTCCAGCACCTTGGCCATGAGCCGTTCGAGCGCGGCGGCATTGACCCCGGGCACGACCTCGGTGAGCCGTTTGCCGACGTGCTCGGCGGCGGACACCCCGTTCATCCGGGCGAGGGCGTCGTTGACGCGCAGGAAGCGCAGGTCCGGGCCGAGGGTGCCGAGGCCGATCGGTGACTGGGTGAACAGGCTCTGCAGCGCGGCGAGCGAATCGCGCATCCGCAGGACCTCGGAGGTCTCCACGGCGATCAGCATGGAACCGGTGCGCCCCTGCGGATCCGGTGAGGGCAGGATCCACATCTCCATCGGGACCTGGTGTCCGTCGCGGTGGCGCACGGGCAGGGTGCCGACGACCGTCTCCCCGGCCTGGACCCGGCGGGTCAGCTGGTCGGCGAGCTCGTGGTTGGCGTCGGGGACGAGCACGTCGGAGCCCGGCCGGCCGAGGATGTCCTCGGGGCGGTGGCCCAGCAGGTCCTGGGCGGCCAGCGACCATTCGACGACGAGCCCGTCGGCGTCTTCCCGCCACAGGGCGATCGGCAGCAGCTCGCTCAGTACGCCCGCGTACCCGACAGCAGCCACCGGCTGGTCCGGTACCTCGCTCGTCTCCTGGTACGTGTCCAATGCACCGACCTCACCCCAGGGGGCCCTATTCCTACCGATTCACCCTATCCGAGCCTTCACCGCCCGGCGCTGTGTCGGGCCGGACGGCATCCCGCTACCGGGCTGTTACTCCCAGTCGTCCCAGGGCGGGTCGATGTCCTCGTCCTCCGGACCGAAGAGCGACTCCTCCGCCCGCGGGCTCGGCGGGGACTGCGCGGGCACGGCGGCGGAGGTGACCGCCACGGCCCGGGCGGCCGGCGGGGCGGTCGCCGGGGCGGCTGCGGCTGGCGTCGCCGTGGCCCCCGCGCCCGGCTCGGGCTGCGCGCCGCCCAGGGTCCGCAGGATGCCCTCGGCGTACTTGGCGAGCTTCGCCTCGCCGACACCGCTGATCGTGCCCAGTTCCGCGACCGTTCCGGGCAGCTGGGTCGCGATCTCCCGCAGCGTCGCGTCGTGGAAGACGACGTACGCCGGAACGCCCTGCTCCTTCGCGGTCTCGGCGCGCCACGCACGGAGGGACTCGAACACCGGTACGGCGGCTGCCGGCAGGTCGACCGGGACCCGGCCGCCCTTCCCGGAGCGCGATCCGCCGGACTCCCTGCGGGAGGAGCCGGCCGGCGGCGCCGTCTCCTTGCGCATCGGGACGCTCCGGCGCCCGCCCAGCACCTCGCCGCTGGCCTCGGTCAGCACCAGCGTGCCGTAGTCGCCCTCGACCGCCAGCAGTCCGAGCGCCAGCAGCTGCCGGACGACCCCGCGCCATTCGGTGGTGCCCAGGTCCGCCCCGATGCCGAACACCGAGAGCCCGTCGTGGTCGAACTGGATGACCTTGGCGGTCTTCTTGCCCTGCAGGATGTCGATGATCTGGCCGGCGCCGAACTTCTGGCGCCGTTCCTTGGCCAGCCGCCACACCGTGGACAGCAGCTTCTGCGCCGGGACCGTCCCGTCCCAGGACTCTGCGGGCGTCAGGCAGGTGTCGCAGTTCCCGCAGTCCGGCGCACCGGTCTGCCCGAAGTACGCCAGCAGCCGCACCCGGCGGCAGCCGACCGTCTCGCACAGCGCGAGCATCGCCTCCAGGTGTCCGGCCAGCGCGCGGCGGTGCGCTTCGTCGCCCTCGGAGCCCTCGATCATCTTGCGCTGCTGCACCACGTCCTGGAGCCCGTACGCCAGCCAGGCCGTGGCCGGTTCCCCGTCGCGGCCGGCACGGCCGGTCTCCTGGTAGTAGCCCTCGACCGATTTGGGCAGGTCCAGGTGGGCCACGAACCGCACGTCCGGCTTGTCGATGCCCATGCCGAACGCGATCGTGGCCACCACCACGACCCCGTCCTCGCGCAGGAACTTCGACTGGTTGGCCGCGCGCGTCCGGGAGTCCATGCCCGCGTGGTAGGGCACGGCGTCGATGCCCTGCTCGACCAGGGCCGCCGCCGTCTTCTCCACCGAGGCCCGCGAGAGGCAGTAGACGACCCCGGCGTCCCCGGGGTGCTCGGTGCGGATCAGCTCCAGCAGCTGCTTGAGCGGGTTGTTCTTCGCCACGATCCGGTACTGGATGTTCGGCCGGTCGAAGCCGGCCACGAAGTGACGGGCCTCCTCCAGGCCGAGGCGCGCCGCGATCTCGGCGTGCGTGGCCTCGGTGGCCGTCGCGGTCAGCGCGATCCGGGGCACCTTGGGCCAGCGCTCGTGCAGCATGGACAGCGCGAGGTAGTCGGGCCGGAAGTCGTGGCCCCACTGGGCGACGCAGTGCGCTTCGTCGATGGCGAAGAGCGAGACCGTGCCCCGGTCGAGCAGCCGCTGCGTCCCTTCGGTGCGCAGCCGCTCGGGTGCCAGGTAGAGCAGATCGAGCTCGCCGTCGAGGAAGGCCTGCTCGACCGCGCGCCGGTCGTCGGACAGCTGCGTCGAATTGAGGAACCCGGCCCGCACTCCGAGCGCGTTGAGGGCGTCCACCTGGTCCTGCATCAGGGCGATCAGCGGGGAGATCACCACTCCGGTGCCCGCTCTGACCAGCGCCGGGATCTGGTAGCAGAGCGATTTGCCGCCGCCGGTGGGCATCAGCACGAGCGCGTCGCCGCCACCGGCCACGTGCTCGATGATCTGCTGCTGCTCGCCGCGGAACGAGTCGTACCCGAAGACGCGGTGGAGCACCTGCTGTGCGTCGGGGATCTCGACGGCTGCCTCGGAAGTGGTCATCCCAGAAGCCTAGCGACCTCCTCGGACACATCCGCCCGGATCCGCTCGACCCTGTGGATATCCGGGAGGGACCTCACGGTCCCGCACCCGGGCGGCGCGGCCGGGCGCCCCGACGGCCCGACCGGTGACACAGTGGAGGATCTCCCGTATCTCCCGGTCTCCGAGAGGAACACGCGATGTGGCAGCCCGACGGGTGGGACGTGCGCGTCCGCCTCGGCGTCCTCACCCCGCACGCCGATGTCGGCCCCGAGTCGGAGCTGCGTGCCATGGCTCCGGCCGACGTGGGCGTGCACGCCGCGCGGGTGCCGTTCCGCGCGATGGGGCGCGGCGGCGCGATGGACCCCACCATTCCGCTCGCCCCCGTACGGGCCTTCGCCGAGCCCCCGCACGTGGACGACGCCGCCGAGCTGCTGGCGGCCGCCCCGGTGTCGGTGATCGCCTACGCCTTCACCAGCTCCGCCTACGTCATCGGCCCGCGCGGGGAGGGGTACATGCTGGACCGGCTGCGCGAGCGCACCCACGGGCTTCCCGTGGTGGCCACCTGCGCCGCCACCGCCGAGGCGCTGCGGGCGCTGGACGCCGGCCGGATCGCCCTCGTGGACCCGCCGTGGTTCGACGAGACGCTGAGCGATCTGGGCCGGGGCTACTACGAGGACGCCGGGTTCGAGGTCCCGTACGCCGCCCCCTGCGGCCTCCCCAGCGGGCAGACCCTCATCGGGCCGCGGGCGCTGCACGACTGGGTGGCCTCGCACGTCCCCGACACCGCGGACGCGGTCGTGATCGGCGGCAACGGCTTCCGCGCGGTCGGGGCGATCGCGGCCCTGGAGGCCACCCTGGGCCGCCCGGTCCTGACCGCGAACCAGGCGCTCCTCTGGGCGGCCCTGCGCGCGGCGGCCACCCCGACCACCCCCGTCACGGCCTACGGCCGGCTGTTCTCGACGGCCTGAGGGCCGTGGCGCCTCCCTTGCCGCCTGGGCGCCGTGCGCCGAGCCGAAATATGATGAGCCCGGGTCTTTCGCGCAGCGGAAGCAGAGGCACATGGACGTGGACGTATCCCGGAGCGGTCCGTGACCCCGCGTCGGCCTCCCCGGCCGGCCAGCGCGGATCTGCTGAGCATGCTGGGCCGGCTCACCGCCCAGGCGCGGGAAGGCGCCGAGCTGCAGCGGGCCCGGGTGGAGCTGGCCGAGGCCCTGCAGCGCGAGTTGCTGCCCGCCTCCCTGCCCGTGGCGCCGGGGCTGAGGGCCGCGGCCCGGTACGCGCCCGCCCGGCGCGGCCTGGACATCGGCGGTGACTGGTACGACGGCTTCCGGGTGGCGGGCGGGGCGCTCGCCTTCTCCATAGGCGACGTACAGGGGCACGATGTGGCGGCCACCGCCTTCATGGGGCAGGTCCGGGTGTGTCTGCGCGCCGTGGCCTCCGTCGTCCTCGATCCCGGCGAGGTGCTGAGCCAGGCCAATGACGTGCTGCTCTCCATGGACAGCGAGCTGTTCGCGACCTGCAGTCTGCTCCGCTTCGATCCGCGGACGTGGGAGCTCCAGACGGCCCGCGCCGGCCACGTCCCCACCGTCTGGGCCACCGTCGACGGCCGGTACGGCATCGCCGAGGACGCCGGCGGTCCGCCGCTGGGCACGGTCCCCGGGGCCCGGTACCCGGTGACCCGCCGGAGGCTGACGGAGGCGGGCTCCATCGTCCTGGTCACCGACGGGGTGGTCGAAGGGCCGTCGTTCCCGATCGAGGCGGGGCTGGAGCGCGTGGCCCGGATCGTCGGGGAGGCGGCGGGGAGCGATCCCGACGAGCTGGCCGCCGAGGTGATGAAGGTGACCGATTTCACCGGCCACGCCGACGACGCCGCAGTGCTCGTCCTCAGCCACGACGCGGCCGGACCCCGCTAGGCCCCCGGCAACCGGCCACCCGTCCACGCGTGTCACGCCCTGCCGGGAGGCGCGGACCGTTGTCTGATGCAGGGGTGCGCACCGTGGAATGGCGACGTCCGGCCGGAACCCTCCTTCGGATCCTCGGGGTCGCCGTCGCCTACTACGCGACCGGTCGGCTCGGCCTGCGGCTGCACGTGAGCGTCGAGGGGGCGGTGGTCACGCCCCTGTGGCTGCCGACCGGGATCGCCCTCGCCTGCCTGCTGTGGTTCGGGCCCCGGATCTGGCCCGGCCTGGCGCTCGGGACCTACCTCTCCATCGAGCGGATCAGTGCCTTCGACCTCGTCGATCTCGGCATCATCGCGGGCAACACCCTCGCTCCGCTGTGCGCCTACGCGATGCTGCGCCGGGTGGGCTTCCGCCCCGAACTGGACCGGCTGCGGGACGGGCTGGCCCTGGTCTTCCTCGGCGGCCTGCTGCCGATGCTGATCAGCTCCACCACCGGGACCTGGACGCTGGTGCTCACCGGCGACCTGCCGGTGGCGAGCTTCTGGCCGGTGTGGTCGGCCTGGTGGGCCGGCGACACGATGGGCGTCCTCCTGCTGACCCCGCTGCTGCTGGTCCTGCGCCGGGCCCGGCTGCCCCGGGACCCGTACCGGGTGGCCGAGGCGGCGGCCCTGGCGGTCACGGTCGGCGCCGTCACCCTCACGGCCACCCGCAGCTCCCTGTCCCTGCTCTTCCTCGTCTTCCCGCTGCTCATCTGGGCCGCGGTGCGCTTCCGGCTCCCCGGCGCCGCACCGTGTGCCCTGCTCGTGTCCGTCCTGGCGATCACGGCGGCGACCGACCGGGCCGGGCCCTTCGCCGGCCACACCCTCCTGGAGATCATGGTCAACCTCCAGGCGCTCAACGGGGCGGCCGCCCTGACCGCGCTGCTGCTGGCGGCCCTCGTCACGGAGCAGGACGACATCCGCCAGAAGATCGAAGAGGTCTGCGAGGACCTGGCCGAGGTGGTGGCCCGCCTGGCCCCGCCGAAGGAATGACAGACGGCAGAACAAACCCTTGACTAAGACGAAATAGGGAGGAAACTCATCAATACACCGGAATACCGGATAGAGCCGCACCTCCTTCTGGAGACGTCCAGAAGCCCGCGTGACCCTTTTCCAGGCTCTGGCCAGGCCCCCGGCAGAAGTTGTCGACCAGGGGAGCCATCGGCGACGGCGGATGGCTCATGGAATCGACGACCTGCCGGGGACTGTCTTGTCCGCCTTGTCCGCCTTGTCCGCGGACCCTAGGCCGGCAGGATCACCCGCGGCGCGTCGGCCGTGTCGAGCACCGCCGCGATCCCCTGCGCGAGGCGGGGAATGCTGTTCGCCGGGATTCCCGCGATGTTGATCCGCCCCGAGGTGGTGCCGTAGACGGCGTACTGGCGGCGAAGCCTGAGCATCTGCTGCGGCGTGAGCGGCAGCATGGAGAACATCCCCTTCTGCCGTGCCAGCGACCGCGCCTGCTCCGCTCGGCCCAGCGCGCTCAAGTGGGCGACCAGATCGGCCCGGTTGGCCATGATCCGGCCCCGCATGACGTCCAGTTCCGCCCGCCAGGCGGCCCGTAGGCCCTCGTCCTCCAGGATCGTGGTCACGACGGCCGCGCCGTGCTCGGGCGGCATGGAGTAGAGCGTCCGGGCCGCGTTCTGCAGGGCCGTCTCGGCGTGCCGCACGGACCGGGCCGAGGCGCCGAGAACGATCGCGCAGCCGACGCGGTCGCTGTAGAGGCCGAAGTTCTTGGAGCAGCTGACCGCGATCAGCATTTCCGGTACGCGCTCCGCCAGCATCCGCGTGGCCAGCAGGTCGGCCTCCAGGCCGTCGCCGAGCCCGTGATAGGCGAGGTCGACGAAGGGCACCCAGCCGACGCGGGCGGCGGACTCGGCCAGCGCCTCCCAGTCGTCGAGGAGGGGGTCCACACCCGTGGGGTTGTGGCAGCACCCCTGGAGCAGGACGACGTCGTCCCGCCGGGCCTCGCGCAGTTCCCGCAGCACGCCCGCCGTGTCGAAGCCGCCCTCGGCGTCGCGCCAGCCGTACGGACGGACCTTCAGCCCGGCGGCCTCCAGGATGGGCCGGTGGTTGACGTACGCCGGATCGCTGACCCACACCGTGGTGCCCGGGCGGGTGCGCCAGATCAGATCGGCCAGCAGCCGCAGTGCGCCGGAGCCCGCGACGGTCTGGACGGCCGCGGCCCGGTCGGCCGCTCCGCCCGGGCCGGGGCCCAGGACCAGGTCCAGCAGGGAGCGGTTGAAGGCGGCGTTGCCGGAGAGCCCGCGGTACTCCTTGGACTCCGAGCGCTCCGCCAGGCGTATCTCGGCCTCGCGCACGGCGGCCATGACGGGCGTGGTTCCCGTCTGGTCCCGGTAGACCCCGAGGACGAGGTTCAGGCGTTCGGGCCGGTCGTCCGTGCCGAACTCGTAGGTCAGGTCCCACAGCGGGTCGGTGGGCGGCGGCGGGAGGAGCTCAAGCATCTGCGGGCACCTTGGGTCGTGGGCGGCGGTTGGCGAGGACGACGCCGGCGGTGATGAGGGGAACGCCGATGAGCACGGCGGTGGTCGGCGACTCGCCGAGCAGCGGGACGGCGAGCAGGACGACGGCGACGGGGCTGAGGCTGCCGACGACGGAGCTGCGCTCGGCGCCCAGCCTGCGGATGGCGAAGGCGTACAACAGGCCCGCGCACAGCCCGACTCCGAGCCCTTGCACCACCAGGAACAGCGCGATGTCGCTGCCCGCGGCATGCGCGATGCCCGTCGGCAGCACCCCGGTCAGGACCAGGACCCCGACCACCGCGAAGGAGGGCAGGCACAGCAGCCCGATCGATCCGACGGGGTCGAGGTCCACCTCGCGCAGGCCCACCGTGTAGAGGGCCCACAGCCCGCTGGCGACCAGGAGGATGCCGGAGCCGGCCAGCACGTCGGTGTCCACCGGGACGGCGTAGCGCCAGACGAGGGCGACCACACCGGCCGCGATCAGCGCGAGCCCGACGGACTGCGTCCCCCGGGGCAGGCCGTGGCCGCGGCGGACCATGATCGCGGAGACGAACAGCGGGACCATCCCGGGGACGATCGAGCCGACGAAGGCGGCGGAGGTCAGCGCGCCGCCGTGCATCGCCGCCAGGAAGAAGGGCACCCCCGCGCCACAGACGATCTTGAGTGCGACGCCCGGCCGCACCGCGGCGATGCGTCGGCGGCGCCGCCACAAGGCCGGGAGCAGGACGAGGAGGGGGACGCCGAACCTCAGCAGGGCCGCGTCGGCCGGCAGGAGGGAGGAGGCGCTCAGGGCGCGGGCGCTGAGCGCGAAGGCCGCCCAGATCGCCACGGTCAGCAGGAGGGCCAGCATGCCCTCGGCCTGCGGGGAGAGCCCGAACCGGCCGGGGTGTCCGGCCTTGTCGGGAGGCGCGGTCGCCGGGGTGGTGTTCGTCGCGACCAAGGAAATTGCTCCAGCCTCTGAGAGCGGACCGGTCCGGCCCGTTCCAGGGCAACGCTAGGGCTTCGGGCGGGGCAGTCGATTGCCAGTTCTGCCTCTCAGACATACGTTTGGGGCAGAATCTGCCAAGGATCCGCCGAGGAGTGGCCATGGACGCAGTCGATCTGCAGATCATCAGGGAATTGCAGGCCGACGGGCGCCTGTCCAACCAGGATCTGGCCGACCGCGTCAGACTCTCCCCGTCGCCCTGTCTACGCCGGGTCCGGCGCCTGGAGGAGGCGGGCCTCATCCGCGGCTACACCGCCATGGTCGACCAGGTCGCCTTCGGACTGCCGGTCACCGTGTTCGTCCGGATCCGCCTCGAACGCCACACGGCGGAAGCGGTGAGGCTGTTCGAGGAACACGTCGCGGTCATCGAGCACATCCAGGACTGCTACCTGATGGCGGGGAGCAGCGACTACCTGCTCCGGGTCGTCATCGAGGACCTCGAAGCCTACGAAGCCCTGGTGCGCCACCGGATCCACGCCATCCCCGGCATCGCCTCGATCGAGTCGAGCTTCGCGTACGGCAGCGTCAAACAGTCCAGGACGTACCCGCGGCCCCAGCCGGGCGCATCGAGGCGGTCAGCGTCCTCCTGAGCCGGTCACGGCGGCCGGCGGTCTGCTGCCGGCCGCTGGCCGCTGGCTGCCCGCCGTCGGCCGCCGAGGGGGCCCGGCCGGTCATCCGCCGATCGGAGCGGGTGCGGCGGCGAGGTGGCGGGCGACCTGCGCGGGGTGGGTGAGCTGGGGGTAGTGCCCGGCCCCGTCGATCTCCACCACCGGGTGGCCGACGGCCTCGACCAGCGGATCGGCCGACCCCACGAGGATCCGGACCGGGACGGTCACCCGGTCCAGCAGCGCCCGCGACCGCCTGCGTCCGGCGAGGTCCGTACGCAGGGCCGCGACCACGCGGCGCGCCACGCCGCGACGGCGCAGGTCCGCCGCGGCGCTCTCCACCTCCGCCCCCTCGGGGACACCGAGCGTCCGGGCCAGCCGGGCGGCGGACATGCGGCGCATCATCGGCGCGGCCAGGCCCGAGCGGGCGAGCCGGGAGGCGGGTGCCTGCAGGAACGCCGGGGAAATGAGCACGAGGCCGCTGATGCGGTCCGGGTGATCGACGGCGAAGCGCAGCGCGGGTCCGCAGGCCAGGGAGTGCGCGACCAGCGTGGGGCGGGTCCGCACCGGGCCCAGCAGATCGGCCAGCCACGCGTCCACCGGCCGGGCCGCGGCGGCCGAGCGGCCCAGGCCCGGCAGGTCGGGGGCCAGGACCGGGCCGGGGAGGAAGGCGGCGAGGGGCGCCCAGAGGTCCGCGTTCATCGGCAGTCCGTGCAGCAGGACGTGGTCGGGGCGGTGCCGCTCTCCGCTCACCCAGGTACGGCCGCCCGCCACCTCGGAGAAGCCGTACGGCCTCAGCCAGGGCGATGCGGCACCGAAGCGGGCGGCCACCAGCTCGTCGGCCCACCCGCGCAGGGCCTCGGCGGCCGGGGGCATCTCCAGGCCGGCGCCCGCCGCGAAGGCGCGGGCCGAGGCCGTCGGGTAGCGGTCGGTGGACAGGAACGCCAGCGTCTCGGGATCGGCGCCGGTCAGCTTGCGCGGCAGGCGCCGCAGCAGACCGGCGGGAACGGTCCGCCGAGGTGCCCGTACGCCGGTGTGGTCGGCGATGGTACCGATCAGCTCGGGCAGGAGCGGGGTGTTGTCGTCGAGCACCCAGTAGTGCTCGCCCGCGGGCGCCGCGGGGACCTCCGCGAGGAACCGTACGAAGTAGTCGATCGTGGCGATCGGCAGGAAGGTGTCCGGGCCGCCGGGCAGGGCGGGGAGCCGGCCGTTCCACAGGTCCTCGACGAGGGCGGCCAGGCCGATGTACTGGCCCGGCCCGATCACGGTGCTGGGGTTCGCGATGGTCAGCGGGACCCCCAGGGCGCGGGCCCGGGCGCGCACCGCGAGATCGCCTTCGAACTTCGACGCCTCGTACGCGCCCAGCCCGGCGTAGTCGGGGTGGCCCGCGGACGCGCTCACCCGGTACCCGCTGATGTGCACCAGCCGCCGCAGTCCGGGCAGTTCGGCGGCCCATTCGAGCACGTGGAGCGCCCCGGTGACGTTGGTCGCCCGCGCCTCCTGCACGCCGAGGCCGAAGGCGAAGCGGCCGGCGGCGTTGTAGACGTCGCGCACCTCGGGCAGCCCCGAGAGGGGTCGCGTGATGTCGGCGACGACGACGTCCAGCCCGCCGGTGTCGACGCCCTGGGAGATCAGCCAGGGGGTGAGGGTGTCGTTGCGCACGGCTGCCGCCACCCGCTGCCCCCGGGTGAGCAGTTCGGCGACGAGCGAGCGGCCGATGAATCCGGTCGCGCCGAAGACGATCGCGTCCATGAGAACCCCTTAAATAGATCGGTCTACATATTTTGAGGTCAAAAAGAAGCCCGCCGGTCGCGGCGGGCCATGTCGGGCGGGCCGTATCAGGCCAGCAGGGCGCCGACCTGACGGGAGACGCTGTCCAGCGGCCTCCTGCTGCGGTGCGCCCGGGCCAGCAGGAGCGCTCCCTCCACCAGGGCCAGGATCGTGACGGCGAGGTCGTCGGCGTCCGGGCGGCCCGCCAGTTGTGCGCGCAGGGCCTCCTGCCACGAGGCGTAGACCTCCGAGCACGCCTCGTGCAGCGGGTCGCTGGTGGCGGCCATCTCCAGCGCCACGGTGGCCACCGGACACCCCTTGCGCCAGCCCGACTCCTCCAGCCGGTCGCCCAGGTGCCGCAGCACCCCGTCGACGAACTCCGCCACGGACGGACTGGTGCCGGCCAGTCCCCCCAGGGCGTCACCGATCATCCCGCCGGCCCGCCGGACGGACTCGCCGACGAGCTGGTCCTTGCCGCCGGGAAAGTGGAAGTAGAGCGAGCCGCGGGGCGCGCCACTGGCCGCGATCACTTGATTGAGCCCGGCGCCGAAGTACCCGCCGGCCTCGATCAGCTCCTGCGTCGCGTCCAGCAGCCGGTCGCGCGTCTCGGCGCCTTTCTGTCCCATGACCGCAGACTAGACCGATCTACATATTCTTTCAATCGCCCTCGCGCCCCGGCCGAGCCGCTCAGGCATCCACCGCCGCCGCGAAGGCCCCGTAGGCACGCTCGTCGAACAGCACGAACCGCACCTCCTCCACCTCGGTCCGCACGGACCGTACGGTCTCCACCGCGATCCGCGCCCCGTCGTCCATCGGCCATCCGTAGATGCCGGTGGAGATCGCCGGGAAGGCGACGCTACGGGCTCCCAGCTCGTCGGCGACCCGCAGCGACTCCCGGTAGCAGGAGGCCAGCAGCTCGGAGCGGTCCTCGTCGCGCGACCAGACCGGGCCGACCGTGTGGATGACGTGGTCCGCCGGGAGCCTGCCGGCCGTGGTGGCGACGGCCCGGCCCGTCGGGAGGCCCTTGCCGTAGTGCGAGCGGCGCAGGTCCTCGCAGGCGGCCAGGATCTCCGGGCCGCCGCGCCGGTGGATGGCTCCGTCGACCCCGCCGCCGCCGAGGAGCGAGGAGTTCGCGGCGTTGACCACCGCGTCGGCCTCCTCGGCCGTGATGTCACCCAGAACGAGCGTGATGCGGGGCATCGGATTCCCTTCCTTCGCAGGTGGTGCAGGGTATCGACATCTCTACGGCCGCTTCGAGGCAATTGCGTCCACCGTGGGATCAGCGCGATGTCGTCTCGGCGGCCCCGGCCTTCTGCGCGGGGACGGTGCGCGGCTCCGGCCGGGTAGGGGTGCCGGCGGAGGCGGCCCCGGCCGCAGGGGCGGGAAGGATGCGGCTCAGCAGCGGACCGGTGAGCGCGGTGGTCGTCACCGCCATCACCACCATCAAGGAGTACAGCTTCGCGTCCAGGAGGCCGAGCTCCAGACCCACGCCGAGAACGACCAGTTCGGTGAGTCCGCGCGTGTTCAGCAGGGCGCCGAGCGCGGCCGCGTGGCGGCCGTCCAGCCCTCCGATGCGTGCGCCGACGTACGCGCCGACGAACTTCCCGGTCACGGCCACGACCAGGATGGCGGCCAGTTGGCCGAGGTCCGATGCGTTGAGCCGGGAGAGGTCGACCTTCAGGCCGGACAGGACGAAGTACACGGGGAGCAGGAGCAGACCGCAGAGCGGTTCGACCCGCTGCAGCACTCCGTCCCGGAGCGTGCCGTCCGTTCCCCGCGGCAGTACGGCACCGAACAGGAACGCGCCGAAGATGTAGTGCAGCCCCAGCCATTCGGTGAAGGCGGCCGAGACCAGGAGCCCGCCGAGTACGAGGGCGAGGAAGTTCCTGTTGCCCGCCCGGCCGCCCTGCTCGTCCTCCGAGACCGTGCGGGCCGCCCGGCGGAGCAGCGGGCGGACGACGGTGACCATCAGCGCCACGTACGGCACGAGCAGCATCAGCCACCAGTCGAAGCGCTCGCCGGTGGCGATGGCCACCACCACGGCGAGCAGCGTCCAGGCGAGCAGGTCGGTGATGGCGGCGCAGGCCAAGGCGGTCGCGCCGATCCGGGTGTTGGCCAGTTTGCGGTCGGCGATGATCCGCGCCAGTACGGGAAACGCCGTCACGGACATCGCGACCGAGAAGAACAGCACGAAGCCGACGGACGAGCCTTCGTGGTGCGAGGACACCAGGGTCAGCGCCAGTGCGGCGCCCAGCAGCAGCGGCAGCAGGGTCGAGCAGAGGGACGTCCACAGGGTGGCCCGTCCCCCGCCGCGCAGGATGCCGAGGTCGAGTTCACTGCCGACGACGAACATGAAGAGCGCGACGCCCACGCCGGCGAGTGCGTTGAGCAGGGGCCGTACCTCGGTGGGGAAGACGGCGCCCGAGAGCTGGCTGCCGAACAGGGTGGGGCCCAGCAGCACCCCGGTGAGGATCTCGCCGATCACCGCGGGCTGACCGAATCTGCGGGCCAGTGCCCCCATGGCTCGCGCCAGGCCCAGGATCACGGCCAGAGCCAGGAAGAGGTGGACGGCCTGGGACTCGGTCACCGCCGGCCTCCGGGCGCGTTCGGATCGTCACGCCTCGTCCTCGCAGAGGCAGAGCAGGTCGTCATCAAGAGAACTCCTCGAAACTCGTCGTGGGTACGACACGCCGAAGCTCCGGTGGTTCGGGGTGACTGGGGAAGCCACCCCGTTCGACCGGAGCCTCGGCGGAGTCCGGGGTCATCGCCCGGTCGGTTCGGCCTCAGCCGGTCGTGATGCTCGGCTCCGAAGCCCGGATGGTTCCCAGGAAGGGATGCCAGACGTGCTTCGGGTCGCTCTCCACCTCATTGATGACCGCGCGCATGGCGGTCAGGGCCCGGGGGCGCTCGTCGTACATGTCTCCCTGAAGGAGCTGCAGTACGTCCAAGCGGAACCTCGGGTGCTGCACGAAGACGCCGAAGAGGAGGTTCAGCCGGTAGTAGATCGAGATGAACTCGTACCAGTTCCGCGTTCCGATCTTCTGGAGGCGCGCGTATTCGGCGAACTGGGCGGCGTCGTAGCGGTCGGCCTTGAACGCCGCGACGATGTCCTCGCACGCCAGCCTGGCCGTGTTCATGGCGATGCCGACGCCGCTGGAGAAGATGGGGTCGACGAACCGGGCTGCGTCTCCGACCATGACGAACCGGTCTCCGCTGACCTGGTTCATCGAATAGCTGTAGTCGCCCTCCGCCTTGAAGGGCCGTACCCGCTCACACTTCTTGAGCTCTTCCGCGAGGTCGGGCCGCGAGCCGACGAACTCCCAGAAGAACTCCTCCCGATCCGCGTTGAGTTTCCCGAAGTTCTTCTTCTGCGTCACCACCCCGATGCTCGTGATGGTGTCCGTGATCGGAATCTGCCAGACCCAGGTGTCGCTGATCGGAAGGAAATGGACATGGATGTTGTCGATTTCCTTCGGCGATTTGGCAAGCGCCTTCCGGTCGAGGCCCTCGAACCAGGTGTGGATGGCGTACTGGTTGAAGTGCGGGTCCGCCACCTTGATCTTCTGCTGCCGGCCGAGGAACGTGCTGCGACCCGATGCGTCGACCACGACGCGCGCAGTGAAGTCCAGCGTACGAGGGCCCATGCCGACGGTCACGGTCACCTTGTCCGGGTCGTCGAAATCGACCTTCTGCACGCGGACGTTCTGGAACACCTGCGCGCCCAGGGACTCGGCGTTCTTCAGCAGGATGAGGTCGAACTTCCCGCGGTCGACGTGGTAGGTGAAGATCCGGTCGACCCCCTCCTGCGCACGCTCGCCGAAGGCGACCTCGGCATGGCCGTCGAAGTCCAGGCCGTCGAAATCCAGCGCCAGGGGGGCCGCATGGACCTTCCGGTACGTGTCCGGAGTCGTCCACGAGGCGCCGTACTTCTTGGGGAAACCGGCCGCCTCGATCTCCGCCATCGCGCCGGTCTCCAGCAGGACGCGCGTGGTGGCCGGGACCAGCGACTCGCCGACGTGCGGCCGGGGGAAGATCTCGCTCTCGAACACCGCGACCGAGAGCCCCGCCTTGGCGAGGTACGAAGCGGTGGTGGAGCCGCCCGGGCCGCCCCCCACGATGATCACGTCAAAGTCTACGGTCATTCCCAACCCCTCTTCGATCGGTGCGACTGAACAACGCCGAGCGAGCAGGAAAAGCGAATTCGCCTCACATTCCTCCTCGATTTGGCTCGAAACGCGGCGTCGCCCGACAGTCAATCCATGGAGCAGTCGGCAGCGCAAGCTTCTTCATCGAAGGTGGTAGTGGCGCCTATCAGAAGTACCCATTCACATTCCACCAGGCGGAAGTTCCATCGGGAATTGATGTCGCTTTGAATCCGGGGCTCACGCCGCCGTTATCGAGCCGTACCGGTTTCCCCGGCTTCGGTGAGGCCGCCGTCCCGGCCCCGCCCGAGCGTCCCTGCGATGGGCCGGCAGGGGGAACCCGGACCGTGTCGGACGGTGGGGAGGAGGCTGTGATCACGGCCGTCCCTAGGTTGGCAGCGCGGCCGGGGCATCCGGCCGACGGGTCCCGGGGACCCCCCGGATCCACGGTGCGCACACCCCCGCGGGAGCGAAACCCCATGGCAATCCCCTTGATCAGGACGGCCGCCCGGCTAGGGCTCGGCGTCGTCACGGCCATCGCCGTCTGTCCCCTGGTACCCGCGTCGGCGGCGGCCGGCGGGTCGGCGGACCTCGTGGTCCCCCGGGACCATCCGACGATCCAGGCAGCGGTCGACGCCGCCGCCCCCGGTGACCGGATCTCCGTCCGCCCGGGCATCTACCGCGAGCAGGTGGTGATCGGCAAGAACCTGTCGATCACCGGGTCGGGCGACGGGAAGACGACGATCCAGGCTCCGCAGACGCTGACCCCCGGCGACGACGGCGGCAACTCGATCGTCGAGATCCACAACGGCGCGTCGGTCTCGCTGTCCAAGCTCGCCGTCAGCGGGCCGGGCTCCGGCACCTGCGACAGCGGCGCGCTCGGCGCCGGCATCCGCGTGCTCGGGGGCGCGAGCCTCGACCTCGGCCACGCCGCCGTCACCCACATCACCGACACCCCGGCCGCGCCCTGCTTCCACAGCGCGACCGCCGTCCTCGTCGGGGACCTTCCGACCGGTACGGGCTCGGCCACCATCCGCGACACCAAGATCACGGGCTACCAGGGCGCGGGGGTGGTCGTCCTCAACACGGGGTCCTCCGCCACCATCGAGCGCAGCACCGTCACCGGGCACCCCACCGTGTCGACCGACGGCATCGAGTTCGTGGAGGGTGCGGTCGGCCGCGTCGTCAAGAGCACGGTCAGCGAGAACGAGTGCCGGGAACCCGACCCGGCCTGCGGCCCCGACTTCTTCAACGAGTTCCAGCACGCGGGGATCGTCGGCGACGCGCCGGGCACCGTCATCGAGCACAACCGGATCACCGGCAACCAGGTGGGCATCTACGTCGCCGGTACGGGCCTCACCATCGGCGGCAACGACCTCCGGAAGAACTCGTACGTCGGAATGGCCCTCCAGGACGGTTCGTTCACGCTCCGGAAGGACCGGATCACGGGCGGGGTGCACGGTGTCGCGGTCATCGCGTCGGCGGTCGACACGGACGCGGTGCTCGACGGCGTGAAGATCACGCAGACCTCGGGCGCGCCGGTACAGACCTTCGAGTGCTGCGGCTTCACCGCCACGGCGACCGTGAAGCCGTAGCGGCTTCCCGCCCGAGCGTCTTCACGTCCCCCCGTACCGGCCCTCGCCGTCCGCGTCCTCCAGGCGGGCGGCGAGCCGGGCGAGGGCCGGCAGGGCCGTGCGGAGCGCCTCACGGTCGGCGTCGGGCAGAGCCGTCAGCGCGTGCTCCAGGCGGCGTTCGTGGGCGCGGGTCCAGGCGGCCAGCCGCAGCCGGCCGGCATCGGTGGCGCTGACGGCGGCGGCGCGCCGGTCCTCGCTGTCCACCGCGCGGGTCACCAGCCCGTTCAGCACCATCGTGGCGACGAGTCCGCTCACCGTGGACTGTGCGAGGCGCTGGCGTGCGGCGAGTTCGCTGACGCGGACCGGGGAGTGTGCGACGCAGACCTGGAGGAGTTCCACCTGGGCCATGGGGAGCTGCTCCCAGGGGTACTCCGTACGGATCGAGGCGCGCAGGGCGCGGCGCAGGCGGGTGACGGCGGCGGTCAGCTCCCGGGCGTCGGGCGAGCCCGCACCGGGCTGCGTGTCCGGGGCACCGGGCGGGCCCGGCATATGTGCCATACCGACCACGCTACGCGCGCTCCGCCGAAGCCGGGCGCGGCCGGCAGGATCAGCACGGCGAGGTGTCCGCCGGTACAGGTCATCGGTTCGCCGCGGAAGAAAAGGCGGAAAGACCCGGTCCGTACGGGCCGAAAGACCGGAACACCTCTCCCGCCAGGGCCGACAGGGAAATCCCGGACGGAATTCTTTACGGATTTTCCCGGCATTTTTGTCTCCCTATACTTAGCGCCTCCTTATTCGCTTTCCGTTCACCCTGGAAGCCGATTCGGCCCGGTCCGCGAGCCTATGGTTCTGACGTCCCCACTCCACTCGCAGAGACGCGCAGAGACACGCACTCATGGACTCCTCCACGACTCTCATCGCGGTCACCATCGCCGTGGCCCTGCTCTTCGACTTCACCAACGGGTTCCACGACACCGCGAACGCCGTGGCCACCGCCATCGCCACCGGCGCACTGCGCCCCAAGGTCGCCGTGGCCATGTCCGCGGTGTGCAACCTCGCGGGCGCGTTCGTTTCGGTGGCGGTCGCCAAGACGATCTCCGGGGGCATCATCGACGAGCACGCCGGAATACGTCCGCCGGTCATCCTCGCCGCCCTGGCGGGGGCCGTCCTGTGGAATCTGGCGACCTGGCTGCTCGGAATTCCCAGCAGTTCCTCGCACGCCCTCGTGGGCGGACTGATCGGCGCCACCGTCGCCTCCGTGGGGCTCCAGGGGGTCGACACGATGGCCGTGGTCGGCAAGATCCTCGTCCCCGCCGTCCTCTCTCCGCTGATCGGCGGAGTCGTGGCGTACGCGGCGACGCGGGCGGCGGGCCGGCTGAGCGGCCCGGAGCGCGCGGAGCGAGCGGAGCACGAGACGGAGCGGGCAGGGGGCCGCGGGGCCCGCGCCGGGCAGGTGCTCGCCGCCGCCCTCGTGTCCCTGGCGCACGGCACCGGCGACGGGCAGAAGACCATGGGCGTGATCACGCTGACGCTGGTCACCGCGGGCTCCCTGCCCGCGGGGTCGGCGCCGCCGCTGTGGGTCATCGTGACCGCGGGGCTCACCATGGCCCTGGGCACCTACACGGGCGGCTGGCGCATCATCCGCACGCTCGGCACGGGCCTGACCCGGCTCGGCCCTCGGCAGGGCTGCGTGGCCCAGACGAGCGCGGCGGCCGTGCTGCTGACCACCTCCCACCTGGGCTTCGCGGTGTCCACCACGCACGCCGTCACCGGCAGCGTCGCCGGGGCCGGGCTCGCCACCCCCGGCGGGGTCCTGAGCCGGACGACCGTGCGGGCCATGCTCGTCTCCTGGGTCCTCACGCTCCCCGCGGCGGGGCTCGTCGCCGCCCTGGCCGTCCTGCTCACGGAGCAGGGCGCCTGGGGCCAGGACACCACGGCCGCCCTGCTGGTGTGCGCGACCCTCGCCTTCTGGGCCCGGTCCCGCCGTACGGCCGTCACCGCGCGGAACGTCGCCCCCGAGACGGCCACCGCCGCGGACACGGCCACCGCCACCGCCGGTTCCACGGGCGCCGCAACCGCGACCGCCTGAGCCCCGGTACGCATATCGTCACGTAAGGTCAAAAAGTGAAGGCATCGGGCAGGACGGTGGCAGCAGCGGGCCTGCGGTCCCGGATGACCGCCGGCTTCGGCGACGGAAGCATGGTCGTGCGCGCGGCGATCTCGGCGGGACTCTCCTGGTGGATCGCCTCCGTGCTGCTGCACTCCGACGCGGCCTCGCTCGCCCCCGCCGGCGCCGTCCTCGCCACGCAGACCACGCCCTTCGCCACCGCGCGCAAGAGCCTGCAGCGGGCGGCCGGCATCCTGTTCGGCTTCCTGCTCGGCGTGGCGGCCACCGCGTCGATCGGCACGAACACCGTGAGCGTCGCCCTCGTGGTGCTGGTCGGCATGTTCGCGGGACGCGCGATGAACCTCGGTTCGCAGATGCACCAGATCGCGCTCACCGCCGTGCTCGTGATGGGCGCCGCCACCAGCTTCGGGTACGGGGCCGCCCGGCTGGAGGACAACGTCGTCGGTGTGCTCGTCGGCACGTGCGTCGGCCTCGCGCTGCCCGCCCCCGGTTTCACCCGTCGTGCGGGTGAGGAACTGGCCCGCCTGAACCAGCGGATGGCCGCCCTGCTGGCCGAGATCGCCCGCGGCCTGGCCGAGGACGAGTGGGCCGCGCGCACCGGGGACTGGGTCCGGCGGGCCCGCTCCCTGTCGAAGGAGCTCGACGCGGTGCGCCAGGCCGTCCGCGAGGCCGAGGACGCCGTCCGGTGGCGGCCGCGCGGGCGGGTCGCACGACCCCGCCTGGCACGGCTCGCCGAGGCCACCCAGTGCCTGGACCACGTCGGCCACCAGGTCCGGGGGATCACCCGCGGCCTGTACAACCTGACGTTCCGCGAAGGCCGCCCGCCCGCCCTGCACTGGGCGCAGCACGAGGCACCCCTGCTGCCCCTGCGGGCCGACGCCCCGGCCGGGCTGGACGGGGTGCTGGCCGCGCTCGCCGCCATGCTGGGCGACCTGGCCGACGTACACGTGCGGGAGGAGGCCCCGCCGCCCGAGGTACGGGCCCGTCTGGCGGGGCTGCTCGGCGAGGCCGAGACCGGCTTCCTGCGGACCGCGCTGGCGCAGTCCCCCGCCTACGCGGACTGGCGGGTCCTGTGCACCGCCGGGATCCTGGAGGACGCCCGGAAGATGCTCCACGAACTGGACCCCTCGATCGGCCCCCACAAGGCCGCTTTCGGTTAGGCCGTCTCTTTCGGATCTTGCCGGCCCGGCAAGATCCGGAAGAGACGGCCTAACCGCGGGCGCGGCTCGGCCAGGCCGGCAAGGCGTACCCGTCCCGGGCGATCCGCCGGCATCGGCTTCCGACCGCGAGACCTACATGCAGCGGAACACGGTCGAGCGGTGCATCGACAAGCTCAAGCAGTGGCGTGGTCTGGCCACTCGCTACGACGAGACCGCCACTGTCCACCTCGCTGGACTCCACCTCGCAGCCATCTTCATCTGGTCAGCGCGGTGACTCCTGCCGGGCTGCCTGGACCCATCCCTCGTCGAGGTAAACCGTCCAGGTGTTTCCCACTGCCCTGTGCAGTTCAACCAAGGCCGCTACATCCGCGATGACTTCCGGAGCGTCGGACAGCCGCAACGGGGAATCCGGGACACCGTTGCGGGTGTAGGTCGGCAGCTCGCCGTTGCAGCTGAAGACGTGAAGCAGTGGCGGACCATCGCTGAACCATGCAGGGCGGTTCTCTTCCGCCCACGCCGCCGCGGCGTCGACTCGGTCCACATGCGCCAGTAGGTGCTCAGGAGCAGGCCCGCCGCTGAACTGCACGAGGAAGCCTTGAGAATCCACTGCCCACCAATCCCACGTGAATCCAGGCCGAGGGTGCCTCAGGATCGTCGTCATGCCTTCACCGTAGCCAGGCCGGAAAAGACAAGAGCGGTGAAGATCCGAAGGAAAGGGTCTAGTTGTCGAACCAGACGACGAGCCGGACGTGCTCAGGGCCGTGCGCGTCGGCGAGGGCCTTCATGGTCGCCCAGACCGGGGCCCACTCACCGTCCTCGGGCACCGCCTCCCGACGCGTCATGCGCTCCACCCGCATGATCCGGCCCCCCTGGACCCACTCATCGCCCTCGGATCGGCCGTCGAGGTTCTGGAACGACTTCCCCACTTCGCACAGGCCGCGCTCGACGCTGTACCGGTACTCGTGCACGCGGGCGTCGAGGGTGAGTGCGTGCTCGTCCCAGTCGACAGCCACCAGTTCCTCCCACCCGATCCAGGACGGACTGTGGAAGAGGTCCGGTGCGTCCTCGTACCGGCCCCGGACCTCGTCGGTCACGTCGGGCGGCAGCCCCCGCTCTTGAGCGAGGGGCCGGAAGCCGGCGTGGTTCCGGACGCCGAACAGGCAGCCGAAGGCGTCGTAGTTCCGTCCGCCGTACAGGAAAGCCAGGTCGATGGCGGCGCCCCAGCTCGAATCCTCCTCATCGATGGTGCCGTAGGTGACCCGGCACTCGATGAACCCGTGTATGTCCGCTCCCATGACGACGCATTCTCGTGTGCGGAGGGGCGACGCTCCAAAGGGGTTTGCTGCACCCGGCCCGGCTCGGCTCGGAAGCACGATCCGAATGGAGACGGCCTAGCCCTTTCCGCGCAGGTGGCGCCAGACGGCCTTGGCCGCGTTGTGGCCCGACATGCCGTGCACTCCGGGGCCGGGCGGGGTGGCCGAGGAGCACAGGAACACGGCCGGGTGGGGCGTGTTGTACGGGGACAGGGTGAGCTTGGGGCGCAGCAGGAGCTGGAGCCCGGAGGCCGCTCCGCAGGCGATGTCGCCGCCGACGTAGTTCGGGTTGCGGGCGGCGAGCTGCGGCGGGCCCGCCGTGGCGCGGGCGAGCACCAGGTCGCGGAACCCGGGTGCGAAGCGCTCCAGTTGGCGCTCGACGGCTTCGGTGAGGTCGCCGTCCCAGCCCGCCGGGACGTGCCCGTACACCCAGAAGGTGTGCTTGCCCTCGGGCGCCCGGCCCGGGTCGACCAGGCTGGGCTGTGCGGCGATGAGGAACGGGGTGCGCGGGACCCGCCCGCCGGAGGCCAGTTGCAGGGCCGCGTCGATGTCACGGGTGCGCGGACCGATCTGTACGGTGCCGGCCCGGCGCGCCTCCTCGGCGGTCCAGGGGACGGGGCCGTCCAGGGCGTAGTCCAGCTTGAACACGGAGGCGCCGTAGCGGTAGCCGTCGTAGACCCGGCCCAGGCGCGCGATGCGGGCCAGCGCGGTCGGGGAGGTGTCGAAGACGTACGCCCGGGCCGGCGGCAGGTCGTCGAGCCGCTTGACCTCGAACCCGGTGTGGACGGTCCCGCCGAGGTCGCGCAGGTACCCGGCGAGGGCGTCGGAGATCGACTGCGACCCTCCGCGCGGCATCGGCCAGCCGTTCGCGTGCGCGGCGAGGGCGAAGACCAGGCCGACGGCGCTGGTGCCGATCCCGCCTAGCGGGGCGATGACGTGCGCGACGAGCCCCGCGAACAGGGCGCGGGCACGGTCGTCGCGGAAGCGGCTCAGCAGCCAGGTGGAGGGCGGCAGCCCGGCCAGCCCGAAGCGGGCGAGGGTGAGGGGGTCACGGGGCAGTGCGGTGCTCGGCAGCGACATGAAGTCCCGGGCCAGGGTGTCCCACGTGCCGAGGAACGGGTCCACCAGCCGCCGGTACGTGCCCGCGTCGCGGGGCCCGAAGGACGCGGCCGTCTCCGCGACGGAGCGGGAGAGCACGGCCGCCGTGCCGTCGTCGAAGGGGTGCGCCATGGGCAGCGGGGCGTGCAGCCACTCCAGCCCGTACCGCTTGAGGGGCATGGTGGAGAAGACCGGGGAGCCGGCGCCGAGCGGGTGCACCGCCGAGCAGGGGTCGTGCCGGAAGCCGGGGAGGGTGAGCTCCTCGGTCCGGGCTCCGCCGCCGACGGTGTCCGCGGCTTCGAAGACGGCCACCGAGAAGCCGCGCCGGGCCAGTTCAACGGCGGCCGTCAGCCCGTTGGGCCCGGCCCCCACCACGACCGCATCGAGGATCGACGGCACTTGCGACTCCTTCGTCCGGCGGCGCCACCGCCCCCAGGGTATTGCGCCTGTCCATAGGCGGCTCAGAGATCCGCGCCGACTCCGTTCGCTGTGGGCTCAGCCGCGCAGCAGATCCCGGATCCGTACGGCCGTGGCCTCGTCCCGGCCGACCGCGAACGGCAGCGCGTTGTCCCGGTCCACCCGGAAGGGGACTCCGTCGACGGTGCTCTGGGAGCCGCCCGCCTCGGCGACCAGCAGCAGCCCGGCCGCGTGGTCCCAGGCCGAGGGCCAGTTGAAGGCCAGGCCGTCCATCTCTCCCCGGGCCACCTTCAGGTACTCCAGGCCCGCCGAACCGCAGGCCCGGGAGACCACCCCGGGCACGTCGAGACGCGCCAGGACGCGCCGCTCGGCCTCGGTGGTGTACAGCGGGTGAGCGGTCGCGACCCGCAGTTCGGCGCCGGGATCCGGCGAACCGCTCAGGATCCGCTCGCCGTTGACGTACGCGCCCTGTCCGCGCACGGCGGTGGACATCTGCTCCAGCGCCGGGGCGAAGGTCCAGGACGCGAGAAGCTCCCCGCGGTGCGCGAGCGCGACCAGGGTGCAGAACTCCGGCTCGCCGTGCACGAACTGCCGGGTCCCGTCGACGGGGTCCACGATCCACACCGGGGCGTCGGCGCGCAGCGCGCCGTAGACCGTGGGATCGGCGTGCACCGCTTCCTCGCCGACCACGGCCGAGCCGGGCAGCAGCCGGGTCAGCGCCTCCGTGAGGTACTCCTCGGCCTTGCGGTCGGCGTCGGTCACCAGGTCGTGCGGGCCGTTCTTCTCGTCCACCTCGTGGTCCGCGAGCCGGCGGAACCTCGGCATGATCTCGATCGCCGCCGCTTTGCGAACGGCTTCGTCGACGTCGGACAGGTTCCGGGCGAGGAATTCATCGATCATGCCTCCAGCAAAGCACGCCCGGCTGACAAACCCCACCGCCGGACCCGGCGGGCGGCCGGACCCCGGGTGGACCGCGGATGAACGCGCCGCCGGGCGGGCGGCGGGACCGGAACCCGGTCCGCCTCCTGGTGGGCTCGGGCGGCCCGTGCTACACCGGCCGGGCCCGGCCCCTCCCCCCTCTCCCCCACACCACCGTCTGGGAGCCCTTCATGCGCCGCTCCGCCCTCTCCGCCCTCTCCTCCCGCCCCCTCCGCCGCGCCGCCGCCCTGCTCGCGACCGCCGCCACCGCCGCGGCCGCGCTCGTGGTCGCCGCGCCCGCCGCCCCCGTGGGCGCCGCGTCCGTCCTGCCCTCGCTGCCCGCGCCCAACGCGGCCGGGCTGACCCTGCGGACCTGGTCGGTGGCCGCGGGACAGAGCGAACGCATGGGCGACGCCTCCGTGACCTCAGCCGCCGTCTTCGCCGCGCACGGCGGCACCCCCTCGATCTATCCGGTCCAGGTGCCGGTGCGGGTGCGCATCCTGCTGCCCGAGGACTACCAGCGGGACCCGGCGCACCCCTACCCCGTGCTGTACCTGCTGCACGGCGGCACGGGCGACGTGGAGCAGTGGTCGAAGACCGACGAGGGCAATGTCACGGCGAACCTGAAGGACTCCGCCTTCAAGGGCATCGTCGTGATGCCGGAGGGCGGCAAGGCCGGCTGGTACAGCGACTGGCCCGGGCACACGGACGGCTTCTTCGCCCCGCAGTGGGAGACCTTCCACGTCCAGCAGCTGGTCCCGTGGATCGACGCCAACTTCAACACCGTGCGAGCGGCCTCCGGGCGCGCGGTCGCGGGCGTCTCGATGGGCGGTTACGGGGCCCTGCGCTACGCCGGCCGCCACCCGGAGCTGTTCTCCGCCGTCGGCGCCTTCTCCCCCGGCACGGACATCTACGACCCGGGCGCGCAGAGCATCATCACCAACTCCACCTGGCAGGTGGGGGCTTCGATCCTGTGGACGGGCCTGTTCGACGGGAAGTTCCGGGTGACCGGCGACACCCCGTACCGGATGGCCACGGTCTTCGGCCCGCCGAGCACCTGGCCGGGGCAGAACCCGGTCAACCTGGCGCTCGACGGCAAGTACGCCTCGTACGGCGGGAAGATGGCCCTGTACGCGGGCGGCACGGGCGGTACGGGCGAGAAGGAGATCGGCGCGATGACCGCGGCGCTCCACCAGGACCTGAAGGACCGCGCGGTCACCCACCGCTACTGCCGGGGCGCGGGCGACCACGCGTGGCCCTACTGGGGCCCGGAGCTCAGGGACTTCGTGGCCTACGCCTACGGCCCGGCCACGGGGTCCGCGGCCCCCTGCCCCAACGGCTGGGGGCCGGAGACTCCGTAGCCGCGCTCCGGGATCAGTGTTCGTAGGCGCCGTCCTGGAGGAACTGCGGTCCCTGATCCCCCTGCAGGTACTGCGCGCCCTGCTCCCCGAGCGGACCCAACAGGCCCTGCGGCGCGACGCTGCTGTGGTTGTCCGCGAAGGCGGGGCCGGCGCCCAGCGCGGCCAGGGCGAAGGCGGCGGTGGCGGCCATGGCAGCGGCTCTGATGTTCATGAGGGTCCCCCCGGGTCCGGCCGGCCCCTGGTCGGGCCGGCTCGGGACCAGGCTGTCAGGACCGGCCGGAGTCCTGCAACGGCATCGGGGTGATCCGCTCAGCGCGCCCCGGCCCCGAGGTCCTCCAGGAGCGCCAGTCCCGCCGCACGGTGCTCGGCGGCCGCGGCCGGATCCGTGTCGTCCAGCAGGACCGCGATCCCCTCGTGGGCCAGCGCCTCCTCGTGCCGGTACCCGAGCCCGGGGGCCAGCTCCAGCGTCTGCCGGTGCAGGCTCAGGGCCTCCTCGGGCAGTCCGGCGAGCCGGCAGGTCTCGGCGTAGGCGCCCAGGAAGCGGACCTTCCAGTGGTCCTCGAACAGCTCGTCCAGCAGGGCGAACGCCTCCCGGTGGCTGGTCAGGGCCTCCTCGTACCGGCCCATCCGGCGCAGCCCGACGCCCAGGCAGTTGAGGGACCACGCCTCGTTGTTCACGTGGCCGTCCTCGCGGGCCAGGGCCAGCGCCCGGTGCAGGTGCTGCGACGCCTCCTCGGGCGACTCCGCGGCGATGGCCACGCCGAGGGTGATGCTGGCCGTCAGGGTGGGCGGCCACGCGGGGTCCGGGTGGGACACCTCCAGCACCTCCCGGGCCCGGCCGGCCGCTTCCTCGCGCTCGCCCAGCTGGAGCAGCGCCCAGGCCTCCGCGGCGGCCGCGTGGGCCGCGCCCGCCGGGAGACCGGCTTCCCCGTACAGCTTCCCGGCCAGCCGGAACAGTTCGAGCGGCTCCTCGGCGCTCCCCCGGTCCCAGCTCAGATAGCCGCGGCGCAGGGCCAGTTCGGCTTCCGAGCGGGTGTCCCCCGCCTGTACCACCCGTAGTCCGGCGGCCTCGTACGCCGCTGCGGCCTCGGCCATCCGGCCCGCGTTGTAGCGCGCGAAGCCCAGGTCGCTGTAGGCCTCGGCCAGGCGCAGCGGGTCTCCCAGGCGTTCGGCGGCGGCCAGCGAGCGCTCGAAGAGGTGGTTGAGGTGGGTCGTGCCGCAGCGCCGTGCGAAGTACGCCCGCAGGAAGCGCGGCAGCTCGCACACGTGCGTGTCCGCCCCGACGGCGACCGCCGTCTCGAAGGCGGCGATCATCGTCTCGTATTCCGAGGTGAGCCAGGCGCAGGCCGCGTGCTTGTCGGCGAACCGCGGCAGTTCGGCCGGGGGCCGGCCCGCGGAGGGCAGCCGTCCCGGCGAGAGGACCGGCATCGCCGCGTCGGCCGCGGCCGCCGCGTGCACGAAGTAGTCGAGGAAGCGGCCCAGCGCGCGCTCCCGATCGGCCGGGGAGTCCTGCTGCGCGCAGGCGCCGCGCGCGTGCTGGTGCACCAGGTCGTGCAGCCGGTAGCGGCCCGCCGTCGGCTGCTGGACCAGGTGTGCGTCGACCAGGTCCTCCAGCATCTCCCGGGCGTCGCGCAGCGGTACGTCCGCCAGGGCCGCGGCCGCGTACGCGTCGAAGGACCCGCCGGGCAGCAGGCCCAGCATCCGGAACAACCGCGCCTGGGCCCGGTCCAGTTGCCGTACGGACATGGCGAAGGCGGTGTCGAACTCGCTCGCGCCCTCCGCCAGCCGCTCCACGAGGATGCCCACCGTCCAGCCGGGCCGGTGCCGCAGCCGGGCCGCGGCCAGCCGCAGGGCCAGCGGCAGGTGGCCACAGAGCCGCAGCACCTCGGCGGCGGACTCCGGTTCGCGGGCGAGGCGGCCTTCGGAGCCGCCCGGGTCCCCGCTGGCCCGGGCGAGCAGCTCCGCGCTCTCCCGCGGGCTGAGCACGTCGAGCGAGACCGGCGGCACCTCGTCGAGGCCCAGCAGCCGGTTGCGGCTGGTGATCAGGACGACGGAGTCGCCCGCGCCGGGCAGCAGCGGGCGGACCTGCTCCGCGTCGGCCGCGTTGTCGACGACCACGAGGGCGCGCCGGCCCGCCAGCTCCGCGCGCCAGCAGGCCGCCAGCTGTTCGAGGCCCTCCTGCGGGACCCGCTCGGACGGCACGTCGAGCGCCCCGAGCAGCATCCGCAGCGCCGAGTCGGGATCCAGGGGTTCCCGGCCCTCGGTGAATCCGTGCAGGTCCACGTAGAGCTGGGCGTCCGGGTAGTCGGCGGCGAGCCGGTGCGCTGCGTGCACCGTCAGGCAGGTCTTGCCCACGCCCGCCATGCCGTCGACGGCGACACCCCGGTGGCTGTCCACCGCGGCGAGCACGGCGGCGAGTTGGCTCTCGCGTCCGGTGAAGTCGGGGACGTCGCGGGGCAGATCGTTGCGGGGCCGCGGCTGGACCTGGCGGCTGGTCTTCGGGGGCGCCGGCAGCGGGTTGGCCGACCCGAGCTCCCAGAGGGGGCGCAGCGGGCGGGGATCGCGTTTGACCAGGCGGCAGAGGGCGACCACCGCGGGCCAGGGCGGCGCGGTCTGGCCGCTGAGGTAGCGCGAGAGCGAGGAGGAGCTCAGTCCCGCCTCCTTCGCGAGGGCCCGTACACCGAGGCCGGAAAGCTCCTGGAGCAGCCGCAGCCGTGCGGCCAGCTCGCCCTGCGGGTCGGCTCCGGCCGTCCGCCGTTCCATGTCCACGGTTCCCCCCGTATCCCTGTCCCGCCGCGCCCGAATTATCTCGGCCCCCGTCTCCGCTGGTCAAGGATGTTCCGCCTGTCCCAGGGTGTCCCACCGCCATCGTCGCGACGGGCCGCTGCGGCTGTTATGGAGTCACACCCCGAGGGGGGCACCGGAAACCCGGGGCGACCCCGGAGGACCGGAAGACCAGTAGAGGAGCACACCGAGATGCAGTCCCGCATGCAGAACCCCGCCGTCGTCCTGTCCGGTGCGATGCAGCCCATCCAGGAGATCTTCAAGGCCGTCCACTCCGGTGGGGTGGACGGGCAGACGCTGGAGCTGGTCCACCTGCGGGTGAGCCAGATCAACGGGTGCAGCTCCTGTGTCGACAGCGGCGCCAAGGCGGCCCGCAAGGCCGGGGTGAGCGAGGAGCGGCTGGCCACGGTCTCCGTCTGGCGCGAGACCCCGTACTTCACCGAGGAGGAGCGGGCGGCCCTGCTGCTGGCCGAGGCCGCGACCCGGCTGGCCGACCGTCCCGACGCGGTGAGCGACGAGGTCTGGGACACGGCCGCCACCTACTTCGACGAGAAGCAGCTCGCCGCGCTCGTCCTGATGATCGGTGTCACGAACCTGTTCAACCGGCTCAACGCCACGACCCGCCAGATCGCCGGCTCGTGGTGACGACGGGAGCGGACCGCCCCGCTCCCTGGCCGGGCCATCCGGCCCGGCCATCCGGCCCGACCACCCGAACTCCCACCCGACTCCCGTGAGGAAAACCGCCATGACGAACACCGACCGACCCGCGAAGAGCACGTTCGAAGGGTTCACCGACGAGGAACGCGCCGCGATGAAGGACCACGCCAAGGAGCTGAAGGCGTCCGCGCGCCGCGGATCCCGCGCCGACAAGGCGGCGGAGGAGGAGGCCTCCGTGGTCGCGAAGATCGCCGAGATGCAGGACTCCGACCGGGTCATGGCGGAGCGGATCCACGCGATCGTCAAGGCGAGCGCGCCCGGCCTCGCACCGAAGCTCTGGTACGGGATGCCGGCGTACGCCCGGGACGGCAAGGTGGTCTGTTTCTTCCAGAGCGCGGAGAAGTTCAAGGCCCGCTTCGCGACGCTCGGCTTCAGCGATCAGGCCCACCTCGACGAGGGATCCATGTGGCCGACCTCCTACGCCCTGACGCAGCTGACGGCCGCGAACGAGGAGATGATCGCCACCCTGGTGAAGAACGCGGCACACTGAGAGGCACACTGAGAGGAAGCCTGCCGACGGCCGGCGCCGGACCTAGGAGAACACCGATCGTGCTCACGCCCCACGTCCTCACGATCGGTGCGGAGCTCCCGCCCGCCGCGCAGGCACCGTCCGACGCGTCGACAGCCGTGTGGCTGGTCGACACCGACGACCGGGAGGGTGCGGCCGCCCGGCTGGCTCCGGAGACCCTGGACCCGGCCGAGCAACAGCGCGCGGCCTCCTTCAAGCGCAAGGAGGACCGGCGCCGCTACGTCACCTCCCACGTGGCGCTGCGGGTGCTGCTCGGGGCCTGGCTGGACCTCGCCCCGGGCCGGGTACGGATCGGCCGCGCCCCGTGCCCCGGGTGCGACGGCCCCCACGGACGTCCGATGTCCGCGGACGGACCCGTGCACTTCTCCCTGTCGCACAGCGACCGGCTCGCCCTGCTCGCGGTGGGCCCGATGCCGGTGGGCGCCGACGTGGAGACGCTGCCCGCGGCATCGGCCGTGGCCGAGCTGGCCGGGCAGCTGCACCCGCAGGAAACCGCGGAGCTGAAGGCCCTGGCCCCGGAAGAGCGGCCCGCGGCCTTCGGCCGCGTCTGGGTCCGCAAGGAGGCGTACCTCAAGGGCCTGGGCATAGGGCTCGCCCGGGGCCTCGCCCTCGACTACGTGGGCGCCGGCGACACCCCGGCGAACGGCCTGCCCGACTGGTCCCTGACGGACGTGGCCGTCCCCGCGGGCTTCACCGCCGCCGTGGCGGTGGGGACCGGCGACTAGGCCGTCTCTGCCGGATCTTGCCTGGCCCTACCGCAGGAGGTCGAGGGCCGCCCGCAGGTCGGTGGCGGCCACGGCGGTGAGCGGCGCCCGCGCCTGCGGGTCGTGGCCGCGGGGGACGCCTTCGATCAGGACGATCAGGGCCAGGTAGGCGCGGTACATCGCGATCCGCCGGCGTTCGTCGGGCGTGAGCGGTGCGGAGCGGTAGCCGGCGAGGAAGTCCGGGTCCCGGGTGATGTCGTCGAAGAGCGCGGTGGAAACGAGGTCGGCGAGCGGATCACCCCAGAAGGAGCGCTCGCCGTCGAGGATTCCGGTGATCTCCAGGCGTCCGTCCCGCTCCGCGAGCAGGATGTTGCCCTCCCACAGGTCGAAGTGGACCAGTGAGGGGGTCGTCACCCGGTCGAGGAGCCGGCCCCGGGCGCGGACGAGGGCGAGGACCTCGTCGGGGTCGACGGGCAGCGGGGGCCGGAAGCGGCGGGCGTCCGCGCAGACGTCGGCCAGCATGCCCTCGAAGGCGGTCCGCCAGCTCGCTGCGGCGCCGGCCGGCGGATGGGCGTACGGATAGCCGAACGAGGAACCCCGCACCCGGTGGAGTCCGCGGACGAGGCGCCCGAGGTCGGTGCGCAGCCTGGCCCGGTCCTCGGCGCCGATCCCGGGGCGCAGCCGCTCCCAGGGTTCGCCCTCCAGGTGGGTCATCAGGAGGTAGTCGCCGTCGAGCGCGCTCCGGTCGAAGCCGGTCGCCACGACTCCGGGCACCGGAAGTCCGGGTACCGCCGAGGCTCGCCGGTAGAACTCCGCTTCCGTGCGCATCAGCGCGTGCTCGTAGGTCATGAGGGGTGTGCCCGCGGGCGGCCCGACCTTGAGCACGGCCGACTCCCGTCCCGCGCCCCGGTCCAGGGTGAGCAGGTGGACGGAGTTGAAGGTGCCGCCCTCCAGCTCCCGGCTGTCGAGCACCCGGGTGTCCGGCCCTCGGGCGTGCGCGATCGCGCGGGCGATCTGCTCGTCGGTCGGTGTCCGCCGCATCGCGCGTGTCCTCCGGTCGGTGAGCGGTCCGTGGGCCTCGGCAACTGGTGGGGCCAACAGGTGCGGCAACAGGTGGGGGCGGCAACTGGTCGCGCACCTCGCGGGCCCGTTCGCCGGCCGGGGACTGCGGGTGCCCGATCCGGCACGGGAGAGCGCTCTCCATCTGCGGGAACCTAACGCGCGTTCCCGGCCGCGGTCAAGGAAGCCGGGCCATCAACTCGCCTCCGGGAAGGGCGAGTTTCCCCGGCGGGCCCTGCGGATCGCCGTACCGGCGTCACGTGGCGGGGCCGGCCGCCGGGGTCGACCGGGGCTCGATTCCCGGATGTTGTGCCAAGGCGTTCCCTCGCGGGGGTGGCCTCCGCTAGCTTCTGACCTCAACTCCCCCACCCCCCTCACACCCCATTCCCAGCCCCGGGCGGATCGTTATGAGTCGTTCCATCGCGTTGCGCGATGTCAGCAAGAGATACGGGCGGGGCTCCCTCGCCGTCGACCGCGTCTCCCTCACCGTCGAGCCGGGCGAGTTCCTGGTTCTGCTGGGGCCTTCGGGCTGCGGCAAGTCCACCGTCCTGCGGATGATCGCGGGGCTGGAGGAGATCACCGAGGGCGCGCTGTACCTCGACGGCGAGTACGCCAATCACGTACCGCCGAGCGAGCGGGACATCGCGATGGTGTTCCAGAGCTTCGCGCTGTACCCGAACATGACGGGCCGCGCCAACATCGGATTCCCGCTGAAGCTGCGCGACCCCCGCGGGGATCACGAGCCCCAGGTGGAGGCCACGGCCCGGATGCTGGGCATCGAGGACCTCCTCGACCGCTTCCCCGGACAGCTCTCCGGCGGCGAGCGCCAGCGGGTGGCGATGGGCCGGGCCATCTCCCGGCGGCCGTCGGTGTTCCTGATGGACGAGCCGCTCTCCAGTCTGGACTCGAAGCTCCGCACCCACCTGCGGGCCGAGATCGCCCGGCTGACCGCCGAACTCGGCGTCACCACGGTCTACGTGACGCACGACCAGTCCGAGGCGATGTCCCTCGGGCACCGCGTGGCGGTCATGCGGGGAGGCGTCCTCCAACAGGTCAGCTCACCACGGGACACCTATGCCCTCCCGGCGAACGTGTTCGTCGCGGCGTTCATCGGAACACCCCGGATCAGCCTGCTCCAGGCCGTCGTCCACGCGCCGCTGGGCGCGGGCATGTGGATCGACCTGGGACGCCACCGGCTCGCCCTTCCCCAACCCCTCAGCCCCGACCACCAGTTGCTACGGATCCAGCAGGGGCGCCCGGTCATCGTCGGCCTGCGGTCGGAGGCGGTACGGATCGCACCGCCGAGCCAGGCACGGCCGGGCGAGGTGGCGATGACGGGCATCGTCGAGCACGTCGAGTACCAGGGGCACGAGGCGCTGGTCCACGTGGACACGGGCTCGCGCCCCGCGGTGGTGGCGGATCTGGAGTCGGCGCGGCAGCCGGTCGCCGCTCCCCGGCGCAGCCTCAGGCGGCAGCAGAGCGGGTTGGGCCGGCTCAAGGCCCGGGCCGCGGAACGGCTGTCCGGGTCGGTGGCGGTCCTGGACGCGCCGCCGGAATCCCCCCGGGGGCCCGACGCGGGCGTCGCCGCGGAACGGCTGGGGGCGGTGCGCAGCGACCTCGTGGTGCGCACGGGACCGCACGTCCGGGTGCGGGTGGGGGCGCAGATCCCGCTCCTGGTCGACCTCGCGCAGCTGTACGTCTTCGACCATGCGGGGCAACGGGTGTCCCCGGCCGGGGACGGGCTCGCGCCCCTGGAGCGGTAGGCCCTGACCGGAGGGGCGCCACCCTGACCGGAGGGCCGCCGCCCGGGCCTGGAGGGCCGCCGCCCGGATGCCGGCCGGCCCACCGCGCGGGCTGCGGGGTGGGCCGGGCGGTCAGTGCGCCGCCCGCTCCTGCAGCGTGGTCCGCCAGGCCGGCAGCGGCTCCTCGCGTTCGGGTTCCGTGCGGTGTCCGCCCCGGGCGAAGAAGTCGGCGAGGGGCAGGATTCCCGCGCCGACGGTGACGGCGTCGGGGCCGAAGGTGCCCAGGTCGATGCGGACGTTGGCCGCCGGGTACGACAGGGCGTAGGAGGTGGCGTAGGACCGTACGGACTCCAGGAAGCGGGTGCCGAGCTGCAGGCCGGCCCAGCCGCCGACGAGGATGCGTTCGGGCTGGAAGAGGTTGATCAGGTCGGAGAATCCCGCGCCGAGGTATTCGGCGGTCTCCTCCAGGACGGCCAGGGCGGTCGTGTCGGCCGTGGGGGCGGCGCCGTCGGGGCCAGGCTCGGGGTAGGCGGCGGCGAGCATCGCGGTCAGGGCGGTCTCCTCGTCGGCGTCGGCCGGGGGGCGTCCGCCGGCCTCGGCCCAGCGTTCCAGGAGGGCCTCGGCCCCCGCGTACGCCTCCAGGCAGCCCTGGGCTCCGCAGCGGCAGCGGCGCCCGCGGACGCGCACGGTCAGGTGGCCCCACTCGATGGCGCGGCCGGTCCGGGTGTCGTCGCTGACCACGCAGGCGCCGACGCCGGAGCCGAAGAGCACGACGACGGCGTTGTGCGCCCCGCGTCCGGCGCCGAACCACATCTCGGCCTGGCCGAGGGTCTTGGCCCCGTTGTCGATGTAGTACGGAACGGTTTCGGGCAGCAGGTGGGAGTCGCGCAGCATCCGCTCCAGGGGGACCGCGTCCCAGCCGATGGTCTGGCCGTGGACGACGGCGCCGTCCGCGGTCCGCGCGACGATGCCGGGAACGCCGATGCCGACGCCCAGGAGCCGCTCGGGTGCGATGCCGGCCCTGCGCAGGACCTCGGCGATGCCCTCGCGGAGGTGCTGCACGACGACGGTGACGTCGTAGCGGTCGATGCGGCGGGGCCCCGCCACCTCCAGGGGGCGTTCCACGCGGGCGAGTTCGGTCAGGGTGAGGTCGAAGAGCTCGATGCGGATGCGGGTCTCGCCGACGTCCACGCCGATCATGTAGCCGCTGGTCGGGCTGACGCGGAGCAGGGTCCGGGGGCGCCCGCCGGCCGACTCCACGCTCCCGGCCTCCTCCACCAGGCCGTCGGTGACGAGCTCCGCGACCACGTTGCTGATCGATCCGGAGCTCAGCCCCGTGGCCGGGCCCAGCGAGAAGCGGCTCAAGGGGCCGTCGAAATACAACCGTTGCAAAACAGCGGTTCGGTTCTCGCGCCGCAGGTCACGCACTGTTCTGCCGCTACGTACTCGCACTCTGTCCCCTGTCATCGATGCCCGTACCTGCAAGATACCTGCGTGAACGCTCTTGACGAGTCCTTCGCTTGAGGTTTAACTCACATCCTAAATTAAGCCATGTGGTTTTGGGGGCGAACCGCGGAACGTCCGCCCCCCACCCCGCAGTCGGCATCCCGTTCCTTCCTGAAAGGCCCATGGAGCCATGCGCAGAATCAGAGTCGCAGCGGTCGGCGCCGTCACCCTCTCCCTCGTCCTCGGGGCGGCCGCCTGTGGTGGTGGCGGCTCCACCGACGGGAGCGGGTCCAACGAGCAGCCGAAGACGCTGACCTACTGGGCCTCCAACCAGGGATCGAGCCTGGAAGTCGACAAGCAGGTCCTCCAGCCGGAGCTCGACAAGTTCGAGAAGCAGACGGGCATCAAGGTCAAGCTCGAGGTCGTGCCGTGGGGCGACCTGCTCAACCGCATCCTGACCGCGACCACCTCCGGTCAGGGCCCCGACGTCCTGAACATCGGAAACACCTGGAGCGCCTCGCTCCAGGCCAGTGGCGCGCTGCTCCCGTGGGACGGCAAGAACTTCGAGAAGATCGGCGGCAAGGACCGGTTCGTGGAGTCCGCGCTCGGCTCCACCGGCGTCCAGGGCCAGGACCCGGCGGCCGTCCCGCTGTACTCGATGGCCTACGCGCTCTACTACAACAAGAAGGCGTTCGCCGACGCCGGCGTCACCAAGCCGCCGACCACCTGGGACGAGGTGATCGCCACCGGCAAGCAGCTGACCAAGGACGGCAAGGCCGGACTCGGCGTCGAGGGCTCCAACCTCTCGAACAACATCCACCAGGTCTTCGTCCTGGGCAAGCAGCACGGCGCGGACTTCTTCACCGCGGACGGCAAGGCCGACTTCACCTCCGACGGCGCGGTCAAGGCCGTGAAGCAGTACGTCGACCTGATGGCCGACGCGCAGATCGTCGCCAAGGGCAACGCCGAGTACTCCCAGAACCAGTCACTGAGCGACTTCGCCAAGGGCAAGACCGCCATGGTGCTGTGGCAGACCGCTTCGGCCACCTTCGCCGCGCAGGGCATGAAGGAGGACGAGTGGGGCGTGGTCCCCGCGCCCGTGCAGTCCGGCGCGCCGGGCACGGGAACGTCCACCAACTCCATGGTCGCCGGCATCAACATGGCCGTCTTCAAGAACACCAAGAACATCGACGGCGCCACGAAGTTCGTGAACTTCATGACCGGTGACGAGGAGCAGAAGATCCTCAACAAGGCCTACGGATCCATCCCGCCGGTGAAGTCCGCGCAGACCGACCCCGCGTTCAACACCCCCGGCCTCGCCGTCCTGCGCGACACCCTCGCCAAGAGCGCCTCCGCCCTCCCGCAGGTCCCCGAGGAGTCGCAGTTCGAGACGGTGGTGGGCACCGCGGTCAAGGAGCTCTTCGCCGACGCGGCGGCCGGCCGGCCGGTCACCACGGAGTCGGTGAAGGCCAAGCTCGAGAAGGCCCAGCAGCAGATGCCCAAGAAGTAGGCACGGACACCTCATGACCACCACCGCACCCCCTCGTACGGGCAAGCGGACGGTACGGAAGAACCAGCCCGGAGCGGCGCCTCGCACCCGCCGCTCCGGGCGGCTCCGCCGGATCTCCCTGCCGTACCTGCTGCTGCTCCCCGCACTCGTCCTCGAACTCCTGGTCCACCTGATCCCGATGGTCATCGGCATCGTGGTCAGCTTCAAGGAGCTCACCCAGTTCTACCTCCGCGACTGGGGCAACGCGCCCTGGTCCGGCCTGGACAACTACGCCCTGACCGTCGACTTCGACGCACCGGTCGGCCAGGCACTGCTGAGCTCCTTCTTCACCACGTGCCTGTTCACCTTCTTCTCCGTGGGCCTGTGCTGGCTGATCGGCACGGCGGCCGCGATCTTCATGCAGGAGACGTTCAAGGGCCGGGGCATCCTGCGCACCATCTTCCTGGTGCCGTACGCACTGCCCGTCTACGCCGCCGTCATCACCTGGGCCTTCATGTTCCAGCGCGACAACGGCCTGGTGAACCACGTCATCCACGACCAGCTCGGGCTCACCGACAGCCCGCCGTTCTGGCTCATCGGCGACAACGCCTTCGTCACCCTGCTGGTCGTCTCGGTCTGGAAGGGCTGGCCCTTCGCCTTCCTCATCATGATGGCCGGCCTGCAGAACATCCCCCGCGAGATCTACGAGGCCGCTGCCCTGGACGGGGCGGGCGTCTGGCAGCAGATCCGCCGCATCACGCTCCCCTCGCTGCGCCCGGTCAACCAGGTCCTGATCCTGGTGCTGTTCCTGTGGACGTTCAACGACTTCAACACGCCGTTCGTCCTGTTCGGGAAATCGGCACCGGCGTCGGCCGACCTGATCTCCATCCACATCTACCAGTCCTCGTTCCAGACCTGGAACTTCGGCACCGGATCCGCGATGTCCGTCCTGCTGCTGCTGTTCCTGCTCGTCGTGACCGGCCTCTACCTCCTGTTCACCTCCCGAGGAAGGAGCGCCACCGATGCCTAGGCACACCCAGGCGGTGCAGTCCCGGTCGCCCATGGCACCCCCCAAGTCGTTCCTGGTGAGCCGGCTGGTGTTCCTGACGCTCCTCACCGGGTTCGTCCTGCTGCCGGTGTACGTCATGATCTCCAGTTCGCTGAAGCCGCTGCAGGACGTGTCGGGGAAGTTCCAGTGGATCCCCTCCGGCCTGACCGTCCAGCCGTACTTCGACATCTGGAAGACCGTCCCCCTCGGCGACTACTTCATGAACTCGCTGATCGTGGCCGGTTCGGCGACCGTCTTCTCCGTCGTCATCGCGATCTTCGCGGCCTACGCCGTCAGCCGCTATTCCTTCCGCGGCAAGCGGGTCTTCACCGTCACGGTGCTGTCGACGCAGATGTTCCCCGGCATCCTCTTCCTGCTGCCGCTGTTCCTCATCTACGTCAACATCGGCAATGCCACCGGGATCGCGCTGTTCGGCTCGCGCGCCGGGCTGATCCTCACGTACCTGACGTTCTCGCTGCCGTTCTCGATCTGGATGCTGATCGGGTACTTCGACTCGGTCCCCAGGGACCTCGACGAGGCCGCCAAGGTCGACGGCTGCGGTCCCCTCGGCGCCCTCTTCCGCGTCATCGTGCCCGCCGCGATCCCCGGCATCGTCGCCGTCGCCGTCTACGCCTTCATGACGGCCTGGGGCGAGGTGCTGTTCGCCTCGGTGATGACCAACGACGCGACCCGCACCCTCGCGGTGGGCCTGCAGGGCTACTCGACACAGAACGACGTGTACTGGAACCAGGTCATGGCCGCCTCGCTCGTCGTGAGCCTGCCCGTCGTCGGCGGATTCCTCCTCCTCCAGCGCTACCTCGTCACCGGGCTGACCGCCGGCGCGGTCAAGTAGCGCCTCCTCCCATGATCTTCGAAAGGTCTGCTGTGTCGGATTCCATTGACCTCGGCGCCTTCCCCCAGGACTTCGCCTGGGGCACGGCCACTTCCGCGTACCAGATAGAGGGAGCCGTCAAGGAGGACGGCCGCGGGCCGTCCATCTGGGACACGTTCTCCCATACCCCCGGCAAGATCGACAACGGTGACACAGGCGACGAGGCCTGCGACCACTACCACCGGTGGCCCGAGGACATCTCCCTCATGAAGCAGTTGGGCACCAACGCCTACCGCATGTCGATCGCCTGGCCGCGCATCGTCCCCGACGGCTCCGGACCGGTCAACGCCCGGGGCCTCGACTTCTACGACAAGGTGGTCGACGGGCTCCTGGAGGCCGGCATCACCCCCTCGGTGACCCTCTACCACTGGGACCTCCCGCAGGCCCTGCAGGACCGCGGCGGCTGGACCGTCCGCGAGACCGCCGAGCACCTGGCCACCTACACCTCCGCCGTCGCGGAACGGCTCGGCGACCGCGTCACCCAGTGGGCCACCCTCAACGAACCGCTCTGCTCGGGCTGGATCGGCCACCTCGAAGGCCGCATGGCCCCCGGCCTGAGCGACCTGACCGCCGCCGTCCGCGCCTCCTACCACCTCCTGCTGGGCCACGGCCTGGCCGCGCAGGCCATCCGTGCCGCAGCACCCGGCGCGCAGATCGGCCTCGTCACCAACCACTCCACGGTGGTCCCCGCCTCCGACAGCCCCGAGGACATCGCCGCCGCCGTCCGCATGGACGGACACACCAACCGCTGGTGGCTCGACCCCGTCTACGGACGCGGCTTCCCCACCGACATGCGGGAGCTGTACGGCGTGGAGCTGCCCGAGCGCCCCGGCGACCTGGAGACCATCGCCGCGCCCCTCGACTGGCACGGCCTCAACTACTACTTCCCCGCCACCGTCACCGACGACGCCCTCGGCCCGGTCCCGTTCGCCCGCGAAGTCCGCCTCCCGGACGTACCGCGCACCGGCCTGGACTGGCAGATCGACGCCAACGGCATCGAATCGCTGCTGCTGCGCCTCACCAACGACTACGGCGTCCAGAAGCTCTACGTCACCGAGAACGGCTCCGCGTTCCCCGACACCGTCGGCCCCGACGGCGCGGTCGACGACCCCGAGCGCACCGCCTACCTGGAACAGCACCTGGCAGCCTGCGCCCGCGCCGTCCACCAAGGCGCCCCGCTGGCCGGCTACTACGCCTGGTCCCTGCTGGACAACTTCGAGTGGGCCTACGGCTACGACAAGCGCTTCGGCCTGGTCCACGTCGACTACGCGACCCAGCAGCGCACCGTGAAGACCAGCGGCCGCCGCTACGCGGGCATCGTCCGCAGCCACCGCGAGCTCCACGCGTAAGTCCGGCGGTTCGCCCACGGTCCCGGCCGGTTTCCGTTCCCCGCCGGCGCCGCGGGACGTCCCCTCGCCCCACGCTCCTCGCCCCCGCAGAACGCTCGGCCGGAACACCCGGCCGAGCCTGCGGCGGCGCTCCCGGGCAGCCGGACGAAGCATGCGGAACTTCCCCTGCCATATGCCTACCGGCCCGCGCGTGCCGGTGCCTATGGTGTGGCTCCGGACCATCCCGGGCCCAGCACCCTCCCGGCTCCCCACGGGAGGGTTGCCGTGCGTCCGGGTTCGGCCCGGCCCCGTGTTCGTGCAGAACCCGCCGAGTCCCGCGGGCCGTCAGGCCGTTCGCGGCGAACGGCCCGGCCGCGCCGGGATGCCCGATCGGCAGCCGGCACGACCACCCCACAGCAGCCCATGGCCACCCCTGGGCTGCTCAGTGCTGCCCAGGGGCGCCCCTCCCGAAGGCCCCCTGCTCGGAACTTAATGAAAGCCAAAAGAAAAGGCGTCACGGTCCTTGACCGGCCGATCGCGTTACGGGCAAGGTCTGGAGAGCGCTCTCCCGGTTCAGGTTCGTCAAAGGAGCACCCATGCCCACTGGCATACCCCTCGATGCGTTGCCACGCGGACGACGTCCCGTCTCCACCCGGAGGGGGATCGCCGGGGCGGTCACGACCGCCCTCGTCGGCAGCCTGCTCGCGCTGGCACCGACGGTCCCCGCCGCCTCGGCCGAGCCCGTGCCGGTTTCCCAGGGCAAGGCGGTCACGGCCTCCAGCCAGGAGCACTACGGCACCCCGGCCGCCGACGCCGTCGACGGCAACAACGGCTCGCGCTGGTCCAGCGCCGCCTCCGACGCCCAGTGGCTGCAGGTGGACCTCGGCGCCGCGACCGAGCTGAGCAAGGTCGTCCTGCAGTGGGAGGCCGCCTACGCCAAGGCGTACCGGATCGAACTGTCGGTCAACGGCACCCACTGGTCCACGGCCCACTCCACGACCACCGGAGCCGGCGGCACCGAGACCGTGAACATCACCGGG